>JBGTAT010000530.1:0-2188 GCA_041749755.1 Terrimicrobiaceae bacterium | reverse complement strand
CGGCTGGCGCGCGAGGCGGCTGCGGCGTGCACGGATCGGCATATTTTTGTAGCGGGAGCGATCGGGCCCCTCAACCGGACGCTGTCGATCTCGCGGGACGTCAACGATCCGGGCAAGCGCGACGTGACGTTCGAGCAGGTGGTTTCCGCGTACCTCGAGCAGATCGAGAACCTCGTCGCCGGCGGGGTCGATATCCTTCTGGTCGAGACGATTTTTGACACGCTGAATGCCAAGGCCGCGCTCTTTGCGATCTCCGAATATTTTGAGAAGCACCCGCGCCTTCCGGTGATGGTGTCGGGAACGATCACCGATCTGAGCGGCCGCACGCTGACCGGGCAGACGGTCGAGGCGTTCCTGAACTCGATCTCCCACTTTCCGCTGCTCTCGCTCGGGTTGAACTGCGCGCTCGGACCGAAGGAGATGCGGCCGTACATCGAGGAGCTCTCGCTCATCGCGCCATTTCATGTGAGCACGTACCCGAACGCCGGGCTTCCCGACCCGCTCTCGGCGACCGGTTTTCCCGAGACGCCGGAGTCGCTCGCCCCCCAGCTCCTCGACTGGGCGGCCGAGGGATGGCTGAACATCATCGGAGGATGCTGCGGCACCACGCCCGACCACATCCGGGCGATCGCCGAGGCGGTACGCGGGCTGCCCCCGCGGCAGATTCCGGAGCGCGAGACGACGCTCCGCCTCAGCGGCCTCGAGCCATTTACCGCGCGCCCGGAAATCCCGTTTATCAACATCGGCGAGCGCACGAATGTCACCGGGTCCCCGAAGTTTTCGAAGCTGATCCTGGCGGGGAACTACGACGAGGCGCTCGCGGTCGCGCGCCAGCAGGTCGAGGCCGGCGCGCAGATCATCGACATCAACATGGACGAAGGGATGCTCGACGGGGCGGCCGCGATGACCCGGTTCCTCAACCTCATCGCCAGCGAGCCGGATATCTCGCGGGTCCCGGTGATGATTGACTCGTCAAAATTTGAGGTCATCGAAGCCGGCCTGCGCTGCGTCCAAGGGAAGGGGATCGTGAATTCGATCTCGCTCAAGGCCGGCGAGGAGGAATTCAAGCGCCAGGCCGGGCTCGTCCGGCGCTATGGCGCGGCAGCGGTCGTCATGGCCTTCGATGAGCAGGGGCAGGCGGATAACTACGACCGCCGCGTCGAGATCTGCACCCGCGCATACCGGATCCTCGTCGATGAGGTTGGGTTCCCGCCGGAGGATATCATCTTCGACCCGAACGTGCTCACCGTGGCCACCGGGATCGAGGAGCATTCGAACTACGCCAAAGATTTCATCGAGGCCACGCGGTGGATCAAGGCGAACCTTCCGCACGCGCGGGTCAGCGGCGGGATCAGCAACGTCTCGTTTTCGTTCCGCGGCAACAACCCGGTCCGCGAGGCGATGCACACGGTGTTCCTCTTCCACTCGATCCGCGCCGGCCTCGACATGGGGATCGTCAACGCCGGCATGCTCGGGGTTTACGAGGAGATCCCGAAGGATCTCGTCGAGCTCGTCGAGGATGTCATCCTCAACCGCCGCCCGGACGCGACCGAGCGGCTCGTCACGTTTGCCGATACGATCAAAAACAAGGCGGCCGGCGGGTCGGCCCCGACCGCGGATCTGTCCTGGCGCGAAAATCCGGTCGAGGAGCGCCTCAAGCATGCGCTGATCAAGGGGATCGTGGATTTTGTTGATGCCGATACCGAGGAGGCCTTGGCCAAATACGGGCGACCGCTGCTCGTCATCGAAGGCCCGCTCATGGAGGGCATGAAGGTCGTTGGCGACCTCTTCGGTGCCGGCAAAATGTTTTTGCCGCAGGTTGTGAAAAGCGCGCGCGTGATGAAGCGCTCGGTCGCCTGGCTGACCCCGCTCATGGAAGCCGAGCGGGCGGCTAACCCGGACGCCCGCCCGCAGGGCCGGATCCTGATGGCCACGGTCAAGGGCGACGTGCACGACATCGGCAAAAATATCGTCGGGGTCGTCTTGGCGTGCAACAACTACGAGGTCATCGACATGGGAGTGATGGTGTCGTGCGAGAAAATCCTGGCCACCGCCCGCGAGAAGAACTGCGACGTGATCGGCCTCTCCGGCCTCATCACGCCCTCGCTCGCCGAGAGGATCCCCGTCCCGCGGGAGATGCAGCGCGAGGGGTTCACGACGCCGCTGATGATCGGCGCCGCGACAACCA
>JBGTAT010000529.1:0-6509 GCA_041749755.1 Terrimicrobiaceae bacterium | reverse complement strand
GATCGCGCCGTCGAGCACCAGCCCGATCCGGGCCTTGCGCTCGTTGGCGAGGGCGGTCTCGGCTGTGACCTTTTCGGTTTCCACTTCGCGAATCCGCGTCTCGGCGGTTTCCTTGGCGGTCACCTCATTGGCGAGGGCGGTCTCGGCGGTGGTTTTCGCGGCTTCGGCAGCGGCCTTGTCGGCGTCTGCCTGATCCGCACGGCTTTTTGCCTCGTTGGCCAGATCCACGGCAGCGAGAACTTGCTCGTCGGTGGCGTCTGCCGGGAGGCCCAGCTTCTCGATCAGTTGCTTTTTCATGAGAGTGTCTTCCTCGTTGGCGAGGGTGATGGGTTGCACCGGGATGTTCGGCTCGTTGGTAAACCCGACCGACTTGATGCGGACCGGGCGGAAAATCCCGCTGACCTTCTTGGCGGCCCAGTTCACGCTGTGGCCGTGAAATGCCTCGCTCTTGATGAGATCCTCACCGGCCGGGCTCCACTTCACGTTTGCAAAGAGTCCATCCTCGCGAGCCTCCAATCCCTTGATGCGCCCGTAGGCCCGAGTATCTGTATACCGGGTTTTGAAGTTCGGATGGTCGGGATGCCCGATATACCAGGGGAGGCCGAGCAGCCGGGCAGGGATGCCGAGCAGGCTGTTGAACTCGTTGACCAGCGTGATGGCATCCTCCCTGCTGAACCGCTGCAGACCCTGAGCATGGAGGTGGTCACCGTAAGGAACGAGCTGGACCCACCCGTCGTTGGCGACCGTGAACTCGTTGCTCAGGAGGTGGAGTTCTTCCGGCTCGCCCTCGTTAGCCAGGAAAACGGGGTTTTGAGGGCAAATTGGGAGCCATTGCAGGCCCCTTGCATGGGCCGACAGTCGCGTCGGACGTGGAAAATGGGGTATCGACCCCACAAAAGCGGAAATTCGGGCGATTAGGCGGCTTCTCATGGCTGTTTGGATTGGCTGGTTTTGATGGTTTCCCGGACCCCTTCCAGGACCGAGGCCCCGAGGGCTGATTCAAAGACCCCGGCGAGGGCCTCGACATCCATGCCGCCGAGCAGTTCCGGGAGCTGGGCCTGAGTGTCTTTGAAAAATTGAAGGATCTCCGCGTCGCTCACGTTGCCGTCCTCGACCTTGGCCTGCAGCCGGGCGAGCAGATCCTCAATCGGGGAGACCCATCCCTTCGGAACTCCGAGCGCCGCCGCGACCTCATTGGCCAGGGGTTCCTCGGTGCCAGGCAGGGCGGGATTCGGGACGACCGGCGCAGACGGCCGCTTGAGCAATTCCTCGTCCGCACGCGGTGCCGTGAGGCCGAACCGCTCTATCACAGATCCGACCGTGATCGGCACGCCGATCTCCGAAAGCGTCTTGAACATTTCCAGATCCATCTTCGTATCCTTGCGGTCGCGGGTCCGGATCTGAACGTAGGCAAGCGGCCGGGTGCCGATGCCGAAATGGTATTCGATCACCTGGCGGATCACCGAGGTCTGCAGCACCTCGCTCAACCAGGAGGCATCGTCCTGCTCAATCAGATCCGTCTCGTCGCCCTGGAGGCTTGCGCCCGTGCTATCCGCCCCGGCGCCGCTGGCCGTGCCCAGGTCACCACCGCGCCACATGATCGCGAGCGCTTTGTCCATGCGCTCGATCAGGGCTTCAAATGGCATGTTGGTTCCGCCCTTGGCCTCGATCAGCTCCAGGCTTTCCCCGGAGTTGCAGACCGCGCCCCAATCGTTCCCGAAGGCCCGGACGGCATCCTCCATCGCGGTCCACTCGGCCGTGCCCTTGGCGGCGGACGTTTTGCCGAGCACGCCGGGGAATCCGAACTTCTCTGAGAAGGCCAGCCAGTCGCGCAGCGGCAGGCGCTTATACATCCATGCGACCGAGGAGGCTTCCATGAGGCCCGGCCCCACCGTGACCAGCCATTCGTCCTCGGGCATGTCGATGCCGGTGACACCGTAGTCCTGTTCCAGAAAGCGGAGACGGCCGGTGCGGTTCTCGAAGAACCAGAGAGGCACATGCCGGAACGTGGCAGAGAGGCCATCGGCCTCCGGTTGCCATACGATCTCATGCACCGCGTAGCGCATGCCGACCGCTGAGGCCATCTGCCGCACCAGGAGCGAGAATCCGCCGCGCTGGTTTTCGTCCAGTGCGTTGGTTGCCGTGAGGTGGTTCAGGAAGAATTGAATCTTATCCGCGTGGGCCTTTGCTTCGGCCTCCAGGGTGGCGTCGCCATCGCAATCAACCGAGACGACATCGAAGCCATACCGGGCAATCGCCGAAAGGCGCTTCTGTGCCAGGGCCGGAAGCCGGTCATCGCGGCGAAGCATCGCGTCCCAGGTGCGCGCCGCATCCGCGAGATAACCCGCGTTGAATGCGTCGAGTTGCCCGACCAGGCGCGCAGGGGTGAGATTGGAAAGCGGATTGAACCGCGATTGGATGGAGCGCTCGATGCGCTCGGGCGAAAGGTGTGTGGGCTTGCTCACAAGATCATTCCCCTTTCGGTTTCTTCACGCTCGACCGGCGCATAGGCGAACGAGGTGGAGTTGAGCGACCAGTTCGCCAGCTTCGCGCCGTCGAAGGTATCACCGTGTTTTCCATCGGCATCCGGTTCGCAGACGAACTGCCCCTTTTCCTTTTTGACCAGACGCCAGTCTTCGCGGAGATAACGCTCTGGCGGCAGGAGGAGATGATTGTCATCCAGTTCGGAGACCAGGAGCCCGCCCAGGTGTTGCTTGCGGTTCATGGGCTCGCTGCCAGGCAGCTCCACGGATTCACTGGCGACGACCAGCTCCACCGGGACCAGGGCACCGAGTTCCTTCCTTGCCCGCTGCGCGAAATAGCGCTCGTTCGTGGAGTCAATGGAGAGCTTGCGGGCTGGTCCACCTTCGCTGCGGGCCGCTACGGTCGTGATGATCCGGCGCGCCCGCTCCATTGCGATATCAGGATCGGAGAGCTTCCAGTTGATGACCGCACGGAGAATCCGCTCAACCCCGCGACGCTCAAAGACGGAGAACGATGACGGGTTGCTCGTTGCCTTCGTTGTCGTGGCCAGATCCCACCCGAGGCCGACCGGACCGGCCGTGAGCTTGTCCAGAAGCCAGCGCATGGCGATGTCGAACTCCAAGTCGCTGCCCACGTTGAAAAACTGGCACTCGCCGATTCCCCGGCGCTGTGCGGTGTCGAGCTGAATGAGCCCGCAGGCACTGGTGCCACCGATGACGAACTTGCACGCATAGTTGCGGTCCCAGGCATCTTTGTCGTGAGAGCGGCGGCGGGATTCCTCCGGAGAGATCGCGGCCCCGGTGTCGTCATCGTAAAGCGGGATGCCGTCCGCATAAGCATCCTCGGCCGTGATCCGCAGGACATGCACGCCGAGTTCGCTTTTATACCAGTTCCCTTTCGGGTTGATGGAAAGCTCCGCGCCGATGGGAGGAGCCAGAAGATCGAAGGAGGGATGCGCATCGTCCGGAGGCGGGGTCGTCGTGTAGATCGCGCGGAAGGTAGGGTTCGCTGCGATGATTGGAAGCATGGCCTCCAGCACATCGCGAAATCGTCTCGCCCGGCCTACTTCGTCCAGGATCACATCGCCGGTTTCACCAACCGCGTCGGGAGTGAGGGCCACAACCTTCGTGCGGGAATAGATGCTGTTCGAGTGGTAGAGCCGGAACTCAAGGCGCGTGGCCTCGTAGAGTTCGGCGAAGTCATCCGCGCTGAGAGACGTGAGCTTTTTCCCGTTCGAGGAATCCGCAAGCTGGAGCAGTCCGCCGCCGCTCTGCGCGGTCGCTGCAAGCCCTTGGAATGCCTTCTGCAGCGCGTCTGCCTCCTTGCGCACAATCTCCCGGCCGAGATCCACTTTGACGGAACCGAAGATCACCGTGTGACCCGCGATCTTCATCATCTTCTTGAGAGCGATGCGGCTGGCAATCGTGGTTTTCCCATACTGGCGACGAGCGAGCAGGCCGGAGATGCGATGCGCCTCGACCCCGCGCTCGAACTCGCGTTGCCCGGCACGCACACGGAATCCCGTGGTCTTTGCGATCTCGACCTTGGTGGCCATTAGTCCCAGTCCTCCGCGAACATCGCGCGTCCCAGCGCTTCGATCTTCTCTGCACGGGAGCCAGAGCCCTCGGCGATTTCCCGCGCCTTCGCATCCGCTGACCATTCCAGAAACTTCTCGCAGGTGAGGATCTGCAGGCGCTGGCGTGAGATGCTGATCTTCTGGCGCTCCAGATCCGCCTTCGTCTGCGCGGAGTCCTGGGCGAGCTTCAGATGTTCCAGGTTCACGAACGTGTCCGCATCCCCCGAGTCCAAGGCTTCCAGGGTGAAGATCGATTGCGCCAGCTTCCGGACGTGCTCCGGCTCCATGTCGGGATTCCGCTGCTGCAGGAGTTCCGCGACCTGGTTCGCTCGCGATGCGGCTTTGGAAAACCGCTGCTGCAGCCCATACCAGGAGACAAACTCGGAGAGCGTGGACATGGAGACCTTGAGCCCATCCGCTGCGAGCTGCTCGCGAGCGTAGGCCAGCCCACCGGGATGCTCCTCCGTTTTCTGCGTGCGCGCCCAGGCAATGATTTGCTCCTGCCGCTCTTCGGGCAGAGTCTTCAGCTTGGAGTCGGATCTGGGTTTCATTCACGCGAGGCCCTCCGTGGCGAGGAAGTCCCGGCCCTCGGCCGTGATCTTCCATTCCCGATTTTCCGGGGAGATAACCTTGCCCTCCAGGGCGACGAATCCTTTGTCGATCAGGTATTGCACCTCGGCCCGCAGATCGTCGTCGTCGAGCTGGCGCATCTGTGGAGGCAGGCCCATGCGGATGCCATCCATCGGCACGCCGTAACCGCGCGCCATGTTGATGGTGGAGAGAATGAGCAGTCGGAGATTTTCGCGTTGCTTCGGGTTCATGCCTTGAGCCTTTCCAGGATGCGGTCGATCTTTGCGCTCTGGACCGCGAGCGTGCTGTTTGTGGTCCCGGTCCGCTCGTCGAGAGCTGAGACCTTCTTGTCGATATCGTTGATTCGATTGTGGATGTTGATCGCCCGATCTTCCCCTGCATCGATGATCTCCGTTTTGTCGCTCTGCATCGTGCGTTCGATACGCTCTGTGCGAGCTTCCAGAGCGACCACACGGCGCTCCATGTAGCCGCAGTGCTCGACATGCTCGGCCTTCGTCAGCACGTCTTTTTCATGCTGCACCCGCAGCGGCTGTTGGATCGTCCGCATGCCACTCTTGCCCGTGAGCACCGCCCACGCCGTTACTGCGTTTCCCAAAAGCACCACGACCCCAATGGCCAAAATTAAAAACTCGCCCTGGTTCATTGTTCCATCCCTCCCTCGTTGAGCCGGGCAACGGCCCAGAGGTGAATTGCTTTCGCGCGTCGCAGCCAGCCCTTGAGGAACCGGCTCATCCTTGGTTTCGTGTGAGCGAGGTTCATGTAAAAAAGTTCCCTTTGAGCGGAGAGCTTCAGCAGGAGCTTCCCGGCCTCACCTCGCGTGATCATGGCGTTCGCGTTTGCCAGAGTCTTGCTGCCGACAACTCCATCCACCTGCTTGAGACCGAGCGCCCGCTGCAGGCACTTCGCGGCCTGGGATTCCCCGGCGTTCACCGCGAGATCGAAATAGACAAAGGAGACCGGAGCCGGGAAGTGGGCGGCGGCAGATTTACCGAACTCCGCAAGGTAGATCCGCTCGGCACCGGCCTTCGTGAGCGACTTGATGTCCACATCTGGATGCGACCGCTGGTCGATCCCGAACTTTGTCGCACCGCCCGGATCGGCCGGATCGTTTTCAAAAACCGTGCCCTCAAATTCCATGAGCAGCTCGAAGTAATCTTTCCAGAGCGCGTGCATTAGAATGTGCCCTCCCATTTAATGAGCCACTTCCCGCCACGCACCGGCCAGCCTGGCGTGATGCGTGGTAGCCAGGAGTTGCGTCGCTCGGGAACGGATGTCCCGATCTGCACCACACCGGCCCGCTCCATTTCAGCGTAGCGCTCGACGCGCCATTGCTCGCGCGCTTCCGCGTGGAATGCCATGAAGCCCCAGAATATCATGGTGAGCGTCTTCATTTCGGAGCGACCCACCAGAGGACCAGGCATGTGAGCGCAAACCAAAAGCATGCGATGCCAGCCATTGAAAAGACCACGGACCACTGAACCTGCCCGGCGCGCTTCCCGCGCCGCACCTCGGCCCTTGGATTGAACGGCCCGCCCGGCCGCGTGAGCTTGAGCTTGTGCCGCGCGTCGATGCGGCCGTAGATCGCCAGCCCGGCACCAACCGTGTCCAGGCAAAGCGTGAGGATGTCGGTCAGCTCCGCGTCGATGATATCGACCTTTGCCGCCCGCAGGATCTGCGAGAGCACCATCACGGCCACGCCGATGATCGTGCGGGATTGCCACCAGGGTTTGACCAGGGGCGCTCCGCAGGGTCCGCATCCTTCTTTCACCGGGACTCCTCCAGCTTTTGAAGTGCCAGCTCGATGGCCAGATTCACAGCCCGTGCAGAGGCGTTGATTCCGGCCTGCAGCGCCGCTGCC
>JBGTAT010000528.1:0-14387 GCA_041749755.1 Terrimicrobiaceae bacterium | reverse complement strand
GGCGACCCGGCGGGCGCCCGGCGCGCAGGCATCACCGGCATCGTCTTCGGAACCTCTCTCATGGCCGTCTGTGCGGTCGTCTATATCGTTTTTGGAAGGACCTTCGCTGGGCTCTTCACCGATGATCTGGAGGTCGCCTCCCTCGCGGGCACCCTGGTAACGATCGCCGGGATCTACCAGATCTCCGATGCCATCCAGTCGATCAGCCTCGGCGCCCTTCGCGGACTGCTCGATAACCGGATCCCTCTCCTAGCGAATGCCGTCTGCTACTGGGGGCTCAGCATCCCGACCGTCTATCTCCTCACCTTCCCCCTCGGATTTGGTGCCGTCGGAGTCTGGTTGGGCTACCTTCCCTGGATGGTCCTCACCGGAGTTTTCTTTTTCTGGAGGTTCCTCCGCCGTACGGGCGGCATCCGGGCATGAGGGGCAAAAAGCCGGCGGGTTCCGGGCAGAACGATGCCAGGCTGGGTTGGGCGCATCTCCGAAAGTTGCAACCGAAGCGACAGGACCCCAGGGAGCATGGGCGTCCCGCCCGTGTGGGCGTTGGTTTGGCTGCGAAGGCCAGTCTCCAAACAGGCGAGACGCCTGTTCTCCCTGCTATTGGCAACTTTCGGAGATGCGCCCGGCTGGGTTCCCCGTCTCCCTCCTGGCCTCGCCGCTTCCAGAGCCATTTTTTGCAAGCCGCCCCCGCGCTCCTGGCCTGGTCTGTCGCTGCGCTGCTCTTTGGCAGGTCCCTGGCCTGGCTGGCCACAGCTACCGCCGTGCGGGAGCAGGTCTCTCATGCAGCGATTGTGCTGGGTTTTGGCCTCGTCTTCCTCCTGCGTGACCGCCCGGGAGGGAATCCTTTGGCGCTGCGCTTCGGACGCCGCGCCCGGGGGTTCTATGCGGCGGCCTGCCTCTGCGCCGCGCTCGCGGCCGTCTTCCAGCAACCGCTGCTGATGGTTGTCGGGCTGGGATTGCTGGCCGGCTCGATCCTGCTCTTTGTTCTGGGCGAGGACGTGCTCCATCCGGCCATCGGGTTTGCCCTGGCGTTTGCCGGGTTCACGATGATCTCGATCCTCTTTCCTTTGGCCGACTGGCCGCTCCGCGTGGCGGCCGGCCGTTCCGCAGCCTGGTTCCTGAGCTTGCTCGGGAGCCCGGTGCAGCTCGGCTTTTCCGGCGAGCCCGCCCGCCTGATTCTCGCCCATGCCGGGCGGCCCTTCGAGGTCGCCTCCGAGTGCAATGGATTCGGGATGATCAGCGGGTGCCTGCTCCTCGCTCTCCTGCTGGTGTTCAGCAGGCGCCTGCGGGTGGTGGACAAGCTGGTGGTGATCCTTCTGGCCCCGATTCTTGGCCTCGTCTCAAATGCGGTGCGGATCCTGGCGATCGTCCTGCTGGCACCCGCGGTGGGAGATCACTACCTGATCATGCACGAGGCCGTCGGGATCGCTCTCTTCTTCGGGACGCTGGGCTTCCTCTGGTGGCTCGTGGCCGGGCTTCCGGAGCGAAAGCCCTACATCACATTGTCCTGAGCATAGGAGAGCACCTTGTTCAGCTCGGTCAGGATCTCCAGCGCGCGCTCCTCGTGCCGGGACAGCTTCTCCGCACGCTCGGGATCGGCGTTGTCCCGCATGACCTCGATGTCCGCCACCAGCATCCGGCAGGAGGCGATGACCGCGCGCAGCTGCTTGATCGTCTCCTTGTCCGTCCGGTTTTCGCGGTTGATCTGCTTAAACCAGCGGACCTGGAAGTCGAACCATGCAAAGGCAGCATTTACGGCGTCCTGGCCGCCGACCAGCCGGCCATCCGGGGTGAACGACGGCGGCTGCGGGTCGTTCGGGCGGATTGGGATCACCGACTCCGGGGTCTCGGAAATCCCGCGGGTCGCCTTGTTGTTCGGAATGAGGGTCGGCGTGATGAAGATGATCAGGTTCTTTTTGTTCCGCTGCCGCGACTTGCTGCGGAAGAGCTCGCCGACCCCGGGGAGATCCTGCAGGAACGGGATCCCGTTCTTCGCATTGTTGTCGGAAACCGCCTCCAGACCGCCGACCGCGAGCGTGTAGCCGGAGGGCACCTGGAGAGACGAGTTGAAGATCCGCTCGCTCGTCACCGGGTACTGGTTGTTTTCTGTGCCCAGTCCAAGGTTAACCTCTGCAAACCGGAGGATCGTCGAGACAGTGATGGCGACCGTCATCGCGATCTGGTCCTTGCCGATCGACTTGGGGAGGATGTTGATCTGCGTGCCGACCGGGATATACCCGAGCGTACCGACCGGTTCGGTCGCGCTGCCATTCGCCTGCACCGCCTGCACGCCGGTGTTGATCGGGGTGTTTTCGGCCGTCGTGATCGCGACCTCGCGGTTGTTGACGGTCAGAACCCTCGGATACTGCACAAGGCTGGTCTTGTCGTCGCTCATGAAGGCCTGGATCGAAAGGGCGACATCGTCAGCGGTGAGAAGGGCCGAGTAAGGAGCCGCGACGCTGACGTTCGTCACCCGGTTGGCCTCGGCGGAATTCTGGGGAATCGTCCCCGCCTGCGTAGACGATCCGGTTCCGGTATTGACAGTATTGCTGCGATCGGTAGCCACGCTCAGGTTTCCGTTGGGGGAAGCCTGGATGTTCCGGGCCGCGATCCCGTACCCGCCGGCCATCGTCCCCGCCCAGTTGATGCCAAGCTCCTTGCTCGGGTCCTTCGTGGTCTCAAAAAATTTGACCTCGATCGCGATGAGGTCCTGGGGGAGATCGACTGCCATCAGATACTCCGCGACCCACTGGTGCTGCGATCGAGTCGCCACAATCCAGAGGATGTTCGTGTCCGTGTTGTAGATGACCTGGGGCGTCTGCGGCGGGACGTAGGTTGGGTTCAGGCGGTCGGGCGTCTGCACGCCGGCAGTCTGCGGGGTCGTTTGTATCGTGGAGGCCACCGTCGAGCCGGCGCTTGTGGCCTCGCCAGCGACAGATCCGTCCGGATTGAACGTGATCGGGGGCAGGCCGAGCATCGTCCGGATCTCGTTGATAATCCGAGGAGCCCGCGAGGCAAAGACGCGTTGCGAGTTCTGGAGCGGAAGGTTCGGGTTGGCTGTGGACGTGGCGCTAGAGTCAGTCGTGCTCGATGCCTGGGCTCCGCTGTCGCGAAAATCCACGCGCTCGACCGGATCGTATTTCAGGCGGTAGGCGATGCCGATCAGCTTGTTCTCGTCCTCTTCCTTTAGCCTGCGCTCCCTTTCCTCATCGACGGTGCGCATGTACCACACGCCATTTTCGTAGACCAGCCGGACTCCGTTGTCGCGGCAGAGGCTCTCGAGCGCAACAAAAGGACTCGCCTCCATCGTGAAGGTGATCAGGCGGCCGTTGGCCGGATTGCTCTCGGGAATTCCCACGAAGGGAATCCCTGCATCATCGGCAAGGTAGCGGAGCACATCGCGGAGCGCAGCGCGGTCGAAGGTGAACATCCGCGCCGGGGCACGGCGAAGCCGGGACGCCGCCGCATTGCCGGGGCCGTAGTCAGGGTAGGCGGCGTTCGGCGGGGGCTCAACCACAAACGGGGCCGGAGGAAGCGCCTGGCCTACCGGAACCAAGCCGAGCACGGCGGCAATGAGGAAAAGTTTGGCCGGGAGGAGTGTGCAGAGTCGGTTCACAAAAAAAGTCTTGGGAAAATCAGCGCGCTAACCAGCCATCCGGTATATGTCAGAAGTCCGGAAGGCAATGCGTTGGTTTCTATAATCCAATGGTTAAGGTTGGGTTGGGGGCTTGTTTACACTAAGAAACATGAGTTGTACTAGCTAAAACTGCGCAACTACGCAACAAATTTATTGACCGCTGTCACCCCCGCAGGGTAACGTTAAGCTATGAGAGCGAAACGATACTCCCCCCTATCGAGCGGCTTCACGATGATAGAGATCATCGGCGTCATTGCGGCCATCGCGGCCGTCAGCGCCATCGGGTTCGTGACCGTCACCAACACCAAACAATTCGCGGACGCGACCAAGCTGGAGCAGGATGTCGAGTCCATCAACCGATCCGTCCAGGTGTACCTCAGCAACGGGGGAAACCTGACGGCCGCGACGACGACCGACGCGGTTCTGACCAAGCTGAAATCCCGGGGTGATTCGTCACAGATGCTCGGGGTAACCAGTTCGATGCTCGACGCTCGGATCGTTCCCGACTACGGCGACAGCACGCGACGCCTGCGAGCCCGCTGGGTTGCGGCTGACAATCGTTTCATCATCGAGCAGGGCACGGCCGGCGTGGTGGAGTTCCGGCTGGATGAAACCCTTGCCGCGACAGCCCCCAGTTCGGATACGGCAACCCGCTCGGCCCCCGGGACCCTCGCGTCCAGCGGCGGCTGGGTCTGGGATACCTCGCAGCCGACCGAGCAGGTTCTGGAGATGGGAAACACGCCTGGAACATCGGTTGCCATTAATGCCTCAGCAGCCGCGCTCCTTTCCCACCCTGGCTTGACCGGAGGCGCTTATGAGGTAGGACCTTCGGGCTCCGTGTCTACGGATGACTTGTATTTCGATGGCGGGGGCTACAGCTCCCCGCTCGGCGTCTTCTCGATGGCAGGGATGGGGAACCCCCCGTTTGACCTCACCACAGAGGAGGGTCGCCATGACTTTATGAAGGAGGCCGTCCGAAGGGTCTTAGAGGGCGGGGCTAACGGGGGCGTGGCCATGGACCGGGATGGAGAAGGGCATGACCTTTCCTTCACCCCCGGCACGCTCGTGGCCTTCATCATGATCCCCAACGACACCTTTGCAAACGCCCTAACCCACATGAACAGCTCGGCGAACCCGAGCACAAATGACGTTCGCTACCCGCTCACCTCGCTCTCCTACTCGACTGGCAACGTCGCCCAATTTTCCCAGAGCCAATCGGTAAACCTGGGGAATGACGTGATGGCTTTCGAGGATCTTCCGGGAGGTGGCGACGAAGATTTTGAAGACGTCATCTGGAAGACGACCGGCCTAAGCCAGCCGACGTGGGCGACAACAACCGCCGTGGACCCGGCTACCTACTATACGGACTACGATAACCCACAGACGGGTACGATCGAGCACACGAATCTGCTGAACTCCACGAGCAACACGCTTCTTGACGGGAACCGTCCCACCTTGCGATTGGCCCTGCAAAACGCCGGGGCCATCCCAACGCCCTAGTCCGGCTGACCCTGCTGGAAAACGAACAACGGATGCCTCCAATGAAATCGAATCACGCGGACGACAGATTGCATTGTCACGCCCGATCCATTGGCTACACTGCCACCCCACATGCGACTTCTTGACCTTCCCGAGGACTCCCCCGTCGGCATCCGGATCCGGGACCTGTCCCTGGCCGATGGCGTGAGCGATTTTTACCTCACGCCCGGAGACCCGCTCTCCTACAAGTTTAACGGGCAGCTGATATTTGACGAGGCGGTCTTTGAGATGGCGGTCCCGGAGTACCTTGAGCCCGGGTGCGACGACAGCGCGCTCGACCTGCATGGCCGTCGATTCCGTGTGAGCCAGATGATCACCCAAGGCCGCCTGCGGTGGGTCCTGCGCTTGCTGCCCAACGAAATCCCCCACCCCGCCTCGATCAAGGTCCCCACCCCAGCGCTCAAGGCGTTCCTCGAAGCGAAAAACGGGCTGTTCCTGATCTGCGGGGCGACCGGCAGCGGAAAATCCACCACGATCGCCTCGATGGTCCTCCACCGCGCGCTCCGGCGCCGCGAGCACGTGATCTCGTTTGAGGATCCGATCGAATTTTTGTACCCAGACGGACTACCGTCGCTGATCTCCCAGCGCGAGATGGGAAGCGACGAGCTCGACTTTTCTAAGGCGCTGCGGGCCGCCCTTCGCCAGGCGCCGGACGTGATCATCATCGGTGAGATCCGGGATGGCGAGACGGCTGAAATCGCCCTCCAGGCGGCGGAGACCGGCCACGTCGTGGTCGCCACCCTGCACACGTCCACCGCATCCCAGACGGTCCAGCGCTTTCTGAAGCTGATCCCCTCGGACCGCTTGGAAACCTCCCAGGAGACGCTGGCCGACTGCCTGCGCCTGATCATGTGCCAGCGGCTGATGCTGGATGAGAGGAAATCAAAACGCTTTCCTATCCACGAGGTCCTGCTGCAATATGACGGGGTGGTCAACATCATTCGCCGCGGAGATTTCAAAAAGCTCGATCAGGAGCTCGAAACCGGCTGGAAGAAAGGGATGTACAACTTCGAAAAAAGCATCGGCCTCAGAATGGAGGAGGGATTCTCCAGCAACGCGGCTCCGACGGGGGCGGCCTTCTCCTGGGATGACGTCTCCGACTACCTCGAAAGACAACCAGAAATTTCCCGATGAATTCCGTCGACCTCAAATCCATTCTCAACTTTTCTGCGTTCCGTCCCGAGCCAGATGACCCGTCGGCCGCCTGGCGCAAAAGGTTCCCGTCCGAGCGGACCATCCAGTTCGGGATCGGGCGCGCGCGCCTGTCGTGGCGGGGGATCTCCCGCTCCGGAAAGCCGGCCGAGGCGGAGTCTGTCAAGGCCGAACCCCGCGAGGCGCTCACCCAATCCGCCGACCATATCAAAACCCTTGCGGACCACGGATGGTGCACGGTCTCGCTCAACACCCGCTACGTCATCAGCCTGGAGACAAACCTTTCCCGCCGCACCGGCAGCGAGGATCTCCTCAAGACGAATCCGCGGACAATTCTGGGCGGAAAATACGAGCGGGGGAAGCGCTACGCGGTCACGCACAATCCGGAGACAAACTCGAGCATCCTGCTCACGTTTGACGAGGACCAGACCCGGAAGGCGGAGGCCATGTTCAGCGAGTCGGGGTTCCGGGTCGGGCGGGTCTGCTGCGGCGCCTACGTGCTGCTGCGGCACGCGCTTGCAGAGACCAACAAAACCAAGGGATCCGAGCAGCCTTTCAGCTCGTTTTATATCATCTGCAGCGAGGGGGCGGTCTGCGCGCTGGTGCAGGATCAGGACCGCTGGATGGAGCTCCGCTCCCGCACCGATGTCTATGAGGAGGATATCGGGCCGATCTCGGATCTTCTCGCCCCGTTTCATGCCCGCCTCGCCCCGGAGATCGGGATCACGCTCGCCTGCGACGAGCCGCTCCCGGGACTGGCGGACCGGCTCGCTGCGACATTCCCCGGCCGCACGGTCAACGACCTCACCGAGCCGACCCTCCTCGCCTCCCTCCTCGTAAAACAATAGTCGCCCATGCAAATCACGGACCGCCAAATTGACGACTTTAAAACCGACCGCAAGGACATCACGGCCCCGCTGCCTGTGGTCCTGCGCCTGGTGCCGATCCTCTTCTACTCCTCGATCGCTGTGGCGATCATTTTTTGTGCGATCTTCTTCCTCCAATATCGCATCGCGATTTACAAGCGCGACAGCCATCTTGCCCAGGCCGCAGCGCTCGAGACGCAGACCCAGCAGTCCCGCAATGAGCGCTCGGCGCTCGAGGCACAGATCAAGAAGGCGACGGACATCCAGAGCTGGGTGGCCGGCTCCCGGCCGCTGCAGCCGCTAGTGGTCGAGATCGCCCGCAGCATGGGACCGAAGGCGTCGATCCTCGACCTGAGGCTGGATCGGGGCGCCGGAGATCCTTCCCAGGTGGTCATGAACTTAAGGGTCGGGACAGATACCACGAAGCAGATTGACCTGACCATGGAGCGGATTGCCGCGCTCGAATTTCGCGCCTTCTCGCCAACCCGGGAGCTCGGCCGCGGCGAGCTGAGCTACAAGGCCACGCTGGTGCGCCGAACCGAGCAGCCCGCCCCGGAAACCCCCGCCACCGGAACCCCATGAATCACAAGCACATTTCCTGCGGCATTATTGCCCTCCTGATTCTCGCCCTGGTCCAGCTGACTCTTTGGGTCCAAAACAACCGGACCAAGGTCCAGCGGGAGGCGGCCGATGCCCAGCTCCAGGAGGACACGGCCAATGCCCAGCTCTCCCGCGAGCGCTCGCAGCTCGCCGACTTGCGCCGCCAGTCGACCAACCTCATCGAATTCCTCAAAATCTGGCAGCCCTACTTTATCACCGTGGATACCGCGCAGAGCGCGGAGGTCAACATGCAGATGCGGGTGAAGGACGCCAACCTGGTCAACCTGTCCCAGCGGTTCGAGTCGACGCCGGTGAAGGGCAACGACTCGATCCCTTCCGCACTCCGCTCGCTGCTCACGTTTGAGGATGAGTACTCCAAGCTCCTGAACTGGCTTGGCAGCCTCGAAGTTTCCATGCCCACCGTCCGCACCAGCAGCGTGCACCTTTCTGCGGGAACGAGGCCGAACGAGCTCCGGATGGAGGTCATCCTGGAACAACCTTTGCTGAAATGAACAGGACCATGAATTCCCATCGGAACAACGATTTTTTGCTGAAGATTCCGGCGCTGATCGGGGGGGTGGGAGCTGCGTTCCTGATCCTTTCCCCGCCCGCAGTTCTGGCAGCCGCGGACGCGCTGCTCTTCCCCGACGGACGGCAGACGGTGGAGGTCCGCTCCAGCGAGCGGAATCCCTTTGGGCAGCAGGTCACTCCGGAAGTCCAGAGCACGGGGGCGGCGGCCCAGGAGAGCGTCAGCGAGGAATCCCGGCTTCGGCGGATCCTTCGCGCGCTGAAGATCAGCGGGGTCTCCGGGCAAGGATCATCGCGCCGGGCACTGATCGGCTCTCTGATCCTCGCGCCGGGCGACCCGCTCCCGCCGCTCATCACCAACCAGGCGGAATCGCTCCGGGTTGCCGGCGTGGACGACTCCCAGGTCACCCTGGAGTTCATCGAAAAGGATCCCGCAGCCGAGTCACGGAAGATCGTCCTTTATTACAGCCTGAAGCCGACGGTCGCACAGTTCCTCTTTGGAGAGGCCGTCGAGGAGCTTGCTCAAATTGGCGCAAAGGGCCAGTCGCAGATGCCTCCCCTGGCTTCGCCCAAGGTCACGGAGATCCTGCAAAAAGCCCAGGAGGCCGAACTCAAAAGCTTGGTGGATCGGAATGTCCGCATGATGGGAGTCATCGACGATGAACAACCCCAAAAAAAATCCCAGTAGCCGCCCGGCAGGATCGAGACCGTCCATCACATCGGGTTTTACCTACGTTGAGCTGGTCGTCGCCCTCGGTATCGGCGCAATGGTGATCGGGGTGTCGGTGATGGCATACGGCACGATCAACGGGCAGGGGCCATCCCGGAGGCAGCTCAACGTGGACATTGGGATCAATAATGCCTTTGCGTTTTACGGATGGACAGACGCGCAGACGGCGGTCAGCGAGGCCCCAAGCTTCGCGGCAACCGCCATGGCCAACAGCCTTAGGGATCAGTTTTTCGGCGACATGGCAGGCGCGACGGCGGTCGTTTGCCTTGCCCGGAACAAACCGAATTCGATCCGCCCGACGAACCTCACGATCCCCTCTTCCGTTAACCCCCGCGCGCTGATCACGCCGGATAATTTTCGGACGAACCTGATCGACCCGAACAACCTCGTGTATACCAACTTCAGCAGCAATTCGTTCAACGGGGCGACCACGGCGACAAACCTTACGGTCTACATGCTCTCCTCCGGCACAAACTCGACGAACGTCGCAGTGGATGCCATCTACGAGGCCGACTGGGTGCGCGTCACCAATGCTCCGACGGGGGTCTACACGTCGGTGCGGCGGTACGTCGGAACCACGATGACCGGCTACTACCATACATTCTACCCGGAGACGACAAACAATGCGTTCCAGCGTCCGGTCGCCGCGTTCTTTACCAAATCATCGACAGCGACCGGGGACTCCCGGTACCGCCGGGCCGAAAACCGCCCGTTCTACTTTTTCTGGTGGCCGGACCCATCCCGCGAGGACCTTGCCTCGAGATACCCTACGGAATCCGTCAGCGGCACAAATGCGCGATCGGATTACATGCTCCAGTCCGGGACCACCTCGTACTTCTTCGCCGTTCCCGCGTTCCCCTCCCTATGAAAGCCCCGGCTGCCATTCGAGTGGGCGTCCGGGGGACGATCATGATCTTTGCGCTCATCGTCATCCTGGCGTCCACCCTCGTGCTTGCCGGTTGGGCGCAGATGCTCATGACGGCCACAATTTACCCGGACACGGCCGCAGAAAGCGTGAAGAACCGCATCGCCTTGGAAAATGCGCGCGCGATGGCACGCCAGTACATGCTCGTCTCGCTCCCCTCCGGGGCAACCGCCAACAACGTGACGTGGGAGGCCATGATAGCAGGAGGCACCTGGGGGGCCTGCTCGGTCAACGCTGCTGCCTCGTTCTGGAGCAGCACAAACCAGCTCCAGGGCAACCCGCTTTCGCCGATCGGGGGCTTTTCATTTGTCGTCACAAACCTTGCGACGTTTTCGAACAGCGTCCAGTCCGTTGGCTGGCGGTTCCTCGTTAAGTCCCGAAGCCCGCTGCTGGCCGGGTACCCGCTGGTCGTCCAAAACCCGGCGAACTACAACTCAACGGTCTTTGCTTGGATCACCAATTCGTCGGTTATCTACTGGACCAACCTCATGACGAACCGACCAAATATCTCCGGTGCGCCGCAAATTCCGATCGCCTACGGGACGAACACAAACGCCCTCCAGGGATTCTTTTCCTTCCCTTCAAGCGCCTTCACTTTCTCAGCAACCAACCAGAGCGGGACGGCGCTCACCAATGTCAGCTACCCTGTCAACACGTTTAGCTCAAACACGGCCGTATTGATCCCCACGCCCACGACCAATGGCACGAACGTCACACGAAACTTCACCAACGGGCGCGTTGATGCCACCCTGTCATCGACCCAGGTGTCCCCGATCCTTCGGTATGATGTGACGACCGTTCCGAATGTGTTCGCATTTACAAATATCGTCACGAATGCTTACGCCACCACGGGGACAAACTACTACTGGGTCAGAAACAACGGCCGGACAAACTGGTATAGTTACGAAGAAATGATGGATGACCGGGAGGACCACCCCAACCGCGTCTATACCCCCGTCGTCGGCACGGTCACCAACTACTCCACGAACCGATACATTGACAGATACTCGAATTCCTCCGTGAGCCGCCTGACGATAGTGGGCTCGACGGCGACGAACTCTTTGCATGTTGTAATTCCTGACGGCAACACGAGCACGACCAATGTCATCCTCAGCGGAACAAATAACACCCGGAGAGTTTACCTGAGTAGCGACAGCGATACGGCCGTGACAGTCAATACCTCTACGACGAACGAACGCTACGTCTGGTGGCTTGCAGCCTCTATGGGCAGTGCCCCAATCACGATAAGGCCCCCCACCGGAAGTAGCACCAGCCTGACGATCACGGGGGGGGTTCGCTCGGCCACCAACATCGTCCACGCAAATTACGACGCGAGTAATCCGAAACTCTTCGTTGTTCCAGCGACAAATTCCTCATCCAGCGCCGATCCGGTCGAGTTCATAGGCGATCGTGTCCTTTGGATCGAGGATGGCAGGAGCCGCTGATCATGAAAATTCTGACTCTTCTCCGCAGGGTCCTTGCCGGGCGAGCGTCATGTTCGACCGGTGGCCATCGCACGTCGCCAGCGGGGATGGTCGCATCCAAGCGCGCACGGTTTGTAATCGCGGCGTACTCGCTGATCGAGGTCCTCGTCGCCGGAGGCATCTTGGTCATCGGAATTACCGGCGCCGCCATGCTCGCACATACGCTCCTCCTCCAGGAAGAGTCAAACGGGTTCGCGGTGCGCGCGATTAATGCCCAGGAGCAGGCCGCCCGCCTCTGGCAACTCGGGCTTTCCCCATCGACCATCACCAACATCCTCCCGGAGCGCTGCGCCTCGAATGCCTCCACCCCGGGCGCCTACGCCATGTACCTCACGTTCACCGCTTCCACCACCAACCTGGGCAGCGGCGTCACCGTCGAAATCCTCTCCCCCCTCCGCATCGTCTATAACTCGGGCGTCGATAGAAATAATACCCTGCTCTATCGGACGAACGACATCGTCGTTGTCCGCCCGCAGACCCGGTAACACGCCCTCACTCGCCACCGGGAAACTCCTTGGCTTTCTGAAATTGGCGGTAGCGGTCGAGGATCGACTGGATGTAAGCCTTGGTGGCCGGGAAATCCATGGCGGCCTGCAGTTCCCCGGCGCCGAAGCCTTCGCCCTCCAGGCCGGACGCCTTTTCCCAGCGCTTGACCCGGGTCCGTCCCGCATTGTACTCGGCCAGCGCGAACGGCACGGGGTCGTCTTTCCCGGCCCAATGGCGGAGCGCCTTGGCCAGGTACCAGGCGCCGGCATCGATGTTTGTCTTCGCGTCGAGAAGGTCGGCCGGAAGAAATGTTTCGATCCGCTCGGCCTTCGCCCAATCCTGAGCGGCGGCTTCGGTGATCTGCATGAGCCCGCGCTCACCCCGGGTGCCGAGCATGCCAGGCTGGAATCGCGACTCCCTCCAGATCACCGCCTTGATGAGGCTCGGATCGACCTGGTACCGCAGCCCCGCCGCCTGGATCATCTCATCGTAGCGGCGGTACCGGGATCCAAAAAGGAGGCGCTGCAGCGCGTAGTTGCTATCGTGGCCGGCCCACAGCCAAAGGGCGGCTCCCAAAGCCACCCCCCCCAGCACCAAAAACATCAGCCTCCATCGCATCACGCATCCTACGGCACACCCGCACGATCGTTTAAGAAATTATTTTGAAAAAATCAGGCATAGGACAGCGATTGTCCTACACCGTCCCGTAAGCTGCCCCCGATATGAACATGAAATCCATCCGAAAAATGATCTGGGATGCCCGCCGTCCGGCGCGCCCCGTGCACCATCAGCTCGAGCTTCACCTGCCGGCCTCGAAGCTCAGCAGAACCGACCTGGAAGTGATCGATGCGCTGCGGAGGCTGCGGGAGGATTTGTCACGCGAGTGAGGCAGTCTTCTCTGGCACGAAGGGACTGAAGGGACACTGAAGGGACTGAAAGTCCGCGATTGGGGATGGCCCCCTCCGGATCGCGACCATTCAGGCCGAAACACCGCCACCTAAAAGAGTCGGACGACACGGAGGTCGTCCCTCCACGCTGGCACGTTCGTTTCCCTGGAGGGCGATGCTCCGTCAGCGCCCACTTGTTGCTTTTCCCGGCTCGGGCAAAGCGCCGTACCGGTCAGGCGACGGCGGCCGGCTTTTTAGCCGGGACCAGAAAGATCGACTCTACCGGGGAGGTGAGGATGCTGGCTTCTTCGTCGTCGAACTTGTAGGCGAGGCAGCCGCCGATAAAAACCCGGTTGGGGGTGTGTTCGGTCTGCTCGACGTTGAGGCCGCCCATCAGCACAACAGTGCCCGTGCGGGCGGAGGGTTTGCTGGGGACAACCTTACAGTGGAAGTCGACCCCGACCTCAAAATTGTAGGTGCTGTTGAGCGTCTTAACGACCACCTTGTCGCCTTCGGAGAGGGACTCGAGGCGGAGCTTGTCGAGGCGCTGGACGGCGGGAGGGACGCTGGCGATCGCCACCGGCCTGGGGGGTGTCACGGGATTTCCCGATGTGGAAGCGGGCGTTGCCCTGCGAAAGATCGGGAGGGAAATCGACTCGTTCGTTGTGGGCAGAGGAGCCGGGGGAAGAATCGCTTGCATGATATGTTCCTTGGGTTTTTTAGCGCACCAAGCCCGAATCGTTTGTCAGGTCGGTTGTATCGCAACGTGCAACGGAACTTGAGTGAAGTCAAGTCCATAGTTAACGTCCTTAACGATTATCTGCGCGGAGCCTCGCGGCCGAGGAAAATTTTCCCGGCGCGTCGCCTGGCATGGAACCCGCCCGGGAGGCTGACCTTGGCTGGCTGGAGTTCGAGCAAGCTGAGGACCCTTCGGGTTTCAACAAACCCGGGCGCCGGAACGGCCGACTGGCGAAGCCAGGCAAGAACCGCCCGGTGGCGGACGGCGTCGGGAAGCGCGCGGAGGACGGCACAATCCAGGATTTTCGTGATTTTCGGCACCTGCGATCCGATCCAGTCGTCCTCCATCCGGAAAATTTCTGCTGCGCGGAGGATGGCGGCGCGGAAGCGATCCCCGAGGGCTTCTTGGATCGCCGGGATGACGCTGTGGCGGAGGCGGTTTCTCGTGGGAACCTGGACGGCATTGGTGGCATCTTCGCGAAACGGGATCCGGTGCCCGGCGAGGTAGTCATCAATCTCCGCGCGAGTGACGCCGAGGAGAGGGCGCAGCACGCGCAGGCCATCGCGCATGGTGGACGGCCTCATCCCGGCGAGGCCGGCGGGGCCGGATCCTCTCAGAAAATTGAAGAGGCAGGTTTCGATCTGATCATCGGCATGGTGGGCCAGAAGGAGCGTCCGGCAGCGGTGGCGCGTGGCGCACTCCTGGAAAAATGTTCGCCGCAGGTCGCGGGCCGCGAGCTCGATCGAGCGGCCTGTGCGGGCCGCATACGCCTGCGTTTGAGCCCGGGCGGATTCCAAGGCATCTCCCCCGGCGG
>JBGTAT010000527.1:0-9678 GCA_041749755.1 Terrimicrobiaceae bacterium | reverse complement strand
GCGCGGCCGAAGGTGGCTGCTCGGCAAAAGCGCTCGCATCGGCTCAGCGGAGGGCGCGCATCGCCAGGCACCTTCCTTCGATCATCCGGCGGGCATTCGCTCCTGAGGGGGTTGCGCTATACCTGAAGGAGCTGGTCGTTCCGGCCTGCGGCGCACGGTCCGTCTCCCCATGACGCGATACCTGCTCATCAAAGGACGGCCTGGCACAGGCCTGGGCGATCACATCATCACGCTGGTCTCGGGCCTGCTCTATGCCTCCCGCTACGGGCTGACGACCTGCGTGGACTGGCGCGACGGATCACTCGTTCCGAAAGGGCGCAACGCCTTTCCAGAGCTCTTTGAAGTGGGCGGCCTGCCGATGTGCGACGCTGTGCCAGAGACCGCAGACGTGCATCCTCCGGTGTGGCGCGACCACCTGGGATCTCTGACTGGAGAGCTCTATGAGGAAAACGGCGAGTCGGGCTGGGATCGCGCGGCCTTTGCCCGCCGCTACTCGACGGAGGTCCTTGATCCTCCCCGCGCAGAGGTGAGCGTGCATGTCCTGAGCGACCACCTGAGGGAGCTCGCTTCGCTGTTGAGGTCTCAACGCTAAGCCATCGGCCACTGGTGCGGAGGATCGCGGAGCGGCTCTTGTGCTTGGCCCGGTCCGGAGAATGAATCCCCGCTCAGGCAACTTTCAGATCCAGCCGCCGCTTGTTATCTCGGGTTAAATATAGCAAAATCCAAATGACCTCATGAGCAAAGAACGATTTATCGAGCGGAAAATCGATGCACGCCAGAGCGCGGCTAGATTGGCCGAGGCCGTCGCTCAGCCCGAAAGTGAACTCATTCGCGACGCCACGATCCAGCGGTTTGAATTTACATTCGAAGCGGTAGGGAAGGCTCTCAAGCTCTATCTCGAGCACCAAGGACACGAGTGTGGCGGCCCTCGTCCAACTCTCAGAAAGGCCTTTGCCGAAGGTATCATCCCAACTGCCGAGGAGGCTGATGCCTGGTTTCAAATGCTCGAAGATCGCAATCTCACCAGCCACGCCTACGACGAGGCCCTGGCCGCCCGAATCTACAGCCACATTGTTCGTAGCCATTCCCCTCTGCTTACCCAGATGGCCAGCCGAATCGAATTCCTTTCATGGGACTGAACTCCATGACCGCGCTCGCCCTGAGAAACAAAGACCTGAACAGCCTGCTCTGCGCTTTTCGACAGTTTCCCTGGATCCGTGAGGTGCGGGTATTCGGCTCCCGCTCGACGGGCCGTGCGCGGCGGGCATCCGATATTGACCTTGCCATATCGGCTCCCGATGCCACCGCCACCGAGTGGTCGGAATTGGCCGAAGCCATCGATCAATCGTCCATTATCTATGAGTTCGATCTGGTGCGGCCCGAGCGAACGGACAACCCCCGGCTGCTGGAAAAAATTGAGCGGGAGGGCATACAAATCTATCCGTAAACCATCAGTGGTTCACCCATCGAACCAAACCTGCAGCATACGGCATCACCATTGTTTGTCCTGCGTGCGATGAATCCTGACGTATCTGTGGTCATGGGGGTCCGCAACGGCGCTCCCTCGCTGGAGCGCACGGTGCGAAGCATCCTCGCGCAGGAGTGCGGAGCTCTCGAATTTCTTGTCGTCGATGACGGTTCGACCGACGGGACGCCGGAGATTCTTGCGGAGCTGGCGGAAGGGGATGAGCGTCTGCGGATCTTGACGCAGGAGAACGGAGGGCTGACGAAGGCCCTGATGCGCGGATGTGCCGAGAGCCGGGGGAGATATATCGCGAGGCAGGACGCCGGCGATGTGTCGATGCCCGGACGCCTGGCCGCGCTTGCGGAGGTGCTCGATGCGGAGGAGCGCGTCGGGTTTGCCTGCGGGAGCACGGAATTTTTTGAACCGGGAGGAGAATCTCTCTATGTTGCGGGCAGCGCGGGGGCGGAAGGACGGTTCGGTGCGCTCGAGCGGATTGCGCTGGGCGGGCCAGGACCGAGCCACCATGGAGCCACAATGATCCGGCGAAGCGCGTATGAGGCCAGCGGAGGTTACCGGGCGGTATTTGCCATGGCCCAGGACTGGGACCTCTGGTTCCGGCTGATCGAGAGCTCGCTCTTTTACGCAGTGGATGCGATCCACTACCGCGCCGAAGTCAATCCGACGGGGATCAGCATGGCCGGGCTCGCGAACCAGCGCGCGCTGGGAAAGTTGGCGGGGAAGGCACATGAGCTTCGGAAGCTTGGCCTCTCCGATGCGGAGTGCTGCGCGGAGGCGGAGTCGATCGGCCGGGGCAGATCGGGGGGGAGGAAGGCCGCCGCCGGGAACTATTTTCTTGGGTCGCTCCTGCTTGGCCATAAAAACCCGGGCTGCCGGAAGTACCTTCTCGAGGCAGCGTTCGAGCGGCCGCAGCACCTGAAAACTTGGCTGCTTTTGTTAAAATCCTTCACCCTGCCCAGGAAGTGAATCGCCCCAACTTCCTTCGGATCTGGCCGGCGCTGCTGTTGCGCCTGCTGCCCCTGCGGATTGGCCAATCCGCCTACTACCGGCTGTTCCGTGCGCGCTCCCGTCAATTTCCTGATCTCTTCCGGCGCGCTCCGCTTCGGTTGGCCCCGCGCTTGCGGATGGACCTGGTGGCCGGCGATGAGTGCCATGGGGTGATCGCGTTCACCGGGGTTTACGAGCTGGCGCTCACCCGCCTTGTTGTTCGAGAAGCAAAAAGCAAGGGGGGGCTCCTGGTTGATGTGGGTGCAAACTTTGGCTATTACAGCCTGCTCTGGGCCGGGCAGGGGTCAGAATGTCGCGTGATGGCCTTCGAAGCATCGCCCCGGGTTTTTCGCGGACTCCAGCACAACATCGAAACCAATCAATTATCCTCCAGGGTGGAGCCGAATTTTCTGGCCGTCTCGGACCGTGAGGAGGTCCTGCGGTTTGAGGAGGCCCCTGCCGGGGAGACCGGGAGCGGACGAGTCGCCACCGGCGGCGGTCTGGAGGTCGCCGCCACGACGCTCGATCGCGCACTCCACCACGTCGGCGAGGTCGCGATCCTGAAAATAGACGCGGAGGGGCATGATTTTTCAGTTCTGTGCGGGGCGAAGGATGCGTTTCGCCGGCGGGTTTTCCGGCATGTTTTCTGGGAGGCCACCCTGTCGGATTTTGAAACCCCTCGCGGAAAGGAGTTTTGCCGGATTGCGCGGGAGAGCGGATACGAGTGGGCGCCGATGGACGCTCGGTCCGGCGGGCAGCAGATCTTCCATGCGGCGCGGCGCGATGAGGAGGGAGCGGAGCCATGAAAGACGCCGGGCTGAGCATTGTGATTCCGACCTTTCGGAGAGAAGCGGTCCTGGTGGAGACCATCCGCCGGGTGCTTGCTCTGCGCCCCGCCGAACTCATCGTCTGCGATCAGACACCCCGGCACGAGCCGGAAACCGAAGAGGCACTCTGCAAATGGGAGGAGAGCGGGGAGATCCGGATGCTCCGCATTCCGCAGCCGAATATTGCGCGGGCGATGAATCTCGGGGTCTTGAATGCCTCGAGAGAAGTCGTCCTTTTTCTGGATGACGACGTGATCCCATCCTCCGGCCTGCTGGCTGCGCACGAGGCTGCCTATGCCGCGCATTCCGAAGCCTGGGCGGTTGTCGGGCAGGTTCTCCAGCCCGGCGAGGAACCGGCGGCCGTCGAAGGCGGCGGGAATTTTGGCTTTTATTCCACGGTCCCGCAGTGGATCGACAAAGCGATTGCCTGCAATTTTTCTGTGAGAAAGGACCGGTTTTTGGAGGTCGGGGGATTCGACGAGAATTTTGTTCAGGTTGCTTACTGCTTCGAGACCGAGTATGCGGAGCGGGTGATCCGGAGCGGCGGCAAAGTTTTTTTTGAGCCGGCGGGCTCGATCCGTCACCTCCGCGCGGAGCGCGGAGGAACGCGGGCGCACGGCCACCACCTGACGACCGCCTCACCGGCGCACTCGGTCGGCGCCTACTACCATTTGATTTTGAAGCATGGCGTGACCGGCGCGATTCCGGGTGCGGCAAACCGCCTCGTCGCCAGCGTTGCGACCCGGCACCATCTGAGGCGGCCTTGGTGGATTCCGGTCACTCTTTTCGGCGAGGTGAGCGGCCTCGCAAAAGCCGTGCAATTATCCCGCAGCGGGCAGAGGTTGCTGAAGCCATGATTTTTGCGATCATCCTTTTTGTCGGTGGTTCGCTGGTTGCGCTGAGCAACTGGCGGCGCGGGATTTATGCCGTCGTGCTGGCAGGGTTCCTGCAGGACCCGATCCGGAAACTTGTTCCCGGCGAGCCGGTTTATCTTTCCCTGATTGCGGCCGCGCTGTTCGGCGTCTGCTTTTTATCGGCCGTTCTCTCAGGCGAGAAGCTGGGACTGAACGATCTGCACCGGTTCAACTCCGCGATGTATCTGCCTTCCGCCCTGTTTGTTATCTGGGTCTGCATCGCCGTGCTCAACGCCTACGTGCATACGCACAGCTTCGTCCTTGCGGGGATTGGGGCGCTCGCCTATCTCGCGCCGATTCCGGGCCTGATGCTCGGGTATCGGTTTGCGCGAAACCCGGATGAGGTTCTCAAGCTTCTGATTTTCTACATGTCCGTCGCCGTGGTATTTGGCGTCTCCCTGTATCTGGAGACTGCCGGCCTGGACTGGCGGATCCTCGGGTCCGTCGGAGAGGGGTTCGTGTTTTATCCCGAGAGCGGCGGGGTCACCGTGCTGCGAAGCGGGCTCTTCCGCTCGCCAGAGCTGGCCGGGTGGCACTGCGCAACAGCGGTCTGCTTCCTCGTCATCCTCGGCCTCGCCCGCCCGCTCGACTGGAAATTTTTTGGAATGGTCGGGCTCATCGCGGCGGTCATCGTGCCGGCGCTGGTCCTGACCGGCCGCCGGAAGTTCATCATGGAGATCGTCATGTTCCTGGGGTTTGCCTATGCGCTGATCACGTATTTTAAGTCAGGGTCCCGCCGGCTGGCGACCGTTTACACAATAGCCGCGCTGATATCGGCGGCCTTTTTCTTCTACATCACTTCGAGCGAGCTTCCGGGCGAATGGTCGGTTTATGTAGATCGCAGTGCGACCGCTGCCGCCGATTCGAAAGAGCGCTTTTTGCTGATGACCGGCGGCATGTTGCTCTACGTGATCGACCGCAACGGATTTTTCGGGCTGGGTGCGGGGACCGGCAGCCAGGGGGCCCAGCATTTCGGCGGGGGGTCCGTGCTGGTTGGGTCGGCTGCCGAGGGGGGCCTGGGCAAAATTCTTGCTGAGCTCGGGGTTCCCGGGCTCTTGTTGCTGGTGTGGATTTTGATTGCCATTGGGCGGTACATTTACGCTGCCGCCCGCCACATTAGGCCGGATGAGAGCGTCGCTCCTCTTGCCTACGGGATCATCGCTTTCCTGGCAGCGAATGTCGTTGTCTTTACGACGGCGCACCAGATTTTTGGAGATGTCAACATCCTGCTGACGCTTGGGCTTCTGCTGGGGATCCTCCTCCGGACGCCGTACCTTCTGCGCGCGCAGCCAACGCCCGTGCGCCTAGCACCGAAGCGCCGCATGGGGAGGCGCTTCACACAGCGCGACGTCCAGCCCCTCAGCTGACGCCATGTCCCCTCCAGCCATTCAACCGCCGGCGCCGCGATTGCTCGATTCTGCAAGGAACGCGCTCGTTCTTTGCTGCCGTGAGGATGTCACCGGTCTCGAGCGCTCGCTGCGGGAAATGGGGTTTCAGGTGGAGGTGCGGCGCCAAGACCTTCCCGCCGCGCAAGCACACTATTCCGCGCAGGCAAAATGTCTCCTCGCACACGTCTCCGCCTGGCGAAGGGTCTGCGAAATCGGGGTGCCCAGCCTCGTCATCGAAGCGGACTTTGTGCCAGCTAAAAATTTTCCGGACCTTCCCTCGCCTGCCTGGGTTGCGCAGGAAGGCTGCTGCGCATGGCTGTACTCGTCGGCGCAACGGATCTATCGGGTTCTCTCCGATTCCTTTGCCTCCGGCCAGAGCGCGACGACCGTTGCCAATTACTGGGATCCTGCGGCCGCGCTTCAAGCCATAGATTTCGGCTTGGAGGAGGAAGCCCGGCACGGCGGAAGTTACACGCCGTGGGACACCTACCTGAGGCCGGCGCTGAAAAGCCGGGGAGTTCCCTCCCTTCTGATTCCCTGGCGAAGTTATGGGGAACACGGCGGGCTTCCTAATGATGAACACCGGCATTTTGGGATTAGCACCACCCACCGCGCCGATGTCCTCTACGCGCCGCTGGCCTTCCTTCCGGCCTGCGCACTCGGCCGCAGCAGCCGGTACGTTTCCCAGAGGGCAATTTCGCGCGCCAAAGCCATCCTGCGGCTTCTTTCCGGCAGGTATGTGGAGCCATCCCGATTCCGCGACCCCTTCCTCACGGCTCCCGAACTGGCGAGGGCGATCCGGTTTGCCACCTCGCGCCTGATGGGAGGCGCGCTCTGATCCGGACTCCCCGATTGCATTCTTAACCCTATGAAATACACCCCGCCCGTTTTGGCCTATTATTTCCTGCGATCCCTGCCCGCCCTCGGGATCGTCGACGCCGCAAAGCTCGTTGTTGCCGGGATCTCGGATCGAACATTTTCCCTCAGCGCCCCCGGTTGGAATACGACGGTGCTCGTGAGGGGAAAAACGTCCGACCTGATTCTCTTCTTTATCCTTTTCATTAAGAGGGAAATTCCCCCGATGCCTTCCGGGGTCGGGTTTATCGTCGACGCCGGCGCCAACGTTGGCTTCATGACAAAAATTTATGCCTGCGCCTATCCGGACGCCCGGATCATTGCGGTCGAGCCCGATCCCGCCAACTTCCAGGCCCTCCTTTCCAATTGCAGCTCACTCAAAAATGTTCAGTGCCTGCACGCCGCTGTGTGGACGTCCGATGCGAAGCGGATGTCAATGACGGGATCCGACTCATGGTCGCTGCAGGTTTGTGAGGCGGATTCCGGGTCAGGCATACCCTCGGTTACCATGGCATCGCTCTTGAAAATGAAAAATGGTCCCGGAGAAACCCTTGTCAAAATGGATATCGAGGGGGCCGAAAGACCCGTTTTTGAGGACTCGTCCGAATGGGTTCAATCGGTGAAGCACATCCATGTTGAAATCCACGATTGCTGGCGATCCATCTTCAACGCGCTGACCAGTTTCCGCTACGACGCCCGCCTCGTTGGCGAGTACCTCTGCTTTACTTTTGAGCATGAGAGGCTGCCTTAACGGAGCCTGATCTTCTCCGGGATTGATTCAAAAGCAAACCGCTCGAACACGATGGCCATCAGGCTTTCCATCATCGCCTCCCACCCGATCCAGTATCAGGTCCCTCTCTATCGGGCGCTGGCGGCGTTGCCGGGAATGGACCTGCTGGTGCACTATGGCTTCCTGCCGGATGCGAAGGCTCAGGGGGAGGGGTTCGGAGTCGAGTTTTCTTGGGATATCCCGCTGCTGGGCGGCTATAGGCATGAGGTCTTCGGGGTGGAGCAAGCGGGGTCAGCGAGAGCTGGCGCTAAATTCAGGGCCCTTGGGGATGCTGCCCCTACAGGGCAGGAGCGCTTTTTACCTGTGACCCAGGGCGGCGCTGGCGCTTGCCCTGGGCTAGGGGATGAAGCCCCTTTGGGGCTTAAGTCGGCGGCATTGGGATCAGCAAGCGCCTGGGTGCGGAACGCAAAATCGCTTTTTGCATCGCTCCGCACGTATCGCCCGGATGCGATCCTGTGCACGGGGTGGCACCATCCTGTGATGTATGCGGGGCTCGCGGCAGCGGTGCTGAGCGGCCGGCCAAAGATCCTGCGCTGCGAGGCAAACACGCTGCGCCGCCGTCGGCTTCCCGCCAGGCTTTTTCAGCGGACGGTGCTCGATCTCTACGATGCCTTCCTGCCGATCGGGATGGCAAACCGCGAGTACTACCGGACGTTTGGGGTCCGCGAGGACGACATGTTTGATGCGCCGTACTTTATCGACAACGCACGGTTTGCGGAGATCTCCGGCGGCGCGGACCGGGCCGCGCTCCGCGCGCGCTGGGGGATTCCCCCCGACGCATTTTGCTTCCTTTTTTCCGGAAAGCTGGAGGAGAAAAAGAACCCTCTCCTGCTCGTCGAGGCGATGAGAGGATTGACGGGTGCGCACCTTCTGATTGCGGGATCCGGAGATCTGGAGCCTCGCGTTCGGGGCTTGGCGGCGGATCTCGGGGTCGGGTGTTCGTTTGCCGGCTTTCTCAACCAGAGCGAGATCCCGCTGGCGTACGCCGCCGCCGATTGCCTCGTCCTGCCCTCGGACGCCGGTGAAACATGGGGCTTGGTCGTCAACGAGGCGATGGCCTGCGGCCGGCCGGCGATCGTGAGCGACCTCGTCGGATGCCGACAGGATCTGGTCGAGGAAGGTGTCACCGGGTTGTCATTCCCGTGCGGCGAGGCCGCCGCCCTGGCAGCGCAGATGCAAATGATGGCCGCCCACCCGGAAAACTCTCAACGGATGGGAGCGGCTGCCCGGCGCCGCGTCTTTGAAAGCTACTCTGTCGATGTGGCAGCGGACGGCGTGATGCAGGCGGTCCGTCGGATATCTTCGCCTTAAAAAAATGGATAAGATTTCTGTTTGGTCGCCCAGCTTTGAGCCGGCGAAAGGCGGCATCGAGGCCCTCTCTGCAGACGTCCTGGACGCTTGCAGTCAGGAATGGGACTCGAAGGGATTTGCGGTTTGGAGCGGGCCTGGGCGAAGCATCTTCGCCAAGCTGGGGTTCTGCTGGCGCGCGTTCCTCGATGGCCTCACGCGGCGGCCGCAGGTTGTCATCCTCATGCATGTCCATCTGATCCCGCTGGCTGCGTTGCTGAAAAAGATTTTCGGCTTTCGCTTGGCGGTCTGGCTCCACGGCATCGAGGTGTGGGACGGCCCTGGTCGGCGCGAAATCCACAGAGCCGACGAAGTGGACCTCTTCATCGCGATCAGCCAGGTCACGGTCGCCCGCACAAGCGATTGGCGGCCGCCGGGCCGACGGTGTGAGATCATCAACCCGACGGCAGATTTTCAACGGTTTTCCCCTGGCCCTCCGCCTCCGGCCTTGCTCCGGCGTCACGGATTCGGCGGCAGCTCCGTCGTGATTCTGACGGTCGGGCGCCTCGCATCGGGCGAAGGATACAAAGGCCACGATGCTGTGATCCGGTCGCTGCCGCAGGTTTTGCAGTCGGTGCCAAATGCGATTTACCTCATCGTTGGAACCGGCGATGACCGGCCACGATTGGAGGCCCTGGCGAACGAAACCGGCATTGCTAACAAAGTGGCTTTTGCCGGGTATGTGGCGGCCGGCGAGCTTCCCGACCATTACCGTCTAGCGACGGTATTTGCGATGCCGAGCGGGGGCGAGGGATTCGGGATCGTCTTTCTTGAGGCCCTTGCGTCCGGATGCCAAGTGGTGGCGGGCAATGGAGATGGGGCCGCAGATGCCCTGCGCGGGGGCAAGCTTGGTGCCATGGTCGATCCGCAGAATATCCCGGCTCTTGCCGAGGCCTTGGCGAAGGCCTTAGCCGCCGGCCGTCAGGAATGGCCCGCCAGCGAGCTCGAGGAGGTCTTCGGACGGGACCGATTCCGCCGCGAAGTTTGCGCCAGCGTGAAAGGACTTATCTCATGTGCGGGATAGCCGGGATCGTGGGATGCTCGCTTGGCCGGGCCGGGCTTGAGGCCGCGCTCGCGCGGATGCAGG
>JBGTAT010000526.1:0-22891 GCA_041749755.1 Terrimicrobiaceae bacterium | reverse complement strand
CGTGACGCGGAGGCGTTCACAACCCCTTCCGAATCCGCACCTGATGGGGAAGAGTCTCCCTCTCCGGACCCCTCCTCGTCTTTGGGCTCCTAGTCCCGCGAGACCTACTTCAGCAGAGGGGCGATCACCAAGCTGACGATCGACATCACATTGATGAGAATGTTCATCGAGGGTCCCGCGGTGTCCTTGAGCGGGTCGCCGACCGTGTCGCCGACAACGCATGCCTTGTGCGCATCCGAGTTTTTCCCGCCGAAGTTTCCATGCTCGATAAACTTTTTCGCGTTGTCCTAGGCGCCTCCCGAGTTCGCCATGAACAGCGCAAGCAACACGCCGCTAAGAAGCGCTCCAACGAGCATGCCGCCCAGGGTGGAAGCCCCCAGTCCGAAGCCGATCACAACCGGCGAAAAGATGGCGATGCCGGCTGGCAGAACCATCCGCTTGATTGCTGCATCGGTCGCGATTCGCACGCAGCTAGCCGAGTCGGGCTTGCCCGTGCCTTCCAAGAGCCCGGGGATCTCGCGGAACTGGCGTCGGATTTCCTCAATCATCTCCTGGGCCGCTGCACCGACGGCGGTCATGCACAGGGCACTGACCAGAAACGGGATGAATCCGCCGATGAACATGCCTGTGAGCACGCGGGGATCGGAGAGCAGGAGCTGAAATTCCGGATTCCGGATCCGTACCACGTTGATAAATGCCGCGATGATGGCAAGGGCAGCCAGCGATGCGGCCCCGATGGCAAAACCTTTGCCGATGGCCGCGGTGGTGTTTCCGACTTCGTCGAGGGTATCGGTGATATCCCGGGTCTGTTTGCCCAGACCGGCCATCTCGGCGATTCCACCGGCATTGTCCGCGATTGGACCATAAGCATCAATGCTCATCGTGATCCCAATGGTCGCCAGCATTCCGACAGCGGCAATCCCCACGCCAAACAATCCGCCAAAATGGCTCGCTCCCAGAATTACAAACGCCACCACTGCCAGCGGAATGACTACCGAAAGCATTCCGACCGCCAGCCCCCGGATCATCACGGTGGCCACACCGGTCAATGCCGCTTTGGAGATCGAGCGCATGGGAGAACCGCCGGTGTAAAACTCAGTGGAGAGCCCGATCAGGATGCCGCCAACCGAGCCGAGCAGAACGCACATCCAGACCTTGAGGTCGATGCCCAGCCCGGTGATCACACCTGCCGCCAGGGCCACGAACAGGATGGCTGCACCCACCGTTCCCGTGCGCAGCGCCCGGGCAGGCTCGCGGTTCGACGACAAACGGACGAGGGCAATCCCTGCCAGCGAGCAGAGGAAACCGGTCCCTGCGAGTGCCAACGGGAGAAACATCAGATTGGCACGAGCGGCCGCGATGGACTCCCACTGGGATAGCGTGAGTGTGGCGGCGATCGCCATGGAGGCAATCATCGCGTTGCAGTAGGACTCGAACAAGTCCGAGCCCATACCGGCCACGTCGCCGACGTTGTCACCCACGTTGTCGGCAATCACACCGGGGTTGCGGGGGTCATCTTCGGGGATGCCCGCCTCAACCTTGCCAACGAGGTCCGCACCGACGTCCGCGGCCTTGGTGAAGATGCCGCCGCCGATCCTGTAGAAAATGGCCACCAGCGAAGCCCCCATCGCGAAGCCATGGATGATGTGGACATCTTTCTCTGTCTCCCCGAAAAATAGGAACAACCCTCCGACTCCAAGAAGCCCCATGGAAGCAACTGTGAGTCCCATGATCGAGCCCCCGAAGAATGCGGTCGTCAGAGCCGATGCGGGGCCGGAGGAATGCGCTGCCATCGTGGTCCGTACGTTGACATGAGTGGCTGTGTACATCCCGATGAAACCGGCGATCGACGACGCGATCGCTCCCAAAAAGAAAGCCAGGGATTCCCATGGGTCCTTGAAGACAAGAAGGCCGCCCACGACAATCGCGAACGCGCCGATAAGAATAATCTCGCGCCGCATGAAAACCATCGCTCCAGAGTGGATTTCCAGGGCGATTTCTGCGACTTTTCCCTCGCCGCCGGACTGCATGGCGATTTTGCGATAGATCAGGAAGGCGATGACGAGGCCAAGGATGCCGAGTAATGGGATAATGAGATGAAGAGTCTGCATGGTGGGTAAAGGGAAAGGGGTTGGGGGTGGAGGTTCGGAAATCAATAGCCGCGCACAGCCTGCGCGGAGTGCCACCAGAGATGGTGGTTTTTCTCGAGTTCCTCTTCGGAAGGCATCGGAAAACAGCAGAAATCCGTGGTATCGCCGAGATAGACTCCGGTCCGGATCATCGAAAAGAGAATGTCCGGGCGGAGGCCGCGGTTGACGATTTTAGTCATCCGCTCCGGGGTGTCCCGGATGCCCCGCAGGCAATCACGAAGGTGGTCGAGATTCTGATACGGCATGTGGCCGTCCAGGCGCGCTTCGGGGTTGGATGCCAAGGCCCCCAGCTCCATGTCGATGATTGCGATGCGGGGGAGCGACACAAGCTTGGTTGGGGAGGTCACCAGCTCGCAAAACGCCTTCGGTGCCAACCTGCTTGCAACCCTCGGGTAGACCGGCCCGAGTTCCTGATAGAGATAAAACGAGTCTGCTTCCAAGGGCTTGGGTTCGCCTTTGTCGAGTTGGAGAGAGAGCCCGGAGGGCGTCGTGAGGTAAGCGGATTTCAGCGCGGAAAGTGGCACGTTGGGAAGAACATTATAAACGGCAACATATGTGGATCTGCGGGGCGAGCCATCCGGGTGAGGGAGGCATCGTGCGCGGGCTTCCTCGATGCGGAACCCGCCGAGCCGGGCGGACTGGTCAACCTCAAAGAAAACAGCAGGCCCTTCGATTTGGCGTTTCGATCCCGTCGCCATGTAGGTGCCAAATTTTCCCGGTGGCAGATGGGACAGGATCAGGGCCTCGGGGATCAGGGACAGGTAGAGATAAGTCTCCATGGTTTTTGGCGTCTTGGGGTTTGGGGTCAATGTAAACGTGCGTTTCTATCGGGCCTTGCGAAAAGATCAACTCCGGATTTTGACAGTGTCCGCTCCGGTAAGGCGGACGCGCGAATCTCCGAAGGGAATCCCGATGTGAGCTTTCCGTGTTCTGAATGAGTTTTCGGATATCCGCGTTTGACGAGGCTCTGGCCGCTATGTGGTGCTTTACAAAAAACAATGGCATCGCCGAGGGCTTCCATCGCAAGATGAAGCTCATTCAACGCCGTGCCTACGGCTTCAAAAACTTCAACAACTACCGCCTGCGCGTCATCGCTCAGTGCGGTTAACCATCACCATCAACAATGTCCCTCATCCCCATTGTTTGGTGGAGAGCCTGTTTTTAGAGGGAAATGCCATTTTATAAGATGGCGACCCTAACGGGATTCGAACCCGTGTTACCGCCGTGAAAGGGCAGTGTCCTAACCGCTGGACGATAGGGTCGTAGCGGACATGGGAATGTGGCGGGTTGGCGGGGGATGCGCAAGGTTAAAACGGGAATAATTTCCCGATTGACCAACGTTTCGATCCGCGTCACGGTACCTGCCTCGTTTTCGAGGGGGGGTTAGCTCAGTTGGTAGAGCGCGTCGTTCGCAATGACGAGGTCAGGGGTTCGACCCCCCTACCCTCCACCATTTTTTCAGTGCACGATCCGGACTGGAGTTCCGGGCGGGGCGTGGGCGAAAAACTTTTCTGCGGCCCCCTGCGGGAGACGGATGCACCCGTGGGAGGCGGCGTAGCCGGGGAGGTAGCCGGCGTGCATGCCGACGGCGCCGGTGACGCGCATGAAGTGGGGCATCGGGGCCCCGCGGAACCTTGTTCCTGGCGGGCGTTTATCCTTGTTGATGCCGACATTGCTGACCACCACCCCGCCGTTGGCATCGACGTAATCACCGTAGAGGTTCGAGACGTGGTCGGCATTTTTTTGGATCACGGAGAATGATCCGGTTGGGGTGCTGTAGCCTTCCCGGCCGGTCGAGACGGGGGCGGTTCCGACCTCGACGCCGCCCTTGTAGAAGTAGGCGGTCTGGTTGCTGAGGTCGATCACCATGGAAGGGCGGCCGGGAACTCCGTCCCCGGACCACGACCAGGGGGGCTGGGCGGGAGGAGGGGCTTCGGCCTTCTTCTTTTTTCCGCCCGGCGCGCTGTAGTAGAGGATCTCGCCATTCGGGCCGAGGTAGGCGGTGGCGTAATTTGTGGAGGAATCCGGCCCGTCGTTCGATGCGCACGAGCAGAGGAGGAGTCCGAGCAGCAGGGCGGAGGCGCAGGATTTTTTGCGGACGTTGAAGGGGGCTGCACGGCCAGGGACGGCAGCCGGTTCGGTGGGATGCATCGGGCTCATGGATGAAAAAAACTCAGGGTTCCGGCGGATTGTCGGCTGGCTGCTTTTCTGCAGGCGGCGTGGGAGCGGGGGCGTCTTCCTTGCGCCCGGCAAAAAACCGCTCGACGACATAGAAACAGGCAGGGATCAGGAAGATCGAGAGCAGGGTGGCGGCAAGCATTCCGCCGATGACGGTGGTGCCGAGGACCCGCCGGGAGACGGCTCCCGAGCCGGATGCCAGGGCGAGCGGGACGGTGCCGAGGATGAACGCAAACGCGGTCATCAGGATCGGGCGGAGCCGGAGCTTGGCCCCGGCGAGGGCGGCTTCCATCGCGGTCGATCCCTTCTCGTATTCATCCTTGGCAAACTCGACGATAAGGATCGCATTTTTTGCGGCGAGCCCGATGAGCATGACGAGCCCGATCTGGGCGTACAGGTTGTCCTGCATCCCGCGGATCGTGAGGCCGGCGAACGCGCCGAAGACGGCGATCGGCGTCGTGAGCAGGACGCTGAACGGCAGCGACCAGCTCTCGTACTGGGCGGCCAGGATGAGGAAGACGAAGAGGATCGAGAGCCCAAAGATCGCGGCCGGCGGGACCCCCTGGGCGGCCTGCTGCTCCTGGTAGGACATCCCGAAGTAGTCGTACCCCATGCCCTGCGGCATGTTCTGAGCGAAGACCTCCTCAAGCGCGCGCATCGCCTGAGCGGTCGAGTAACCGGGCGAGACGGAGGCGTTGATCTGCGAGCAGCGGAACATGTTGTAGCGCATCGTAAACTCCGGGCCGAACGACTTCTTCTCGCGGATGAACGAGTTGACCGGCACCGCCTGGCCCTTTTCGTTGGTGACGTAGAAGAGGCCGAGGTTGCTGATGTCGGTGCGGAACTCTCCCTCGGCCTGGATGTAGACCTGCCACTGAAGGCCGAAGCGGTTGAAGTAGTTGACGAAGTAGCCGCCGAGGAACGTCTGGATCGTCTGGTAGGCATCGCTGAGGCTGACCCCCTGGATCATCGCCTGGGCCTCGTCGACATCGAGGAAGATCTGGGGGACATCCCAGAGCGCGGTCGTAAACAGCCCGGTGAGCTCCGGGCGCTCCTTCGCCTTCGTCATGAAGAGCTCGGTGTTTTTAGCGAGGAACTCGACATCTTTGCCCATGCGGTCCTCGAGCATGAACGTGACGCCGCCGGCGGTTCCGATGCCGGGGATCGCGGGGGGCGGGAAGGCAAATGCGGCGGTGGGTTTCGAGAGCTGGACGAGCTCCTTATTGATCGTCGCCTGGAGGGCATCGATCTGGAGCTCGGGGGTGGTGCGCTTCGACCACTCCTCCATGGCGATGAAGAAAAACCCTGTGTACGTGCTCTGGACGGTGCTCAGAAGGTTGAACCCGATGATCGAGGTGACGTGCTCGACGCCGGGGATCTTCTCCAGGATCTTCTCCACCTGCCCGGAGACGGCGGCGGTCTGCTGGAGAGAGGAGGCGCGCGGCAGCTGGATCACTCCAAAAAGATAGCCCTGATCCTCCTCCGGGATGAATCCGGTTGGCATCCGGGCCCCCAGGCCAAACCCGGCCAGCGCCAGAAGGGCGAGCAGGAACAAGCTGATCACAAACTTGCGCATGAGCGCGCGGCAAATCCCGACATATCCGTCGGTCGCGCGCCCGAATGCCTTGTTAAACCCGCGGAAGAAGGCTCCCAGCGGTCCCCTCGCCTCCTTTTTGGGGCGCAGAAGAAGCGCTCCGAGAGCCGGGCTGAGCGACAGGGCGTTGAACGCCGAGATGAGGACGGAGACCGCCATCGTCACGGCAAACTGCTGGTACATCGCGCCGGTGATGCCGGGGATAAATATCGTCGGGATGAACACCGCTGCCAGGATGAGCGCGATGGCGACGACCGGGCCGGACACCTGGGCCATCGCCTTGAAGGCGGCGTCCTTGGGCGAAAGCCCGGCCTCGATATGGTGCTCGATCGCCTCCACCACGACGATCGCATCATCGACGACGAGCCCGATCGCGAGAACGAGCCCGAAGAGCGAGAGCGTGTTGATCGAAAACCCGAGGATCGGGAAAAGCGCAAACGTGCCGATGAGCGAGACCGGAACCGCGATGAGCGGGATGAGCGTCGCGCGCCAGCCCTGCAGAAAGATGAAGACGACGATGATGACGAGGATCATCGCCTCGAAGAGCGTCTGCACGATCTCCTTCATGCCCTCGGTGATCGCGAGCGTGGTATCGAGGGCGACCTCGTACTGGAAGTCCTCCGGGAACTGCTTTGCCTGCTGCTCGAAGAGCGCCCGGACCTGCTTCATGGTATCCACCGCATTCGAGCCCGGGAGCTGGTAGACGCAGACGATGGCGGCATTCTGCCCGTTGAAGCGCCCCTGGAGGTTGTAGATCTGGCCGCCGAGGTCCACGCGGGCTACATCCTTGACCCGCACGATCGAGCCGTCCTCGTTTGCGCGGATCACGATGTTTCCAAAATCCTCCGGCGTGACGAGGCGGCCGGTGGTATTGACGGTGAACGTGAAGACCTGCCCGGGCGGGACCGGTTCGCCGCCGACCTGGCCGGCCGGGTTCACGTTGTTCTGGGCGTTCACCGCGTTGATCACCTCGGGCACGGTGATGTTGAGCGTGGCGAGGCGGTCCGGCTGGACCCAGATCCGCATCGCGTATTGCCCGGCGCCGAAGATGCTCACGCTGCCGACCCCGTTCACGCGGGTGAGCGGGTCGTTGATATTGATGTACGCGTAGTTTGCCAGGAACGTCGGATCGTAGGTTCCCTTCGGCGAGTAGAGCGCGAAGACCCCGAGCGGAGACGAGAGCGCCTGCTCGACAGTGAGGCCGAAATTCCGGACATCCGAGGGCAGCTGCGACGTGGCCTGGGTCTGCCGCATCTGCGCGAGGATCTGGTCGGTGGTGGGAACGGTATCCGTCCCAAAAATGACGTTGAGCGTCATCATGCCGTTATTGGCATTGATGGAGTACATGTACTCCATCCCCTCGACCCCGCTCATCTGCTGCTCGATCGGGGTGGCCACCGACTGCTCGACCGTGAGCGCGTCTGCACCGACGTAGGTCGTCTGGACCTGGATCTGGGGGGGGACGATATTCGGGAACTGCGAGACCGGCAGTCCGGCCATCGAAACGATGCCGACGATGACGGTGATGATCGCGATCACCATCGCCACGATCGGGCGGCGAATGAAAAAGTTCGACATAGGTTACTTGGAGGAGACCGGTGCCGGGGTCGGGGCCTCGTAGGGTTTGGCGATGACCTTCACGCCCGGCCGGGCTTTTTCGATGCCTCCGACGATCACCTTGTCGCCGGCCTTGACAGCGCCCTTCACGACCTGGAGCTGGCCCTGGACCGGCCCGAGCACGATCGGGGTCGGCTTCACGGTGCTGTCGGGCTGGAGGATTCCGACAAAGTAGTTGCCCTGGAGCTCGACCGTCGCAGCCTGCGGGACCAGGATCGCCCCGTCGATTTTTTGGACGGGAGCGGTCACGCGCCCGAAAAGCCCTGGCCGTAGGACGCTATCCGGGTTCGGGAAGAGCGCGGTGATCTGGATCGTTCCGGTCGTGGTGCTCACCTGGCGGTTCACAAAATCGAACTTTCCCTTCTGCCCGTAGACCGATCCGTCCGCGAGGGAGAGCTCGATTTTTGCCTCCCGCGCCTCCAGCGTTCCGGCCTGGAGCTGGGCGAGGAGGGGAGCGGCTTTCAGGTATTCCGCCTCGGTGATCGAAAAATTCATCTTCATCGGATCCACCTGCGAGATCTGGGTGAGCGTTGACGTTTTTCCGCCCGGGCCGACCAGGTCGCCGATCTGGGCCTGGGCGACGCCGACAATCCCATCAAACGGCGCGGAGATCGTGCAGTAATCGAGGTTCACCTGGGCGGCCTGCATCTCCGCCTGCGTGGCGGCAGCAGCGGCCAGGGCGGCCTGGGTATCCTGGTACGAAGTGTCGTACTCCTGCTGGCTGATGACCTTCGTTTTGTAGAGCTGGGCCTGGCGCTCGAGCGTGATCTGCGCCAGCTGGGCCTGGGCGACCGAGCGCGCGTAGTTCGCCTGCGCCTGGGCGAGAGCGGCCTGGAACGGCCTCGGGTCGATCGTAAAAAGAAGTTCCCCCTTTTTGACCGCCGAGCCCTCCTTATAATTTTGCGTGAGTAGGTAGCCTGTCACCTGCGCCTGGATGTCGGCATTCTGGAACCCGTCGAGCAGGCCGACCCACTGGCCCGTGGCGACGACGTCCTGCTGGATCGCCTGGGTGAACGTCACAAAAACCGGCGGAGCTGCCGGCTTCGGTTTTTCGCAAGCGGCAAGAAAGATGACGGGAATCAACAAACCGACCCGGGTGAGATGGCAACTCATGCGCGCAGTCGGTATCAGCTTTCCTGGCAGGATGAAAGGCGGAAATCACTTGACCGGTCAGGCCACGCGAAGAATATTGATCGAGCATGTGTCGGGACCGCTGCCTCCGCGAGGCCGCTTGGGCCGGCTGGGGATCTGGTGAGCAGGGCATGTGCGGCGGTCGGGCAAACATGGCAACGGAACTTTCATTTTTTATTCCAGTGGGTGCGCAGGAGCGCGCCCAGCGCATAGCCTTTGCCTGCAAAAACGAGCTGGGCGTTGAGATCACCGCGTTTATCGGCGGGCAGGCGCTCAACGACGTCGACGCCCGTGCGCAGCTGGAATCAGAAATCGAAGCCGAGCTGGCGGGCCTCCCTCTGCTCAAAACCATGCACGGGGCCTTCATCGATCTGGCCCTGCACAGCGAGGACCGGCGGATCGCGGCGCTCTCGCAGAGCCGGATCGAGGCCGACATCCTGACAGCGCTCAAGATCGGATGCGAAAAAATTGTTTTCCACCTTGGGTTTAACCCGATGGTCCAGGTGAGCCGGTACCGGAAGGAATTCCTGCGGGCGCACGCGGAGTTCTGGCATTATGCGCTGGCCAGCTACCCCGGGATTTCGCTCTGCCTCGAGAACCAATGGGAGGAAGATTGGGGGATCTTCAGCGAGCTATTTGACCTGGTCCAGGACGACCGGTTCGGCATGTGCCTCGACGTCGCGCACGCGCATGCCCACAGCCACTTCAGCCCGGATGCGTGGATGCGGGGCATGTCGGCCTCGGTGCTGCACATGCACTGGAACGACAACCGGGGCGACCGGGACAGCCACCAGGCGCTCGGGGTCGGAACGATCGACTGGCCGGCGGTGATCGCCGGGTGCGGGGCTTGGAAAGAAATGTCGGTGACGCTCGAAATGCGGGAGCTCTCGACCATCGAGAAGAGCCTCTGCTTTCTCGCCCGCCAGGGGGTCCCAATCCGCCAGAAGCGGGCGCTCTCCGAGGACGATCTCTCCGCCCTCCCCGCCGGAGAAGGGCTGACCTGACACAAAATTCCAGGGAGCGACGAGGATTCTCCGCTGTGCTGCGCGCCACGTCTCTGCTTGAATTACTGGCTCGATGAAAGTCCACCCGGCCATCCATTTTATCGGAAAGAATGCCATCCGCCTTGTGCTGGTGCTCGTTTTCCTGGGGATCCCGGCAGTGGCGGTTTACCTGAGGGAGTACGGGATCGGCTTTGGGGCCCGGGAGGCGCTCGCGCGGGCGCTGAGCAACGACTCGCTCGACGTGACGATCGGAAGGCTGGCGCTGGACCCGTTCTCCGGGCTGCTGGCGAAGGGCATCGAAGTCCGGAGCCGGGCCGAGGGCGGACGCCTGATCACCACGATCAGCGACACGTCGCTCTCGCTGAACCTGAGCGAGCTGACGCGGGGGAGAATAGTGGTGGACAAGCTGGCCCTTACCAATGCCGGGGTCTCGATCCCGGTCGGGCGCGCGGCGAACGCCCCCCGGCTCGACCTGACCAACGTCCATGCCGACGTGATCCTTCTGGGCGACAGCCTCCGGCTGAGCCGCTTCGAGGGATATGTGGAGGGCATCCGGGTGGAGGTCACGGGCCAATTCCTGAACCCCTCGACGTTCCGCTCCCAGCCACCCGAGCAGGGGGGCGGCAACACCGTGGCTGCCGAGCGCATTCTGGACGAACTCGCCAAGCTGCACTATCCCGGCGGACCCCCCGTCCTGCGCGCCACGATTGACGCCGATCTGGCGGATCCGGGATCCCTGAAAGTTGAGTCATTTTCGCTGCGATCCGGCGCGATCGCGGGCGAGGGATGGTCGCTGCGGGCGGCCGAGGTTCAAGGATCCTTTGAGCGCGGGACCTTGCAAATTCCGAAGTTCTTGCTCTCCGATGCGACCGGATCCTTTAACGCCTCGCTCGAGTACGACCTCAACAAGGGTATTGCCGAGGGGTCGCTCCTGTCGACGCTGGATCCGAAGCCGTTCCTCGTCCTCGCCGCCAAATCCTCCGAAAGCCTGCGTTCGCTCGAGTTCCGCAAGCCTCCCGAGCTCGACGCCGAGTTTTCCGTGTCCGGGCTGAACGGGAAGCCCGCGTTCAACGTGACCGGCGCCTTCGCAGCGCAGGCGGTCGAATTTCGAGGCGCCCGGTTCCGAAATGCCGGGCTGGAATTTGCGTGGAAGGACGGCCGACTCTACGCGCGGGACATCCGGGTTTCAGTCGGCGAGGGCGTCCTGAGCGGGCAGGTCTGGGTAGCTCCGGAGGATATCCGGATCCAGGCCAGGACGACGATCCGGCCGACCGATCTCCTCCCGCTCTTTGATCCCAAGACGCGCGAGTTCATCGAGCGGATGGAATTTGCCGACCCGCCCGATGTCGAGGTTTCCCTGCGCGGGGAGAAGCTGGATTTTACGAGCCTGCGCGGGCAGGGCAAGCTGCGCCTCGGCCGCACCGCGATGCGCGGGTCGTGGCTCGACAGCGCCGAGTCGCAATTCGAAATCGGCGACCGCTGCGTGACGTACAAAAATTTCCGTGTCGCCACAGGCACCGGCCGCGGGACCGGATCGTTCGCCTACGATGTCGGGCTCCAAGAAGCCCGCCTGAGCGAGATTCGGTCGACCCTCGTCCCGTACGATGTCCTCATGTGGATCGATCCGAAGATTGCGGAGGCGGTGAAGCCATACCGTTTCCGCACCCCGCCCTCCGCGACCGTGCAGGGGAAGGTCCACCTGAAAGACGCCACAAAAAACGACCTGGCGATCGGCATCGAATCCGCAGGCGGGCTCGAATATGACCTGCTGGGCAAGACCCTGCGCTTCGGAAAGACCTCAGGGAAGGTGGACGTGATCGGCACGAAGGTGCGCGCCGACATCCGCCGCGCCGCGCTCATGGGTGGGAACGTCGAGCTCAAAGCCCTCGTCTCGATCGACGACAAGGACCCGACGTTCGGCGCGGACGTGAAGATGAGCCGCGTGAACTTTGCCCAGCTCACCAAGCTCTACTTCGACTACGACGACTCGAAGGGCGTCATGAGCGGGAGCTACAAATTCCAGGCGAGGATGGGCCAGGAGAACCTGATGACCGGCTCGGGGAGCATCCGGGTCGAGGACGGAAACGTCTTTGCGATCCCCGTGCTCGGCCCTTTTTCCGACATTCTGGGCGGCCTCCTGCCCGGCGCGGGGTACCAGACCGCGCGCCTCGCGACGGCGGACTTCACGGCCGCCGACGAAATCATCAACACCAGGAACCTGGTGATCGAGGGCGCCGGGTTCAGCATGTTCGGGGCGGGGGATATCTATTTTATGACCAGCCAGCTCGACATGAGCATGCGGATCAACGCGCGGGGGATCCCGGGGATCGTCTTCTACCCGGTGAGCAAACTTTTGGAATACGTCTCGACCGGCACGGTCGCCGACCCGCAGTGGCGGCCGAAGCTGATCCCCCGCATGAGCGGCTCAAAGGGCACTCCCCCGAAACCCTCCCCGCGATGAAGCTTCCCCCGACCGCCTCCCCTCCCCGGCCCCGCCGGAGCATCTCGTTCCGCACGCTCCTGCTAGCGGCGATCCTGGGCCTCATCGTGGCCTCGAGCGTGAGCACCACATGGATCGGCGTGCATGCGCTTGGCACCGTGATCCGAGCGCTGCTTGAGCAGCAGATCGAGACGACGCTGGACGCCGTCACCGGACGCGTCGAGGACCTCTTTGAGCCGTCCGACCGGCTGCTCCTCTCGTTGGCCAAGCGGGTGCGCAACGGATCGTTTCCAACCGGCGACCCGCTCACGGTCGCGCGCACGCTGGCCGAGGCGCTCGAATTTGAAGAGGGCATCAACTGGATCAGCTTCGGGTATCCGGATGGCGGGTTCGCCGGAGCCTGGGCGGAGGACGGCGGGATCGTGATCAACATCTCCCGGCCGGGGAGACTGCCGCAGGAATGGCGGATCGCCCCGGACGGCGGGCTGGAGCCGTTCGCCCGCGCGACCATGCCGACGGCGTTCGACTCCCGCGAGCGGCAGTGGTTTCAACTGGCCAAGGAAAACGGGGGGATGGTCTGGACGCCCCCGTATGAATTTGCCGATGGCGACGGCCCGGGGATCAGCGTCACCAAAGCGGTCCGTGCGGATGACGGCACATTGCTGGGGGTGTTCTCCGTGGACTTCCTGCTCCGGGATGTCACCGACTACCTGGAGGAGCTGAAGCAGGAGTTCCAGGGAGACACGCTGGTTTTTTCGATCCGCGGGCACATTATCGCCTCGGCAAAAGACCTCCATGCGAACCCGATCATCGCCCGGATCCGAGAAGAGCTCGAGAGCAAGGGGGTCTGGGAGGACCTGCGAAACAACGGCGGACATCTCCGGATGGATTTTCCGGTGGAGGGCGACACGTATGTCGCCGGCGTCCGGCGGGCGAAAGTCCCCGGCGACCTCGACTGCGTGAGCGCCATTATTTTCAGCCGGAACCAGGCGTTCGGAGCGCAGGAGCGGATCATCAAACACGGGGTGATCGCCGCCCTTGTCGCGCTGGCTGTCTCGCTCGTTGTCGGCTTCCTCCTGGCAGGAAAGATTGCCGGCCCCCTGGGTGCGCTCGCGAAGGCTGTGGCAAGGATCAGCCATTTCGACCTCAGCCCGCACCCGATGCCCCGCTCGGACGTGCGCGAGATCCGCACGCTCTCCGAATCGATCGAGGTCCTCCGCACCGGCATCCAATCGTTTTCCCACTACGTTCCGGTCGATCTCGTCCGGGACCTCGTCAAGAGCGGAGGGGTCGCGGAGCTGGGCGGGGAGAAACGGCAGGTCGCGCTCCTTTTCTGCGACCTCGCCGGGTTCACTGCCTATGCGGAGACCAACCCGCCCGAGGACGCGGTCGATACCCTCACCTCGTATTTTGAGGATTTTGGCCGGGCGATCGAGGCGAGCGGCGGGGTGATCGACAAGTTTATGGGCGACGGGATCATGGCGCTGTTTAACGCGCCCGCCCGGCTCCCCAACCCGTCCTCAGCCGCCTGCGAGGCCGCGCTGAACGCGGTCGCCGCGATGAAATCGCGGGGCAGCACGTTCTCGGTGCGGGTCGGCCTCCACAGCGGGGAGTGCCTGGTCGGGAACGTGGGGACCTCCAACCGGTTTTCCTACACCGCCATCGGCGACTGCGTGAACCTCGCCAGCCGTCTCGAAAGCCTCAACAAAAAGTACGGGAGCCACATCCTCGCGAGCTCGACATTTCGCGAGGCCGCGGGGGATGCAGACTTCGTGTGGCGCTGGCTCGACCGGGTTGCCGTCGCCGGCCGCTCCGCCCCCCTCGACATCTACGAGCTCTTGGATTTCCGCGCCAGCGCCACCGGGGCGGCGATTGACGTCGCAGAAAGTTATACGGCGGCATTCGAGGCGTTTCTCCAGCGGGATTTTGAGGCAGCCCTCCAGCGGCTGGCCCCGTGGGTGGACCACGACGAACCGTCCCACCTCCTCGCGGAACGGATCCAGAAAAGCCGGGATATCGATGGGGACTGGGATGGCGTCCGTCGCTATTCTCAGAAGTAGGGGACCGCTCCGACACCCCCGAAGCGGGTCGATGTCAGTAAACCCGGACCTCGAAGATCCTGGCTTCCGGCGCGCCATGGGTTTCAAAGATCTCGATTCGGAGCGAGCTGGCCGTGACGGGAGTGCCGAGTTTATGGACCCGCTTGCGCTGGGAGTTATTTGTTTCCTCCACGAGCGTCTCTCCGTTCGTGAGGCGATAGGATTTGACGGTTTCCGGCTGCGGACCGCGGATGATCTTCTTGGTGAGGTGATCGCTCGCGGAGAGGACCAACTCACGGCAGAAGCCCGAGTCGAAGGTTAGATGGATTTCGCGAATTTCCACCGGGCGCGGAAAATGGAGCACGAGCGAGGCGGGCAGTTTTGTAGATTCCCAGTGGTGGGGCTGCTGGTCCGCCCAGGGACCGAGTCGGCCGATCTGGTCACGGGTGATCCCGTCCAAAACACGAATGGGTTCGCAGCCCTCCTTGAACGAAGTGGCGGTGATGGAAGCTTGGCGGGCCAGATCCTCGGGATCCTCGTTGCGAAACGTTGGAAGAAACGCATCGTCCTTGATCAGAAGCTGCTGCAGCTCCGGGACGGGGAGTTCGGCCAGCGTCGTTTTTCGTTTGAGGGCGATAGGAACGGCGGAACCGATCGCCTGTCCCATCACGGCACAGGTCGCCATCACACGAGTGCTCGCGAACGCACAGTGGGTCGCGCTGATGTTGCGACCAGCGAACAGGAGGTTCGGAATGTTGCGCGAATAGAGGCAGCGAAAGGGAATCGTGTAGAGGCCGTCCAGATACGTCTGAGTAAAGGGCGGCTGCTCGGGCACATCCACGCCTTCGGGAGGATGAATATCAATCGCCCATCCGCCGTAGGCCACCGCGTCCTCGAAGATCCGCCCGCCCTCCACATCCTGCTGCGTCAGCACATGCGGTCCGAGCAGACGGCGCGACTCGCGTTTGGCGGCGACCGAACCAACCCAATCGAGGGCCCAGTTCGCCGAGTCCGGGTGGTCGCCCGAATTTTTCACGTAATCCCAAATCCCCAGGGCGATACGCAGCAACTCGTGCCGGATCATCTCGTTGTCCTTAATCGTGTCGTGTTGGCCTCCCCACTCAAACCACCAGTAGCCATATTCGTAGCTGTAGACAGGACGGTGCTTCAAATCCTGCTTGGTGAATTTGCGGATCCAACTGGGAGCGAGGAACGGCTGCGGGGATTCGTGCCTTTTGCCCGTGATCAGGATCGAGCTGCCGAGCGTGTGGCTGTCGGGCCGCAGTTGGGCCAGGCTTTCTCCGAAATCCGCCTGCCCCTCGCGACCGACATGGTAGTCCGCCCCCGCTTCAAAACCCAGCTTGCTATCACCGGAGCAGTCGGCAAAAAACGGGGCCTCGATCCGAAATAGATCGTCGGTGGAATTGCGCAAAGCGTAAACCGCTGTGATCGCTTTGGTCTCAGCGTCTTGCTCGCAAGAAAGGCAGGTGGTATCGAGCAGGAGCGTGATGTTCGGCTCGGCGTTGACCTTTGCATAGAGAAGCAGATCCCACTCGGAGTAGCACCGATACGGGTTGTGAACGGCATCCTCCAGCTTGAGCTCCTCAATCAATCCCGACTCGCGTGCGCCCGCCCGAGAGCCATGGCAGTCGGCTCCAGCAATATGCATCTTCACCTCACTGGAGGCGTTCCCCCCAAGCACGGAACGATCTTGGACCAACACAACCCGAACCCCGTTGCGAGCGGCGGAAATGGCGGCGCACACCCCGGCCATTCCCCCACCGATCACGACCAGGTCGGTTGGAAGGACATGCTGTTCCAGCTTCGAAGAAAGCGAGGGATGAGAGCTCATATTTGTGTTAATTCAACACTATGTCATATAATTTCCACGTAGAAATGGATTCGTTTATCGTTTTTTTGTACTTTTATGACTTTTTTAACAGACACAAAAATCCGTTTAAATGACCCCTGCGGACGCCTGCATTGCGGGCCCGGTTGGTGTCGGACCCGGCAGAACTCGCTGGCGTTGTCGGATCTGGAGTTTTGGCTGGTCTGGCGCGGGAAGGGCTGGATGAAGACGCGGGACCGGGAATTTGTGCTGTTTCCCGGGTTTTGCACGCTGATGCGACCGGGAGGGATTTATGACGCGGGACATGATGAAACGATCCCGCTGGGCATCACCTATATCCACTTCGATGTTGTCCAGCCCACCACCGGAACCCGCCGCGTAAGAACCGGCGGGGGGTGGCCGGAATTTTTTGAGCTGGGCGATGTGGGATACGCAGATGCGATCTCCAGCCGAATCGTCGCGTTGTTCCCTCAAGACCCCGCCACGGCGGCGGCACTGATGCGAGGGCTCCTCATGGACCTTCTCCAGCGTCCTGAATCGAAATCGCCAACGGCGGGAGGGCGCCATGCCCTTCCCCACCGCCAGGAAATCCTGCGTTTGCAGTCGGAAATCCGCACCGCCGAGCCGGGATCGCTTTTGTCGGTTTCCGCCATGGCTGCCCGCCTGCACCTGGCACCAGAACATTTTTCTCGGCTCTTCAGGCAGGTGACCGGGCAGAGCCCGATGGGGCTGATCCTGGAAGTGAGGTTGTCACACGCGAGGCATCTCCTCCGGGAAAGCAGCCTGTGCATGGGAGAAATTGCGGGCCGCCTCGGATATGGCGACGTCTATTTTTTCAGCCGTCAATTTAAACAAAAGACCGGGGTTTCTCCCTCGCAGTACCGGAAGGTGCTTTGAGCCCGAATCCCCAGATTTCGCAGATGTGCAGCCCTGGAGAAGTTTCCCAGATGCGGCCCCCCGAAAATTGCGAATCGTTTTGCTTGATGCGGGCGTGGTAAAAAACGAGAACTCACGGGATGATCGAGATGACGACGCGCCAAGCCGACCAAGTCACGCCCGCTTTTGAAGCGGAGGCGGACGAACTGGTCAGCCACTATCCGGTTTCGAAACGCAGCGCGGCGCTGCCCCTGCTCCACCACTGGCAAAACCAGTTCGGATTTGTGGACGACACCGGGGTCGAGTGGATTGCGGCCAAGCTCGAGCTCACGCCGATCAACATCCTGGAGCTCGTGACCTTTTACCCGTGGTTCCGCCGGGAGGCGGCCGGGAAGACGGTCATCCGGGTCTGCCGGACGCTGGCCTGCGCGATGGCCGGCGGCTACGAGGTGAAGGAGAAATTTTGCGAGGCGGTTGGGCTGGACCCGCATGCCGAACACCACGGGTTTGGCAGCGCGCCGCCGACGACGGCTGACGGGAAGTTCAGCGTCGAGTTTGTCGAGTGCCTGGCCAGCTGCGGGAGCGCACCCGTGGCCCTGATCAACGACGACCTGGTCGAAAACATCCGGATCGACGACGTCGCGCGTATCGTCGAAAAACTGAAATAGCTATGGCCACACTTCTTCCGACCCCGCACCCGAAAGAGCGGCGCATCATTTTTGAAAACATCAGCAAGCCGGGCTACGCGCCGGACATCGAGACGTACCTGGCCAACGGCGGGTATGCGTCGCTGAAGAAGGCGCTCGGCATGAAGCCCGGCGAGATCATCGACGCGGTGAAGGCAGCGAACCTGCGCGGCCGCGGAGGCGCGGGATTCCCGTGCGGCACGAAGTGGAGCTTCATCCGCCACGACGACGGCAAGCCGCACTACATCGTGGTGAACGGCGACGAGTCCGAGCCCGGCACGTTCAAGGACCGCTACATCCTGCACCAAGACCCCCACCAGCTCGTCGAGGGGCTCGCGATCTCGGCCTTCGCGACAAATACCCACCTCGCTTACATCTACATCCGCTGCGAGTTCCCGCACGCCGCAAAGATCGTGTGGAACGCGATCAAGGAGGCCCGCGCCAAGGGATTTCTCGGAAAAAACATCCTTGGCTCCGGGTTCGACCTCGACATCTACGTGCACCAGGGCGCCGGCGCTTACATCTGCGGCGAGGAGACCAGCCTGCTGGAGTCGCTCGAGGGCAAGCGCCCGTACCCGCGGATCAAGCCGCCGTACTTCCCGGCCGTCCTCGGGCTCTACATGAAGCCGACGATCGTGAACAACGTCGAGACCCTCTGCCACGTCACCCACATCCTCCGCCTCGGTGCTGCGGAATACGCCAAGATGGGGACCCCGGGGGACGGCGGCACGCGCACGATGTGTGTGAGCGGCGACGTGATGCGGCCGGGCTTCTACGAGATCCCCTGCGGCGCTGTCACCCTGCGCGAGCTCATCTTCGATGTCTGCGGCGGCCTCAAACCCGGACGCACCCTCAAGGCGGTGATCCCCGGCGGCAGCTCGGCCAAGGTCATGCGCGCGGACGAGGTTTTCAAAATCAAAGTGAAGGGCGCGGACGGTGCCATGGTCGACAAGGACGTGCCGATGCTCGACGTCGTGATGGACGCCGCGACGCTCCAGGCGGTCGGCACGATGGTCGGCAGCGGAGGCGTGATGGTGATGGACGACTCGCGCGACATGGTCTGGGCGCTGAACAACCTCAACCAGTTTTACGCGCACGAAAGCTGCGGCCAGTGCACCCCCTGCCGCGAGGGCAGCCTCTGGATGTCAAAGATGACGACCCGCATGCTCGACGGCGGCGGTCGCCCGGAGGACCCGAAAAACCTGAAAAATATCGCCGACAACATTGCGGGACGCACGATCTGCGCGTTCGGCGAGGCCTGCTCGTGGCCGACCCAAAGCTTCCTCGCCAAGTTTCCGGAGGAATTCGAAGGCGTCGCGACGAAGTGACGATGTGATGCGCTGGAAAACCTCGCCGCCGGGATGAAGGGCGGCCGCAGCTCATAACCAATGATCACCGGAAAAAAGAAAATGGGCCTGGCGATGGCGACCGTCCTCGTCCTGGTGAACATGGTGGGGACCGGGATCTTTCTCCTGCCGGTGAGCATGGCCTCGGTCGGGAGCATCTCGATCATCGGATGGGTCGTTGCAGGGATCGGGGCCGCGGCGATCGGGCTGATGTTTGCGATGCTGGGGGCCATCAAGCCAGAGGCGGGCGGCCCGTATGCGTACGCCCGGGAGGCGCTCGGTCCGTACCTCGGGTTCCAGACAAACTACATCTACTGGTCGGCAAACCTCGTCGGCAACATCGCGGTCGCCACAACCGTCACCGGGTACTTCATCGAGCTCATCCCCGCACTTGGCGGATCCACCCGGGCAGCTGTCTTCACCATCGGAATCGTCTGGGTCGCCACCGCCATCAACCTCGGCGGCCCCCGCTGGGTAGGATTTTTTACCGGCTGGGGAACCGTCCTGGCCATGATCCCTCTGCTCGCCATCGCCTTCTTCGGGTGGATCTGGTTCAACCCGCAAACATTTTGGGGAAGCTGGAACCCGCACCACGAATCGAGCTGGGATGCGATCTCGACGAGCGCGGCCTTTGCGCTCTGGGCGTTCATGGGCGTCGAAAGCGCGGCCGTCGCCTCGGATGTCATCGAGAACCCGAAGCGCAACGTGCCGCTGGCGACGATGATCGGCCTCGTCATCGCCGGCCTGCTCTACGTTTCCACCTGCACCGTCCTGATGGGCATCATGCCGGCCGAGGAGCTCGCCAAATCTTCCGCTCCCTTCGCCGATGCCGCCGCCAAGGTCCTCGGCCCGGTCGGGGCCGTGGTCATCGCCCTCTGCGCCATCTTCAAGGCCGGCTCCTCGCTCGTCGGCTGGACGCTCACGATCAGCCAGTCCGCAGCCGCCGCCGCCCGCGACGGGCTGTTCCCGAAAATCTTCAGCCGCCTCGACGCCCGGGGGATCCCGCGCCTGAACTTTTTGATCACCGGCGTCCTGATGTCGCTGATCGTCGTCCTGACAGCCTCGCCGTCGATCAGCCAGCAATTTACCGAGATCATCGACATGGCGATCATCCTCACGATCCTGCCGTACATGTATTCGGGCGTCGCCTTCCTGAAGATCGGGAACCTCGCCGGCACGAACCGCTGGCACCACTACCTGGTCGTAGGAATCGTCGCGGTCGTGAGCATCTACTGCCTCTGGGTCGTCGCCGGCTCGGATGCCAACCTGACCCGCAGCGCGATGATCATCCTCTTTGCCAGCGTCCCGCTCTACCCGATCTTTTCCCGCGGGCTTCAGGACGGGTCGCCAGACGGGGACGGCGGCGGAACACCCGGCAAATAACCGGGGCAGCCGAGAATCGCCCCGGCGGAATTCGCGGAGCCGGAGAATCGAGCTGACGGCTCATTTTTAATTTTGACACGTGCGCGGCAGCAGGTAGTCTTCACGTCCTGCCCGGACCGGGGGGGGACCACGCTGCCCGTTTTCGCAGACGCGACGACGGCAAGCGTCTTTCACCCTTTTTCCGGCAAAAAACAACCCGTTAATCGATGTTCAAAACCCGCGGCTTCGGCCGACAGATGCCCATGTAGCTCAGTTGGTAGAGCACGTCCTTGGTAAGGACGAGGTCACCGGTTCAAACCCGGTCATGGGCTCCCCGATCATCGTTAGCAAACAATCAACACAAACTACTCAGATGGCTAAAGAACAGTTCAAGCGCAACAAACCGCACGTCAACATCGGCACAATCGGCCACGTTGACCACGGCAAGACGACCCTCACCGCCGCGATCACGACCGTGCTCGCAAAATCCGGCGGCGCAACCGCAAAAAAATATGACGAGATCGACGCGGCTCCCGAAGAGAAGGAGCGCGGCATCACGATCAACACGGCGCACGTCGAATACGAGACCGCGAACCGCCACTACGCGCACGTTGATTGCCCAGGCCATGCGGATTATGTGAAGAACATGATCACCGGTGCCGCGCAGATGGACGGCGCGATCCTGGTCGTGAGCTCGGCCGACGGCCCGATGCCGCAGACCCGCGAGCACATCCTCCTGGCCCGCCAGGTCGGCGTTCCTTCGATCGTCGTATTCATGAACAAGGCTGACATGGTGGACGACAAGGACCTTCTCGAGCTCGTCGAGATGGAGGTTCGCGAACTCCTCTGCAAGTACGAATTCCCCGGCGACACCATCCCGATCGTGAAGGGCAGCGCCCTCAAGGCGCTCGAAGGCGACGCGGAGTACGAAAAAGGCATCGCCGACCTCATGGCCGCCGTGGACGAGTACATCCCGCAGCCGGAGCGTCCGAAGGATCTCCCGTTCCTGATGCCGGTCGAGGACGTGTTCAACATTGAAGGTCGCGGCACCGTCGCCACCGGCCGCGTCGAGCGCGGAATCCTCAAGAAGATGGAGGAAGTCGAGATCGTCGGCCTTCGCGACACGAAGAAGACAACCGTCACCGACATCGAAATGTTCCGCAAGCTCCTCGACAGCGCCGAAGCCGGCGACAACGTCGGAGTGCTCCTGCGCGGCACCAAGAAGGAAGAGATCGAGCGCGGGCAGGTCATCGCCAAGCCGGGTTCGATCAAGCCGCACAAGAAGTTCAAGGCCGAGGTTTATGTCCTCAGCAAGGACGAGGGCGGCCGCCACACCCCGTTCTTCTCGAACTACCGTCCGCAGTTTTACTTCCGCACGACCGACGTGACCGGAAACGTGAAGCTCCCGGAGGGCGTCGAAATGGTCATGCCTGGTGACAACGTCTCGGTCGAGGTCGAGCTCATCACCCCGATCGCCATGGAAAAAACGATCCGCTTCGCCATCCGTGAGGGTGGACGCACCGTAGGTGCCGGGCGTGTCGCCGACATCCTGGATTGATCCCCAAGCAGCGCATCTGAGTTCCAAAGGTCAGTAGCTCAATTGGTAGAGCATCGGTCTCCAAAACCGAGGGTTGGGGGTTCAAGTCCCTCCTGGCCTGTGGAATTCGCATCCTCCGAAATCATCGATGTTTTCTAAGCTCCGCAAATTTTCGTCCGAGGTCCGGGTGGAACTCGCCAAGGCCCAGTGGCCGTGGGACCCCAATGAAAAAGGGTTTCGCCGCTATAAGGAACTCTCCGACTCGACAGTCGTCGTCCTCGTGGCGATGATCATCCTCGGCGGCTACATCGCATTTTTTGATTTCGTCCTCATCAATGTGGTCAGTTACCTGACCCACCCGTAATTTTATTCCCATGGCATTAGCCCCGAAAGAACAGTGGTTCGTTGTGCACGTCCTCTCCGGACACGAGCAGAAAGTGCAGAAGGAACTGATCCGCCGCATCCAGACCGAAGAGATGTCCGACCTCGTTTACGAGGTACTCATCCCGACCGAGCGCGTCCAGGAGATCAAGCGCGGAAAGAAGACCGAAACCACGCGCAAGTTCTTTCCCGGCTACCTCATCGTCAACATGCACCTCCTCGATGAAAACAACCAGCTGGTCGAAAAGACCTGGTACTTCATCAAGGACACCAACGGCGTCCTCGGATTTGCCGGAACCAAGGACCGCCCGATCCCGATGCGCACCAAGGAAGTCGAGAGCCTCCTCGCCCAGGTCCGCGAGCGCGAGGATACCGTCAAACCGAAGATCAGCTTCGAGGTCGGTGACAAGGTCAAGGTCGCCGACGGGCCGTTCCAAAACCAGAATGGCATCGTCGAAGAAATCGACCCCGAACGCGGCAAACTCCGCGTCTCGGTCAGCATCTTCGGCCGCGATACCCCGGTCGATCTCGAATACTGGCAGGTCGAGAAGGCGTAAACCGCCACGATATCTCGTGAGAAAGGGGGGCACCTAAGTGCCCCCCTTTTCTTTTCTCAGAATAGCGTTGGCTGGTTCGGATTTGTTAGCGTCCGCCGGGGCGCGGGGGTCGGCGCGGGGGTCGGTGCGGGGGTCGGCGCGGGG
>JBGTAT010000525.1:0-8179 GCA_041749755.1 Terrimicrobiaceae bacterium | reverse complement strand
AGGAAGACGATATCCGCCCCGCTGACCGCGGCCTCGATGTCGCCGAGCGATTCCTTCGCGGCATCGAGCCCGATTTCCGGATCCCCGCCGGCCCCGAGCCCGCGGGTCGTGAGCGGGCCGAGCGCGATTTTGGTCGAGGCGACCGATGACGAGAGCGACTGCTGGTCCGAGTTGATCGCGATCGTCTCGATGTCGAGCGCCCGGTTCATGGTGATCCGGTCGGCCAGATTCACTCCGGCATTCCCGAGCCCGATCAGTCGGACCACCGGGGTCTGGGAACGGTCGAGGTACCTGGGATACGTGATCATGATTTGATTCCGAATATGCCTGTGAACTTTTTAAAGACACCGCCAAAAAACGTATCTTCCGGCATCTCCGAGCGGACCGCCTGCCCGTATTTTGCGAGGCCGATGCAGGTTGAGAACTGGGGGTTTTCAAATGCGGACGTCGGGCCGGAGACCGCCTGCGCACGGGTGAGGTGGACCGGCATCTCGAAGACGGCCTCCGCGACCTCCCGGATGCCGCGGATCGTGCTGCAGCCGCCGGTGAGCATGACGCCCGAGCCGAGCAGGTGCTCGGGGACCTCGCCCGCGAGGCGCTTGCGGAGGAGGGAAAAGAGCTCCTCCAGGCGGGCGTGGATGATCATGTTCAGCATCTCCCGCTCGACTTCCTTTCCGGAAAATCCCGTATCGTTTTTCAGGACGATTTTTTCGCCCGGCAGCGACTTGCCGAGGATCGCCGAGCCCTCCTCGACCTTGAGCTTTTCGGCGCGGGTGATCGGGATCCTGAGGCCGATCGAGATGTCATTCGTGATGTGGTCGCCGCCGACCGCGAGCACCCCGCTGTGGCGGACCGCGCCGTCGAGGTAGACGATGTAGTCGGTGACCCCGCCACCGATGTCGATGACGAGCGCGCCCGATTCCTTCTGGTGCTGGCCGAGGACGACCTGCGCGGAGGCCAGCGAGTTGACCACGACGTCGTCGACCTCGATGTGGCATTCCTTGACGCAGCGGATCGAGTTCTGTATCCGGTTGGTGACGCCGTGGATGATGTGGAAGTCCGCCTCGAGCCGGCTGCCGAGCATGCCGACCGGGTTGAGCACGCCTTCCTGTCCGTCGACATAGTAGTGCTGGATGATCGAGTGGAGGATGGCATTTTCCTTCGGCAGGCTGATCTCCTTCGCCTTGTATTCGACCTCCTGGATCTCCTCGTCGGTGATCTCGCCACCCTCGTCCGGGATGACGACCGAGCCGCGGTTGTTGAAGCTTTGGATGTGGCTGCCGGTCACCCCGAGCCAGACGCTGCGGATCTCGACGTCGCTCTTTTCTTCGGCATCCGAGAGCGCTTCGCGCACGCAGTTGCAGGCATTTTCAAAATCGACAATCTCTCCCTTGCGGACCCCGCGGGACGGGGCTTCGCCGACGCCGAGGAGGCGGATGTCGCCATCCTCGCGACACTCCGCGACGACTGCGCAGACCTTGGTTGTCCCGATTTCCAGCCCGACATGGATATCATCGCGCGCCATCAGCGTTTCCTTTCCGGTGTGGCCTGGGCGGTTTTGAGCGCCGCCGGCGGCGCGGCTTGGACAAACGTGATCGGCGTGTTCCGGCGGACCATGAGGTTGACCGACTCCAGCGTGCGGCCGCTCTCCTGGCAATGTTCGAGGAGCTGGCGCAGGCGGGCGAGCTGCTCTGGAAATTCCTCCGAGGCGAACGTGATCCGGGCATTCCGGTCGCTGACGACCTCGATGCAGTATCCCTTGGCGATGTTGAGCGTCCGGATGCCGAGCAGGCATTCCGGCCGGCCCTGAACCTCCCGGAGAAGCGAAAGCGCGAGGCGGAGGTCCTCGTTGTGCAGCGGTTCCCCATCGCGGATGTTGTCGCTCCTCACGCCATAGATGACCGGGAGGCGGTAATATTCCGGCTGGATGAGGCGGGGCTTCATGAGGAAGCCAGTGTCGTCCACGAGCAGGGCTTTTTCCGGATCAAACGGGTCTGCATCGATCTCGAGCGGCGCGATCCAGGCGACCGGATCGCGCGCGGTGAGCGCGATCGCGATGTGGTCGGGCAGGTGACGCTCGATGACGACGTCCGCCACCTGCGGGATCTCGCGTAGCGATTTTTCGACGGCGGCGAGGTCGGTGCGGAAGATGTTCTCCCCCTCGTTCATCCCGGTCTCCAACAGTGCTTCCTCGCGCGTCATCACCCCGTCGAGTTCGAACGAGATCCGCCTCAGCGTGTAGTCGGCATTAGAAAAGAAAAATTTATCGAGGGCGGTCGAGATCCCGAGCCAGGCGGCGACGCCGAACGTGAGGACGAGCGCGGCGGTCCAGAAAAAACCGCCGATTTTCTGGCGTCGCTGGCGGCGTGCGGTGACCGCGCGCACCTTCACGTTGAGGAGGCGCTGTCCGCGTCCGCCCGGGTGGTGCCGGCGGTTGCCTGCGATCGGATGCTGGGAGCGTCGGGTCATGGTTGTCGTGCAGAAATCGAAAGCCCGGCTATTTCCTCACACAGCGCCGGAAAGCTCAAGCCCGCAACCGCCGCCGCCTTTGGCAGGAGGCTGGTTTCGGTCATGCCAGGGATGGTGTTTATCTCCAGGACGTTGAGGGTTCCATCCGGTGCGAGAAGAACGTCGACACGCGAATAGACTCGGAGGCCGAGCGCCCGGCAGGCGGCGACCGCGGCGCCCTGAATTTTTGCGGCGACGTCCTCCGCGAGTTTGGCCGGAACGTGGTAGTCCGAGGCCCCCTTCGTGTATTTGTGCTCGTAGTCGTAGAAGCCTTCGTGCGGCACGATCTCGACAATCGGGAGGGCGGCCTCTCCCAGGATCCCAACCGTGAGTTCACGTCCTGTGAAAAATTCCTCGACGAGCACCTGGTCGCCGTAGAGGAAGCAATCCTCGAGGGCGGCGGGAAGGTCGGCGACCGAGGAGACGATGTGAACGCCCACGCTTGACCCTTGGCGGGGGGCCTTGACCACGCAGGGAAACCGGCAGGCCGCCGACTCCCCGCGCTCAAGAGCCCTCCAGCCGCAGGTCGGAACCCCGGCCAGGTCAAAGCGCCGCTTCGTCTCGATTTTGTCGAAAGCCATCCGGCTCTCCTCTGCTCCTTCGCCGGTGTAGGGAATCCCCTTTGCGTCGAGCAGCGATTGGATTCCGCCGTCCTCGCCGAACGTTCCGTGGATCATGTTGTAAACGAGAGCGGTCTCCGGCGGGAGATCGAATTCCGGTCCCCGCACGTCCAGTTCGGTGACCAGGGCGCCGCACGAGCGGAGCGCTCCGGCAACAGCCGCACCCGAGCGCAGGGATACCTCGCGCTCTTTCCCCGGTCCGCCCATCACCAGGGCGACCGGCATCCCCTTCAAAAATCCCTCGTAGTTTCGTTTCATAAATCGACCCCCACAATTTGCACCTCGGTTTCAAGCGCGATCCCGCGCGTGCGCTCGGCCGCCGCCTGGATCTCGGCGATCAACGTCAGCACGTCCCCGGCGGTGGCCCCGCCGTCGTTCACGATAAAGTTCCCATGAACCTCGGAGACCCGCGCGCTGCCGACCGAAAAATTCTTGAATCCGAGCTCCTCGATGAGCTTGCCGGCCGGGATCGTCCCGGGGTTTTTGAAGATGCAGCCCGCGCTGGCGGCGATCGGCTGGGACGAGCGGCGCTTGGCGACCGAGGTTTCGAGGATCTTATCGATCTGCTCCCGACGGGACGGGGTTCCCTTGAGGACCGCGGCCAGCGCGTAGTTCTGCCGGAGGATCGGGACGTTGCGGTAGCGGACATCGATCTCGGACGGCGTCCGGGTGAAGATGTTTCCATCCTGGTCGCAGAACCGGACGCGGACGACCTGGTCGAACGTCTGGACGCCCATGGCACCGGCGTTCATGCGGAGCCCGCCGCCGAGGTTCCCCGGAATCCCCTCCATCCACTCAAATCCGCCGAGTTCCGCCGAGCGGGCGAGGGCGCTGATCTGCTTAAATTTGACGCCGACGCCGGCGGTGATCTCGTCCCCCTGGATCTCCTGGCGGAGGAATTCTCCGCGGGCGAGGTGGGCGACGACCCCCGGGATGCCGCCGTCTCGGACGAGAAGATTCGATCCGCGCCCCATGACCATAAACGGAATCCCCTCGTCGAAGCAGAACTGGACGAGGTCAGCGAAGCCCTCCTCGGATTCGGGCTCCGCCCAGAACTGGGCCGGGCCGCCGATGCGCATCGTCGTATGCCGCGAGAGCGGCTCGTGCAGCTTGATGCCACCCGGCCCCATTACCGAGAGCAGCTTCTCGCGGGTGGCGAGGTCCTGCGCCAGTCTGGCTCCGGCCTCGTGGATGTTCCCAGCCCCGAGGCTGATGATGAGGTCGCCTGGCTCCAGGACAGCGGCTGCGGCCCGGTGGATCCTCGCGACCTCGGGCACGTGGAACGCCGAGGGGTGGCCGTTTTTTTCGAGCGCCTCGACGATCGTTGCTCCGGAAACTCCTGGAAGAGGCTTTTCGCTGGCGGCGTAAACATCCGCCACGAAGACATGATCCGCTTGCGAGAACGCGCGCCCGAAATCCTCCTTGAGGGCAAGGGTGCGGCTGAACCGGTGCGGCTGGAACATCGCGATGACCCGCTTCCAGCCGCCGGTGCGTGCGGTAGCGAGCGTGGCCGCGATCTCGGTCGGATGGTGGCCGTAGTCGTCCACGATCAGGTGGTTGGCCGACTCGTAGCGGATCTCGAACCGGCGCTTCGCCCCGCGGAACGTGTCGAGCGCGGCCGCCGTCTTTTCAAACGGGACCCCGAGCTCGGTGGCCAGCGCGACGACCGCCAGGGCGTTGACCGCATTGTGCGCGCCCGGGATGTTGAGGGCGACCTCGCCGAGGTGGCTGCCCCGGCAGGAAACCGAAAAGTGCGATCGGAAGTTTTCCGTCTTGATGCTCGTGATCCGGTACGCGCACCCCTCGGACCGGCCGTACGAGATGGCCCCGGGGTGGGAGGCACAGACCCGGCGCGCCCCCTCGTCGTCGCCGCAGAAAAAGACCGAGCCCGACGTCTGCGCGATCAGCTTCGTGTAGACAGCGTCGATCGCGGCGAGGTCCTTATAAAAATCCAGGTGCTCGGGCTCGATGTTGAGCACGATCGCAAGGGTCGGGTGGTAGTTGATCAGCGTGCCATCGCTCTCGTCCCCCTCCGCCACAAAATACTCGCCCTCCGAGTCCCACCGGGCATTTGTTCCGAGGATCGGAATTTCGGCGCCGACGTAGTGGGACGGCTTGAGCCCGCCCGATCGCAGGACGTGCGCCGCCATCGCCGAGGTCGTCGTCTTTCCGTGCATCCCGCAAACGACGATCCCCTTCTTCACCGCCATGATAGCCGCGAGGGCATCCGCGCGCCGCGCCATCGGGACGCCCAGCCGCCGCGCCTCGTCATAGGCAGGGTTCCCCGGCTTGATTGCCGACGAGTAGATAACGACCTCCGCCCCCTGCACGCTCTCAGCCGTCTGGGCGCCGTGAAAATGGAGCCCCTTTTTCTGGAGCCGCTCGACCTCGACCGTCACCACGTTGTCCGACCCGCTGACCTGGTGGCCGAGGGCGAGCAGGAGAGCTGCGATCCCGCTCATCCCGGATCCGGCCACGCCGATCAGGTGCACGTGGCGGGCACTGCCCGACGTCAGAAGCTCTTGCAGCGCGGTCATTGAGCGGCCTCCTTCACAGCGGCTTCCATGACGTCCGCAACATTTTCCGCGGCGGATGCTGGCGGGATCCTGTGCGCGGCCGTCGCCATGCGGCCGCGGCGGGCGTCGTCCGAAAGCAGGTTCGAGATCAGGGCGGACAAGGCATCCGCGTTCGTGCCATTTTCCGTCAGGAGCTCGGACGCCCCCGCACGCACATAGATCCCGGCATTCGCGGACTGGTGGTCATCCGTCGCAAACGGGTACGGGATGAGGATCGAGGGGAGAGAAAACTGCGAGAGCTCGCTGAGGCTCGAGGCCCCTGCGCGCGAGATCGCCAGATCGGCCGCCGAATACGCCTCCTCCATGCTGTGGTGGAACGGCGACACGAAGTGCGGGATTTCCTCGCGCTGGTAGTTCGCCGCGGCCAGCCGGTCGTCGCGGTCGCCGGTCAGGTGGATGATTTGAAGGTCGGCCTTCGCCAGGAGCGGGGCGGTCTTAAAAAGAAGCTGATTGATCCCGGCGGCCCCCTGGCTCCCGCCCATCACGAGGAGCGTCTTCTTATCCGGGTCCAGGTGGAACGTCCGCCGCGCGGCCTTCTGATCCATCGGCTGCCCGAGGTTTTTCCGGACCGGGGTTCCGGTCATGACGCAGGCGGCTCCAGGGAACCGTTCCTCCGCCTCCTCGAAGCCGAGGAGAACCTTGGTCGCAAACTTCGCGGCGAGCCGGTTCGCGCGGCCCGGGATGGCGTTCGATTCGTGGACAAATGCGGGCAGCCCGTGCAGGCGTGCGGCCAGCACCGGGGCTGTTGAGGTGAACCCTCCCATGCCCAGCACGACCGAGGGGCGGAACTTGCGGTAGAACCGGCGGCAGTGGGAAAAGCTCTCCCAGAACCGGCGGACGAAGCGGACCGCAGCCGGCGAAATCATCATGCTCGGGAGGCCGACGGAAGGGAGCTTCTCCGAGCGGAACTCCGGGCGCGCCTGGAGCGCGGTCGCGTCGATTTCTTTTTCCGAAACAAAAAGCACGACCTCGTGCCCGCGGGCATGGAGGGCCTCGGCCACGGCCAGCCCGGGAAAGAGGTGTCCGCCGGTGCCGCCGCAGGCGATCACTGCTCGAAAGGGAGCTGAGCGAGGCTGCTTCATAGACGTGGCTGCACGCGGGCCCGGAGCAGTGCGGGAGAGAGGTGGGGGACCAGCGGGCGTCCCTGGCGGTGGATGTTGACGAGCAGGCCAATCATGAACAGGCAGACCAGCATGTTCGAGCCGCCGTAGCTGATGAACGGGAGCGGCATGCCCTTATTCGGGAGGAGGGAGGTGGTCACGCCGATGTTCACGGCCGCCTGCAGCGAGATCATCATGACGGCACCGATGCCGAGCAGGAGGCCGAAGCGGTCCCGGGCATTCGAGGCCACGAGCGAGCCGCAGAGGCAGACGAGCAGGTAGCCCGCCACCGTGAGCAGCGTGATCCGCAGGCCGAGCTCTTCCCCGATCATCGGAAAAATGAAATCCGTATGCGCGTACGGAAGGTACAGCATTTTTTGTCTACCCTCGCCGAGCCCGAGCCCTTCGACGCCTCCCGAGCCGAACGCGATCAGCGCCTGCCACTGTTGGAGGCCTTCGCCGAGCCGGTATTTTTCGGGATCCATGAATGCGAGCAGGCGCCCCTGGCGCTCGGTGATGTTCATGGCGAGGAAGGCGATCCCGACGAGACCGGCCGCCCCGGCGAGCAGAAGCCAGCGGAGTGCGGCACCCGCGACAAACATCATGGCCACCGCCGTCGCCCCTATGAGCGCGGTGTTCCCCATGTCCACCTCGAGCAGGATCGGGATCATCAGGAGCGAGAGGATGCCCATCGGGGCGGCCAGGCCCATCAGAAACCCCTTCGACTGGTCCTGATACTTCGCATACCACCACGCGACAAAAAAGAGGGCCGCAATCTTGGCGAGCTCGCTCGGCTGGAGCACGCCGAACCCGAGGTTGATCCAGCGCGAGGACCCGTTGATCCGCTGCCCGATACCCGGTACAAAGCAAAGGAGCAGGAGGGCAAACGCCCCGGCAAAAAAGATCCACCACCACCGCTCCCACATGTGGTAATCCACACACGCGGCCGCAATCGCGACCACCACACCAACCCCGAGCCACAGGATCTGGCGCTTCACAAAAAAGTAGATGTCGCCGTGGCTGTCGTGCGCGAACGCGCTCGTGCTGAAAAGCATGACGAGGCCGAGGGCGACAAGGCCCGCGACCGTCAGAACCAGAACATGGATGCCGTGCTTTTGCATGCGTGGGTTGCGGCGCCCCGGATGTCTATCCCGGGCCACCAAATTTTTAAAATATTCAGGGAACGACGAGCTGCTGGCCGATCTGAAGTTTTGTCGGGTCGTCGATTTTGTTCGCCTTGATGAGGTCGTTGTAGCTGACCTTCAGCTTTTTTGCGATCGAGTAGGGATTGTCCCCCTTGGCTACCGTGTACGTCGAGCCCGCTGCGGCCGGCTTTGCCGAGGCCTCCGCCGCTGGCTGGACGGCGGCTGTCTTC
>JBGTAT010000524.1:0-1948 GCA_041749755.1 Terrimicrobiaceae bacterium | reverse complement strand
GCGTTGAGCCCGGAGACGTAGCCGAGGAGGTGCTTGCTCGCGGTGTTGAGCTCGACCCCGACGCTGTTCACGCACGAGGTCACGGTGTCGTCGAGCGAGCGGCGGAGCGCGTTCTGATCGACATCGTGCTGGTACTGGCCGACGCCAATCGACTTCGGGTCAATCTTAACAAGCTCGGCGAGCGGGTCCATCAGGCGGCGGCCGATCGAGACCGCCCCGCGGACCGTGAGGTCGAGGTCCGGGAATTCCTCGCGGGCCACATCCGAGGCCGAATAGATGGAGGCCCCGGATTCGTTGACCATCATCACCGGGATCGTGATCCGGCATTTTTTGACAAACGCCTCGGTTTCCCGGGACGCGGTGCCGTTGCCGATCGCGATCGCTTCGATCTGGTATTTTTTGGTGACCGACAGGAGGAACTCCGCGGCCTCGACCTGCTCGCGCGCGCTTTTTTCCGGGTAGATGACATCGTGGTAGAGGAGCTTGCCCTGGCGGTCGAGCACGGCCACCTTGCAGCCGGTGCGGAATCCGGGATCGATCGCCAGCGTGTTCTTGCGCCCCAGCGGGGAAGCCAGCATCAGCTCACGCAGGTTTTCGGCAAACACCCGGATCGCCTCCTCGTCGGCCTTCTTCTTAAAAAACATCCGGGCCTCGGCCTCCATGGCAAATCCGAGAAGCCGCTTGTAGGAATCCTCCACGGCAAGGCGGACCTGGAGCGCGGCCGACGAGCTGCCGCGCACAAACTGCGAGACCAGGATCGCGACCGCCTCGTCCTCCGGCGGGGTGAGCCGGGAAAACAGGAACCCCTCCGCCTCGCCGCGGCGAATCGCCAGGATCCGGTGGGAGGGGGCCGACGCGGCGGGCTCGCTCCAATCAAAGTAGTCCTTAAATTTTGAGCCCTCCTCTTCCTTGCCGAACGCGACCTTCGATTTGATGACGCCCTTCGCCAGGTAAAGCGTGCGGAGCTTGGCTCGCGCCTCGGCGTCGTCGCTCACCCGCTCGGCCAGGATGTCCCTCGCCCCGGCCAGTGCCGCCGCGGCATCGGGTACTTCTTTGGCCTCGTCGACAAATGCAGCCGCCTCCTTTTCCGGATCGGTCGCCGGCTCCTGCGGCCAGAGGATCTCGGCGAGCGGCTCCAAGCCCCGCTCCTTGGCAATCGTCGCCTTCGTCCTTTTTTTCGGACGGAACGGGAGGTAGATATCCTCCAGGGTCGCGAGCGTCTCGGCAGCCCCGATCTTTGCCTTGAGCTCCTCAGTGAGCAGCTTGCGCTCCTCGAGCGAGGACAGCACGGTCTCCCGACGCTTGTCCAGCTCGCCCAGCTGCTCGAGCCGGTCGCGGATCGAGGTGATCTGCACCTCGTCCAGCTCCCCGGTGCGCTCCTTCCGGTAGCGCGCAATAAACGGCACCGTGCCCCCCTCCTCCAGCAGGACCGCCACGGCGGCCACCTGGCGGGGCTGAAGACTCAGTTCCTTCGTAATTTTGAGAACGTGCTGCTCGATCATATATGGGAGAAAAACGCGAGATCATGCGCGATCGGCACGGCGAGTCAATCGCGTGCTCAGAAGCATTTTAATATCGCGCACGCGAAGATCGATAGCTTTATGCAAGTTCTGTTCGACGCGGCTTGATCCGGGCCCGGTGTTTTGTCAGGTTCGGTCGTGCGGAAACGATGGCTATTCCTCTGGGTGCTGATGGGTATCGGATTTTCGGTGGTCCCGGCGCGCGCGCAGATGAGCGATGAGGAAAAGCGGAGGCTCTTTTTGCAGGCGCGGGAGGACATCCGGCCGGTTCCGAAATCTTCGGCGACGCCGCGCCCCAAGCCCCAGCCGGCGGGCACCCCCCGACCGACCCCGAAGGCCACACCAAAACCCACGGCCGCTGAGATTCCAGAGAGCACGCCGAAGCCCCGGGCCACTCCCGAGGCGACCCCGGAACCAAAGCCCGAACC
>JBGTAT010000523.1:0-6405 GCA_041749755.1 Terrimicrobiaceae bacterium | reverse complement strand
CCGCGACCCCGCCCTCTACGAGATGTCGGACTTCGTCTGATGCGGCCTAACCGCGCGGGCATCGGTCAGCGAGGTTGACTTGGGTGAGGATTGGGGCGAGGTTGATTCTGTTTCGTCCAGGACTCCCGCTTTTGTTGAGCGGAAACACGGTCGCTGCCTTTGTGAGGCGCTCGAAATTTCATTCGAGCGCCCATGGAAAATCCTCTTAATACCAAACACATCGCCTTTCTGGGCGACTACGTCCCGCGCCGCTGCGGCATCGCCACCTTCACGGCCGACCTCTGCGAGGCGGTGGCCTCCGAGTTTCCGGGCGCACGCTGCGTCGTCGGCTCGGTGAACGACCGTCCCGAAGGGTACGACTACCCGAAGCGGGTGCGCTTCGAAATCGCCGAGCAGGAACTCGATTCCTACCAGCGCGCCGCCGATTTTCTCAACATCAACAACGTCGAGGTCGTCTCGGTCCAGCACGAGTTCGGGATCTACGGCGGCCGCGCCGGCAGCCACCTCCTCGCGTTCCTTCGCGGGCTCAACATGCCCGTGGTCACGACCCTTCACACCGTCCTCCGCGAGCCCGATGCTGCCCAGCGCTCGGTGATGAAGCAGCTCGACCTCCTCTCCAACCGGTTCGTCGTCATGGCCGAGCGGGGACGGGATTATTTGGAGTCCGTCTACGGGATCGCCCCGGAAAAAATCGACCTGATCCCGCACGGGGTCATCGACCTGCCGTTCATCGACTCAAATTTTTTCAAGGACCTCTTTCACGTGGAGGGCAAGACGGTGCTGCTGACCTTCGGGCTGCTGTCGCCAAACAAGGGCATTGAAAACGTGATCGCCGCGCTGCCGGCGATTCTGAGCAAGAACCCGGATGTCGTCTACATCGTGCTTGGGGCCACCCATCCCAACCTGATTGCGTCGGAAGGGGAGCGGTATCGGCAGAAGCTCGAGGCGCTGGCTGCGGAGCTCGGGGTCGCGGAGCATGTGCAGTTCCACAACCGATTTGTCTCGCTCGAGGAGCTCAAGGAATTCATCGGGGCCTCGGACATCTACATCACGCCCTACCTGAACCCGGCGCAGATCACCTCCGGAACTCTCGCCTACGCATTCGGTGCCGGCAAGGCCGTCATCTCGACCCCGTACTGCCACGCCCAGGAACTTCTGGCCGAGGAGCGCGGAGTCCTGGTCCCCTTTGCCAACGCCCCGGCCATCGCCGAGGCGGTCAACCAGTTCCTCGCGCACCCGACCGTGATGACGGCGATGCGCAAGCGCGCTTGGAAGTGCGGCCGCGAGATGATCTGGCCGGTCGTCGCGCGGAGGTACATGGAGAGCTTCGAGAAGGCGCGGGCAAGCCTCAGCGCCCCCTCGCCGGCCACCGTGGCGGCGCGGACGCAGGAGAGCGGGAACTACCCGCTGCCTGCGCTCAACCTCAGCCACCTGCTCAAGATGAGCGACCACACCGGGATCTTCCAGCACGCGATCTACAATGTCCCGAACTACCACGAGGCTTACTGCACGGACGACAACGCCCGCGCGTTCATCTTCACGGTTCTCATGCAGGAGGACGGCACCATCCACCCGGAGCTCGACCGCCTCGCGAGCACCTACCTCGCATTCCTCTGGTATGCTTTTGATGCCAACACGTGCCGGTTCCGGAATTTCATGAGCCACGAGAGGAAGTGGCTCGAACTCCACGGGTCCGAGGACAGCCATTCGCGGGCGCTCTGGGCCGTGGGGACCGCGCTCGGCCGATCGCACAACGAGGGCCACCGCCACCTCTGCGGCCTCCTCTTCCAGCGCGGCCTCTCATCGGTCCTGCGATTCAGCTCCCCGCGGGCCTGGGCGTTCGCGCTCATCGCCATCCATGAATATCTGAGGGCATTTTCCGGAGATCGCGTCGTGGCCAAGACCCGCGACACCCTCACCGGGATGCTGGCCGACCTTTTCCGGGCCAACTCGGCTCCGGGCTGGCAGTGGTTTGAGCGCATCGTGACTTACGACAATGCCAAGCTGTCGCACGCGATGATCCTCAGCGGACACTGGACATCCCGGGGAGATGTGCTCGACATGGGGCTGGACTCGCTGCGGTGGCTGCTCGAAGCCCAGACGGCACCGGGCGGCCATTTTGCGCCGGTCGGCTGCCACGGGTTCTGGCCGCGCGGAGGAGAAAAGGCGCGCTTTGACCAGCAGCCGCTCGAAGCCCATGCCATGATCTCCGCCTGCCTGGAGGCGTATTCCGTCACCCGGGACTCGGCTTGGCGCCAGGCGGCCTGGCGGTGCTTCGAGTGGTTTCTCGGAAGAAACGACATCGGGCAGCCGCTGTATGACCCGACATCCGGCGGGTGCCGGGACGCGCTGCTGCAGGACCATCTCAACCAAAACCAGGGTGCGGAATCGAGCCTTGCCTTCTACCTTTCCCACGCCGAGCTGAGCCGCCCGGAGGCGGCAGGAATGACCGAAAAAATCCCATGCGCCGCCTGACCATTCACCCCACCGGCGTCACGATGCGCCCGGACCCCCGCCGCGTCCTCATCCGGCCGTTCATCCCTTCGGACCCCGTCCGCATCGTGAACATCATCGGCCGCGCGCTCGCCCTCAGCGAGGGCGAGACAAAAATCCAGCTTGCCTCCGTGCTCGGCGACTTCGAAGGCCGGCACGCAGACGTCCGCAAGATCTGGCGCCGCCACTTCCGCATGGTCCGCCCCCACCTGTTCACCGGCCGCCCGCTCACGGAGGCACGCCAGCTCTATATCGGAGCGCTGTTTTCCGGCGAGTATGCCCTCGAATCTGCGGCATTGTTCAACCCGTCGATCGTTCCTCACCCCGACCAGTCGGGCCTTGGCGAGGGCGAGCTCCGGTTTCTCCTGAGCCTGCGTGCCACCGGCGAAGGCCACATCTCATCGATCTCCTTCCGCAGCGGGATCGTGCGGGCCGACTACTCCATCCACATCGATCCGCCCCTGCGCTTTGTCACCGCCCCCGAAATCAACACAAACCCGACGTATCGCAAGCCGATCTTTCTCCACAAGCTCATGGAGATGGGCTTTGAAAACGAGTGGATCGCCCAGGTGATGGAGTCGCTCGAGGAGGAGTTCTCGCTGAGTCAGCTGGAGCTGTCGATGAAACGCGCCGCACGCGGCAAAGCCCCGCTGCACCGGGATGTTCAGCGCACGATGGAATGTGTCCGCTGGCTCGCGGAATCCAACTACGAAGTTCACTTCGATCCCTCGACGGCCGCTTCCGAGCGGATTATTTTCCCGGTCTCGTCGAACGAGAGCAACGGGATGGAGGACGCCCGCTTCGTCCGCTTCGTCGAGGACGACGGAACGGCCACCTACTATGGCACCTACACTGCCTACAACGGGCGGGCCATCCTCCCCCAGCTCCTGGAAACCACCAACTTTCTGGATTTCCGCGCCATCACGCTGAATGGGCGCGCTGTTCAAAATAAGGGCATGGCGCTTTTCCCGAGGCGGATCGATGGACGCTATGTGATGATCTCCCGGCAGGATGATGAAAACCTTTTCCTGATGTTCTCCGACAACCCCCACTTCTGGAGCGATCCGCGCGTGCTGCGCCGTCCGGCGCAGCCCTGGGAGGCGGTCAAAATCGGCAACTGCGGGTCCCCGATCGAAACTCCGGCCGGATGGCTGGTCATCACCCACGGGGTTGGTCCCATGCGAAAATACTGCATGGGGGCGATGCTTCTCGACCTCAACGATCCCGCGCGGGTGATCAGCCAGCTGAAAAACCCTCTCCTCACCCCCGAGGGGGCAGGTCGGGAGGGTTATGTCCCGAATGTCGTCTATACCTGCGGAGCCCTCCTGCACGGCAACCGCATCGTCCTTCCCTACGGGCTCAGCGATACAGCCACCGACTTCGTCACGATCGACCTGCAAGAACTCCTCTCCTCTCTGGAACCGGTGGAGATCGCCTGATACTCGGCCGGATAAATCTGCCCAAATCCCAAAAAGACAACGACCTAGGTCAAGGTTTGAAGATTTTTAGGGGATTTTTTGAACAGATCCCTTCTTTGGTGCGTCTGATATTTAACGGCGTTAATCATCGGCGCGCGGTCAGGCTTCAGAAGCAACCGTTAGCTGGTGAGTGGCGTACTTAATAACAACCCCAAATATTATTATGGCTATTGAAGATTCAGACACGGGATTCCAGCTGTACCTTCGTGAAATCGCGCAATTTCCGCTCCTGACGGTTGCGGACGAGATCAAGCTGGCGCGCAAGATCAAGCGCGGGGACCAGGAGGCCCGCTCGCTGATGGTTCGTTCCAACCTGCGCCTGGTGGTTAAGATTGCGCGGGACTACAGCAACTACGGGCTTCCGCTTCTCGACCTGATTTCCGAGGGCAACATCGGGCTGATGAAAGCAGTTGAGCGGTTCGACCCGAAAAAGGGTGGCAAGCTGAGCACGTATGCCGCCTGGTGGATCAAGCAGTCGATCAAGCGTGCGCTTGCCAACCAGAGCAAGACGATCCGTCTTCCAGTCCACCTCGTCGACAAAATTGCGAAGATCCGGCGGGTATCGACCCAGATGACCGAGGAGCTTGGCCGCGAGCCATCCGATGACGAGCTCGCCGAGGAGATCGGCCTCTCGGCGGCCAAAGTGACCGCGCTCAAGAGCGCCGCCATCCGGCCGACATCGCTCGACCAGCCGATCGGCGACGACGACTCGACGCAGTTTGGCGATCTGGTCGGCGACTCTGAGGCGCAAGATCCGTTTGAGATGCTCCGCGACAAGGACCTGCGCGACGAGGTGGGCGACCTCCTCGACGTGCTCGACGACCGCGAGCGCCGGATCATCAACGCACGGTTCGGCCTCGATGGGAAAAAGCCAAAAACCCTCGAGGAGGTGGGCGAAAAGTTCGGGGTCACGCGCGAGCGGATCCGCCAGCTCCAAAATATCGCTCTCACCAAACTCCGCCGGGCGCTCAGCAAAAAGGAACGGCCCCGGGCAGAGGCGCTCGTGTAGGCTCCAGTTGGCGGAAACCTCGCATCGGCATCTTGCCGATATTCTGCGGTCCTTTTTTCTTGGAAAGGTGCTATCTCACCATCCATGAAAGGGAAGATGTCGAAACAACCGGAGCCTCCAGCTGGCGCATCTCCGAAAGTTGCAAAAGCGGGCTCCGCCTTGGGGGAGCATGTTCTGCTCCTGGCATTTGGCGCGGCCGGGGTCGATGCCGTTGTGATTCTCGGGTTCAACGTGCTGACGGCGGCGCAGACCGGGAACACGATCCTCCTGGCGACCGCGCTGGCGCGCGGCGATTTTGCGACCGGGCTGAGCTCCGCACTTTCCGTTGCTTCGTATGTCGCCGGCGCGGCCCTCGGGGAGTGGGTTCTGGTGAGAGGTGCCCGCCAAGGGGCGCATCTCCGAAAGCTGCAACCGGAGAGTCAGGACCTCAGGGAGCATGGGCGTCCCGCCCGTGTGGGCGTTGGTTTGGCTGCCAGTCTCCAAACAGGCGAGACGCCTGTTCTCCCTGCTCTTGGCAACTTTCGGGCATGCGCCCCCCGCCAAGAGGGCTCGGCTGCTGGCAAAGTGCTCGTCCTGGAAATCCTTCTCCTTGCGGCGGCCCTGCTGGTGTGGAGGATGGCCGGCCAGGCCCTGCCCCAGGGAATCGGCCTGACGATTGTTGCGCTGGCCGCCCTGGCGATGGGCTTGCAGAGCGCCGCTGTACGGGGAATCCATGCGAAGGCATCGACGACGTACATCACCGGGGTCCTCACGAATTTTACGACCGATCTCGTCGAGTGGCTCTTGCCGCAGAGGAGAGCCGCGGGAGCCGGATCAGGCGAGGCCAACAAGCCGCGCGAATCCCCATGGTGGAATGGCGTGGTCTGGGTCATCTACCTCGCGGGGGCGGTTTTGAACGGCCTCCTCTTTCTGCGGATCGGCGAGCTGGCGCTCATCGTTCCGCTCGCCGTCCTAGCCCTCTGCGCAAGCAGGCTCGGGAAGTTGCCGGTCTCTTAAACCCCGCCATTTTTAGGAGCCGCTTATTTCTCGATGAGTTTGTCGAGGGCGAGCTCGTCGAGGACGACCGGGTTCTGCTGCTGGAGTTTTGACATGTAGGCCTCGCGGTTGGCGCGGGCGCGCTCGTTGCGAAGCAGGCGCACGAGTTGGTCTTTGACCTCCTCAAAGGTGGCGGTGTGTGGGTCTTTCGTGTCGAGGACCTTGACCACGTACCATCCGTCGGCGAGGCGGATGGGGTCGCTCACGGCACCCTTCGGCAGGGCGGCGACTTTTGTCCGGATCTCCGGCTGGATCTGGTTTTCAGTCAACCATCCGATCTCACCACCTTGGGCCGCGCTGGCGGGATCATCGCTGGATGTTTTGGCAATGGCTGCAAAATCCGCACCTTTTGCGGAAAGTCGTTTCTGAATCGACTCGAGTTTCGCCTTG
>JBGTAT010000522.1:0-4045 GCA_041749755.1 Terrimicrobiaceae bacterium | reverse complement strand
GGCTCGCGACCGGATCGGTCGAGGTCGGGGCGACCGGGCTCGACATCCTGAATGCGGCCGGAGTGCTGCCGTTCCCGATCGACGAGCGGATTTCGAACGAGGACCTGCGCCTCACCTACCGATACCTCGACCTCCGCCGGCCGGAGATGAGCGCGAACCTCCGGCTCCGCCACCGCGTGATCAAGACGATCCGCGACGTGATGGACGCCGAGGGGTTCCTCGAGATCGAGACCCCCGTGCTCTCCAAGAGCACGCCCGAGGGAGCCCGGGATTTCCTGGTCCCGTCGCGGCTCACCCCCGGCAGCTTCTACGCGCTCCCGCAGGCCCCGCAGCAGTACAAGCAGCTCCTCATGGTCGCCGGCATCGAAAAATATTTTCAGATCGCGCGTTGTTTTCGCGACGAGGACCTTCGCGCCGACCGCCAGCCCGAGTTTACCCAGCTCGATGTCGAGGCGTCGTTTGTCACGCAGGATGACATCCTTGGCCTGATGGAGAAGCTGCTCGTGTCCGTGTTCCGGGAGGCGACCGGGGTCACGATCCCGACCCCCTTCCCGCGCCTGACGTGGCGCGAGGCGATGGACCGGTTCGGCAGCGACAAGCCGGACACGCGGTTCGGAATGGAGATCACCGACCTGGGCGACGTCTTCAAGGATTCGCAGTTCAAGGTCTTCCGCGGGGCACTCGACGGGGGCGGGGTCGTCAAGGCGATCAATGCTCGCGGGTTCGCCAAAATCACAACCGGCCAGATCGAGGCGCTCACTGAGATCGCCAAGCAGGCGGGTGCCAAAGGGCTCGCGTTCATCAAGGTCGAGAATGGTGAGTGGAAGTCGCCGATCGTCAAATTTTTTACAGAAGCCGAGAAGGCGTCGCTCACCGAGCGGCTGGCGATCGGCGAGGGCGACCTCATCCTGTTCGGGGCCGACAAGTGGGAGACCGCGTGCGAGACGCTCGGGCGCGTCCGCCTCCGCGTCGCCGACATCCTCGGGCTCGTCGCGGACCCGAACCAAAAAAACTTCCTTTGGGTTGTGGATTTCCCCCTGCTCGCGTGGAGCGAGGAGGAGCAGAAGTGGAATGCCGTTCACCATCCGTTCACCCGCCCGTCAGCTGAAGACGCCCCGCTCCTGGAATCCGGCGCTTATGGGGAGATCCGGGCCATCGCCTACGACGTCGTCCTCAACGGGGTCGAGATCGGTGGCGGGAGCCTCCGGATCCACGAGCCCGACCTCCAGGCGAAGATGTTTTCCGTCCTCGGGGTCGACGAGGAGAAGCAGCAGACGATGTTCGGGCACATGCTCAAGGCGTTCCAGTTCGGAGCCCCTCCGCACGGCGGCATCGCGCTCGGGCTCGACCGGCTCGTCATGCTCATCGCCGGAGCAGAAAGCATCCGGGATGTCATCGCGTTCCCGAAAAACAACCGCGGCGTCGAGCTCATGACCGGCTCGCCATCGGAGGTTGATTTTAAACAGCTCCGCGAGCTCTCGATTCAGTCCACAAAGAAGCCGGCTTAGCTCGCGGCGGCAGCGTGCCGCTTGAACTTTCCTTGCATTTTATTCACGGCATGAGTAGTAGCCTTTCATGGCCTCAGCCGTTACGAACGGGACCTATAACCTCTTCTCGTTCACCTCAGGATCTCACTCGACGGTCAGCGCAGAGACAGGCAGGCCGTCTCGATGGCGGCAGAAAAACTCAGGTGCCTTTTCGCTGCTATTGCGTTGACCTTCGCAACGATTGCCTCTGAGAGCAGAACTTGCTTGCGGATTTTTCCGAGCGACTTTCGTCCCGCCCCCGCTCGTGCGCCGCCATGCCGCACGAACGCCCGATCAAGGTCGAAATAGTCGAGAACATCCTCGCCCGCATCAAATTTCTCCTCGAGGTTCTCTGCTGTCGTCGGTCTCGTCCGTTTTTGTGTAGAATTCGATTTCATTTTTTGTGCTCCTTCTCGCGCTGATAATCCGCGTTCTTTTTCCTCTGGTCGTGTGGATCACGGTCCAGAATTTCCTGCCGATCCGCCCGATCGCAAATGCCCTGGCCTCGGAAACAGATTTTGCCGGTCCCTCAACCGTTTTCCCCAACCACAACTTTTTTGCGATCTCGAAGCAGATCCCGTGTTTTTTGAGATTGCTTGCGCTTTTTTCTGGATCGTATTCAAACTGCACTTTTGAAATAATACACTTCTTTTCAAGCCCGTCAAGAACCGGCATCCGCTTTGCACGGACCGGAAAGCATCCGGGATGTCATCGCGTTCCCGAAAAACAACCGCGGCGTCGAGCTCATGACCGGCTCGCCGTCGGAGGTCGACTTCAAGCAGCTCCGCGAGCTCTCGATTCAGTCTACAAAAAAGCCAGCTTAGGCACAATGCTGTTCACTTAAGTGGCATCGGCATCCTGCCCATGCGATTGTTTTTCGGTACATGGGCAGGATGCCCATGCCACGGTGTCCTGCAAAGTGAACAGTATTCGGTTTTAGGCACAATGCTGAAGGCAGTGGCATTCCGATCGGACCCGGACGTTGACAGGATTCATATTGGCACCATAATGGTGCCATGAATATAACACTCAAAGATGTGCCTGATTCCTTGCACCAAAAACTTCGCGAGGCGGCGGAATTGAGTGGTCGTAGCCTGAGCAAGCTCATTCTTTTCACGCTGGAGCAGGAGTTCTGCGCTCACAAGTCCGACAGGGTGGCCCTGATGGACCGGATCAGGAGTCGGCGGGAGGGAATGAAGGTTTGGATCGATGATCACTCCCTGGAAAATGCCACTAACGAGGACCGCCCATGATTGTGGTGGATACGAACGTGATCGGCTATCTGCTGATTCGCGGGGAGCGATCCGAGGCAGTGGGGCGTCTTCAACAAAGGGATTCGGACTGGGTGGCTCCTCATCTTTGGCTGGATGAGTTTCTCAATGTCCTGTGCACCTACGAACGCCAGGGATTGCTGGGCTCGCGGGAGGTTTCTGAGCTGGCCGCAGATGCGGTGGCCCTGATGGACGGAAATTCCTACGAGATTCCTCCAAACCAAGTTCTCTCAGTCGCACGGCGCACCGGGTGCAGTGGATACGACAGCCAGTTCATCGCCTTGGCAGAAGAGCTTGGTGTTCAGCTCTACACGAGCGACAAGAAAATTCTGGCTGCCTGCCCCGGGCTGGCGGTCATGCCGGGATAGCGGTCGCGCCGGCGCCTGCAGCCCGTGTGGGTTCGCTTCTGCATGGGATCGGATTTTGCCCGCGATTCAAGCCAATGAACGCAAATCACATGAGGGGGTGGGAATTGGTCATCTCATACCAAACATACTGTGCAAAGAGTAGAATATCACGGCGGTTTCGGCGAAACCGCCCTACCACCTAACGGTAGGGATGGCTCGCCGAGCCGTCCGTCGAATTGACCCTTTTCGGTGTAAAAATGGTATCACAACCCTTCCTCCTCACACGTCAGGATGTCTGCATCTGGAAAGGCCGCCCGTCTTGTGCTGCGGCAAGTCCTTCCTATTCGCGCGGATTCGCATGATTCGCGGGCCTCTGTTTTCGGCTCAGCACGCCTCGACCGAGACCTCGGCGATTTCGCCCGGGGTGCAGCGGACGGCGACGGTCATCGGGCGGCAGCAGACGGCGCAGTCTTCGATCGTCTCGTACGGCCCGCCCGAGGTGTCGACCTGGATGGCGAATTCCTCCCCGCATTGCGGGCAGGCGATGATGATGTCCTCGTCGATATTCATGGTGCCTCCTTGCTGCCGCCGAGATGTTCGAGGATTGCTTCCGCGAGGGTGGCACTGATCCCCTGCACCTCGGCGAGCTGCTCCGCGGTTGCGCTCCGGATGCGCTCGACCGATCCGAACCGGGAGAGGAGCGCGACCTTGCGGGCCTGGCTGATCCCCGGGATGTCGTCGAGCAAGCTCTCGCGGACCCGGCGCTTGAGCAGGAGGCTGTGGTAGCCGTTTGCGGTGCGGTGGGCCTCGTCGCGGATTCGCTGGAGCAGGCGCAGCGCGCCGCTGTCCTCCGGAAGCCGCATCGGGAGCGGGCGGCCGGGCCGGTAGATTTCCTCAAATT
>JBGTAT010000521.1:0-2853 GCA_041749755.1 Terrimicrobiaceae bacterium | reverse complement strand
GCTCCGCTGGGCGTGACGATGATGAGCGCCGGAAGCCACACCGAACCCGGCGGCTACACCGGCCAGGGCCGCGAGGCCGTCCACCTCACCGTACGCGGAAAGCCAGTGCCCGAAAGCGGCACCGGCCCCGCGACCGAGCAGTTCGTGATCTCCGACGAACGGTCCGCCCACGACATGAAATGCTCGCTCCAGCGGCAGGGGCTCGAACCGGTCTGGAAGGACTGGGACGCCGGGATCCTGGGGGCGGCATGATCACGGTTTTCCTGAACAGCTCGCCGCGCGGGATCTCGGCCGAAACCGTCGCCGCGATGGTCGCCGAGATCGCCCTCCCTCCCGCCCTCCTCCTCATCGAGCAGAACGGAAAAGCCCTCACCCGCAGCGAGTGGGAGACCGCCCGGCTTCAGGACGGCGACCGGCTCGAAGTTCTGCGGGTCTCCGCCGGCGGCTGATCAGGCTTCAGGGAATGGGATGACCATCAGCCCGGGGATTTCCTGGAAATGCTTATGGGAGAAAACGGGCGCGTTCTTCCGGGGTCAGGAGCGCGCAATTTTCGGTCCTGCCGAAAATCCTGTAGCGGAGGCGGGCGATGAGCGAGTAGACCGGGTCGCGAAGTGGGGCCGGGATGGCGCGCAGGATGGCGAGCCATTTCCAGGGCGGGGGGAGCATGGCGGCAAGCTGGAGGGCAGCTTCGCTTCGGAAGGCAGCCCGGTTGCCATCGAGCAGGACAAACGTCCCGGGCGGGGGCGGAGGAAGACCGCGCTGGCGAAGCTCGTCGAGCGCGCGCGGGGAGCTGAGGGCAGCGAACGCGATCCGGGCCTCCGGATCTCGCCGGATCACGAATTTGGCGAGGCGGTTGCAGAGCGCACACTCCCCGTCGATGAGGAGGACGACGCGAGGTTGAGGCGGACGGTATTTATCCATGTGTCAGTCCGCCGGGCCCCGCCCGGGCTCAGAGGCGGTCGAGCAATTTTTGATGGATCCCGTCAAACCCGCCATTCGAGAAGACGGCGACGACGTCACCGGATCGCGCGAGCGGTTTGAGACGGTCGACGATATCGTCCGCAGTCGGCTCGTAGAATGCGGGCCTGCCGGAGGCGGCGATATCGGCGACGACCTGCTCCGGGTTGAGCCGCTCGTTTTCCGGCAGCTGGTCGAGGCGGGCAACCTTGGCGATGAAGACCCCATCCGCCGAAGCGAAGGCGGCGGGGAGGTCGTGCTGGAAGACCGCGCGACGGGTGGTATTCGATCGCGGTTCGAAGATCGCCCAGATCCGCGACCCGGAAAACTTGGCGGCGAGGCCGGTAAGGGTTTCGCGGATGGCCGTCGGGTGGTGCCCAAAGTCGTCGATGATCGTAATCCCGCGAACGGTGCCCCGGACCTCCTGGCGGCGCTTGATGCCTTCGAACCGGGCGAGCGCCTCGCGGATCGTCGCGGGGGGGACCCCGTAGTAGTGCGCGGCGGAGGCGGCCATCGCCGCGTTGCGGATGTTAAAATCTCCCGACATCGGGATCTCAAACTTTTCTCCGAAAAGCTGGAACGACGATCCGTCCGCGCCATGTGCGATCTGGGTGATCCGGTTTGCCGCGTTCGGCGAGAACCCGACCTCGACGACCGGAGCCGGGCAGGTCTTCGCGACGTCCAGGCAGTTCGGGTCGTCGCCGTTGAGCAGAACCATGCCCTCGGAGGGAACGATGTTGAGCAGGCGGCGGAAGCTCGTCTTGATCTCTTCGAGGTCGTGGTAGATGTCCGCGTGGTCGAACTCGATGTTGTTCACGATCACGAGCTCGGGGAGGTAGTGGATGAATTTCGAGCGCTTGTCGAAAAACGCGGTGTCGTACTCGTCGCCCTCCAGGATGAAATGTTTCGAATCGCGGAGGCAGGCGCCCTGGCCGAGGTTTGCCGGGATCCCGCCGATCAGGTAGCCGGGGGCGAGGCCGGCAAATTCAAAGATCCACGCCAGAAGCGACGTCGTCGTCGTTTTCCCGTGCGTGCCGGTGACCACGAGGTTGTGGCGGCCGCGGAGGAAAAATTGTTTCAGGGTTTCCGGCAGCGACAGGTAGTAGAGCTTCCTGTTGAGGACGGCCTCGACGGCCGGGTTCCCGCGCGTCATGGCATTTCCGACCACGATGACATCGGCGGCGGGGATATCCTCCGGTCGGAAGCCTGGGATGATCCGGATTCCCTTCGATTCCAGGAACGTGGACATCGGCGGGTAAACCTTGTCATCCTGCCCGCTGACTTCGAATCCTCGGTCCTTCATGGCGGCGGCTACCGAACCCATGGCGGTCCCGCAGATGCCAAGAAAATGGACGTGGTGGAAGGGGTTTTTCATGGTTCGTCAGGCTCCGGAATATGCGGGCGCCGGGAGCCGGCCCGCAGGAGGAGAAAGCACTTGAGAGCCATGAGGGCGATCCCTCCGATCAGGATCAGGATGCCGGCGAGGGGATTGCGAAACATCAGTAAACGTCCTTCCGGTATCTTTTGTCTTTTTTCATCGCATCAATATACGCACGGGACTCCTCGGCAGACTGGTTGCCGTGCGTTTCCACGATCCGGTGCAGGGCCGTGTCGACATCCCTCGCCATGTGAGCCGCATCGCCGCACACGTAGAAGAAGGCACCTTTTTCGAGCCAGGCAAAAATCTCTGCGCCCTCCTCGTCCATCCGGTGCTGGACGTAAATTTTCTGTTCCTGATCGCGCGAGAACGCGGTCGTAAGCTTGGTGAGCGAGCCGCTGGCGAGCGCGGCCTCAAGTTCCTCGCGGTAGAGGAAGTCGGTGGCGGCGTGCTGCTCGCCGAAGATCAGCCAGGCCGGGCCGGAGGCACCGGCCGCCGTGCGCTCCTGGAGAAAGGCA
>JBGTAT010000520.1:0-6336 GCA_041749755.1 Terrimicrobiaceae bacterium | reverse complement strand
GCCCCAGCCGACCGCGCCGGATGTTGCACCGGATGCCGCCAGCCCAGAGCTGCCGACCGGCGTCCCCTGGGACCGCATCGCGGAGATCGTCTCCGAGCTCACCGAGCGGGTCGATTCCATGGGCCCGGTCAACGTCGATGCCATCCAGGAATTTGAGGAGCTCGAGCAGCGCTACATCTTCCTCGAAAAGCAGAATGCCGACCTCGTCAACTCAAAGGCCGAACTTCTGGAGGTCATCTCAAAAATCAACCGCACGACGAAGGACCTCTTCGCCGAGACGTTTGAAAAGATCCGGGTGAATTTTCAGGAGATGTTCACCGAGCTTTTCGGCGGGGGCCGCGCGAACCTGATCCTGACCGACGAGAGCGACCCGCTCGAGTCCGGCATCGAGATCATCGCCAAGCCGCCAGGCAAGCAGCTCCAGAGCGTGACCCTCCTCTCGGGTGGCGAGCGCACAATGACCGCAGTCTCGCTCCTCTTCGCCATCTACATGGTCAAGCCCAGCCCGTTCTGCGTCCTGGACGAGATGGATGCGCCACTCGACGAATCAAACATCAGCCGGTTCGTCAAAATCCTCGACCGATTCATCGCCCAGAGCCAGTTCGTCGTCATCACCCACAACAAGCGGACGAGCAGCCGCGCCGACATGCTCTACGGCGTCACCATGGAGGAGCACGGGGTCAGCAAGCTCGTCAGCGTCAAGTTCAGCGGGCGCGCGGAAGCCGAACATCCAGAACATTCGATCGCAGACACGTTTGGGAAATCCCGGAAGCTCGCCAGCGAAACCAAAGCCCACGAGGACTTCCTTGAAGAGCCCGCTTCAGAAAGTGAACCCGCCACCGAAGCCCAGAATTCCGACAATTCCGACAATTCCGAGAGCGGAGATGCAGATCGGGCACCCGACCACTTTGAAAAGCCGGCGGACGCCGAGGCTCCCGGTGTCCCCGAAGGCGACCTGCCGGACGAGGTCAAATGAATCTCAAGCCATTGGAACTTGCCCTCCGCACCCGGCTTGCCGTCGTTGCGGATCATGCGCACCGCGACCGTGATGCTGCCTCGCATCTGGCGGCCCTGCGCTCCGCCCACGAGGAACTCCTCCATCAAATTGCCGGGCTCCCGCCCGGATCGGACCCCAGGCTCCTGCATTTTCTCCAGGGCCAAAGCTATACCAAGGCCCTGGCGTTCCTCGAGCAAGCCGGCCACTCAGAAGGGTAGGGGGCACAATCCCTTCGTCCCGGATCCGGATTTGCCCAGCCAAGTTTCGCCTGCTCTACTCGGGCGGCGGGGCGGTCCTGAAAAGAAACGCCGCGACGGACGGAATTTGACGGTAGGGATCAAAGGCCGGGGCCTGCAGCAGATCCGCGAGGTCCGCGCCCGAGAAGCGAGCGGACGCCTCCGCGAGGAGGTTGGCCGCGGTGTTCACTTTGTCCTCCTGCAGTGCCACGGCAGCAGCCGCCACGACCCATCCATCCATCGTGTTCTTCACGCCGAGCTGGATATCAAGATTCATCCGGTTTCGCACGGCCTCCGTTTCTCCGCGAGAGATCAGAAAAAGATAGTGCCGGTTGGAATACAACGGGTTCGAGGGCGATAGCTCGGCGGCCATGGCAAAATCCCGGCCCGCCTCCTCATGGTTGCCGATGGAAAAAGCGCATTGGCCCCGGCGGAAAAAATCCTCCGCGACCGGGGCCAGCAAAATCGCCGCGCTGAATGCCTCCGCAGCTTCCTTAAATCTTCCCTGCCCTCTGAGGAGCTCCCCAAGCATCCGTCCGGCAGCGGCCTGATCGCCGCCTCTGAGGCTCGCCGCCCTCAGAATTCCCTCCGCCTCGCGCGAATTTCCGAGGAGGATCTCCTGCTTTGCGAGCTCCAACGCCTCCGGGCCGGTCGTGACCAATGTGCCACGCGCGTCGGGTTTCTCCGCCTCCCAGGCCTCGCGGATCTCGTCCATAAACATCACCACAAGGAGCAATGGCAGGACAATCAAAATCGCAGGGAGCGAAATGCCCCAAAAAATCCGCTCCCGGCCAAACCGGGGGTCAGAAAAGTACTCTGCAATTTTATTCAGCATCCGATCGAGCTCAGGCTACGCCAAAAAGCGAATTTTACAACGCGCTATGCATACGATTCCTCAAGCAACCCACCCGCCGGCAGGGTGCGGCAGTCGGGCTGGCCTACGGATTTTATTCGCGGGCAAAATCCGAATACGGGTTCAGCCGTCCGCCCGCTCGCGCGGGCTGATGAGGTAGAGTGCGCCAATGACGGCCAGAATCGCGGCCGCGATGAGCGTGGATTTCCAGCCTTCGGCCGAACTGGTGACCCGGACCGCGATCAGCGCTGCGCAGATTAGAAATCCGGCGACGGGGACAATCGTGGGAACCTCAAACCGGCCTTTTGGTTCCTCCGCGTGCCATTTGAGCCGGATCAGGGCGGCGTTCATGAGGGCGAAGACGAGCAGGAGGAGGAGGCTGGTGGCGGAGGCGAGGTCGGCCACCCCGCCCGAGACGGAGAGCAAGCCCACAATCAGAGCCAGGATCAGGATCGCCCGGTGCGGGGTCTTTCTTCCGGAATGTACAACTCCCAGCCAGTCGGGCAGGAGCCGCTGGCGGGACATCCCGTACACGAGACGTGATCCCATGATGAAATTCATGAGCGCCGTGTTCGCAACGGCGAAGAGCGTGATTCCGGTGAAAAGCCAGGGCGGAACCCCCACCGCCGCCTTGCCTGCGATCTGCGCCATCGGGGCCCCGTTCGCCGGATCGGCCAGCCGCGCATACGGGACGACCGAGACGGCAGCAATGCTCACGAGCACATAGATGATCGTCGTGCAGAGGACCGCCAGGATAATCCCGCGGGGCATCGTGCGCTCAGGATCCTTCACCTCCTCCGCCAAATTCAGAAGGTCCTCAAAACCCACAAACGCGAAAAATGTCAGAACCGCCCCGGTCATCACCAGCCCGGGGGTCAGTACGCCCCCGGGTGTCTCCAGGTAGTTCACCGTCCCAAAATAGGGCAGCGCCATCCAAATGATCAGCAGCAGACCGCCCACCTCGATCGCCGTGCAAATCACGTTCACCCACACGCATTCCTTGATCCCCCGAAAATTGATTACGGTCAGCCCGAACAAAAAGAGCCCCGTCAGCACCAGCGGATGAAACGTCGGCAGCGAAGGCCCCAAGGTCGCCGCAAAAACCCGCCCGCCAGCAGCCATCGAGGTCAGCCCGGATGCAATCGCCGCCAGACCAACGACAAAGGACAAAAAGGGCGATCCGAACGCACGCTTCGCGACATATGCGGTTCCTGCGGCATATGGATATCGTGAGGAGAGGGATGCGTAGGTAAGTCCGGTCAGCAGGGCTGCGGCCATGGAGACAAGGAACGAGAGCCAGACGGCGTTCCCCATATGGCCGGCAGCGACGCCAATCGTGCCGTAGATCCCGGCCCCAATCATGTCGCCAACGCCATAAATGATCAGGGCAAGAAGCCCGATCGAGCGCGAAAGCTGCTGGTTCTTTACCTGTTCCTCCATCTTCATAAAGCAGCGTTAATCTGCGGTTAATACCAGTTCTTGGAAATCGTCGGACTTTGCAGCGACAATGGAGAACGGGCGTCCCGCCCGTTTAGGCACTGACGCTGTAAGCGCGAGCGGGCGTCTTTCACAGGCGAGACGCCCACTACTGTAAGGATAAGTGGCATGGGCATCCTGCCCATGCGTGGTTTTCCGAAAACAGGCGAGACGCCTGTGCCCCTGTTTTGCGCTGACCACCAATCGTCGCTTTTTTTCAAAGAACTGGTCGTGCGAATACGTCGCGCTTTAGCATTAAACGCCCGCATGTCACCCCTCCCGACGCTTGATCACCGAAAACTCCTGGCGGAGTTTGGCGACATGTCCACCGGGCAAATGCCCCCTCCACTGGGTGCCAGGGTAAATGATCGCATCTTTGCCGATCAGAGAACCCGGACTCAGCACGCTGTTGCATCCGATTTCGGCCCGGTCGCCGACAATGGCTCCCAGTTTTTTCAGCCCCGTGGCCACAATCCCGTCGCTTGTTGTGATCCGCACCTCCGTCTTATCCAGCTTCACATTGGATAGAATGACACCGGCTCCGAGGTGCGATTTGTACCCCAAAATCGAATCGCCCACATAGTTGAAGTGCGGCACCTGCGCCTCGTCAAAGATCAGGCAGTTCTTAAATTCACACGAATTCCCAGCCACGACGCCATTGCCAATAATGACGTTTTCGCGAATGTAGCACCCATTGCGAAGTTCGCAGTTCTCACCGATCCATGCCGGCCCTTTGATCATTGCGCCCTGCTCGATGATGGTTCCTTTTCCTATAAATACTGCGTTGCTTATGAATGGTTTGCCTATGGTTTTTCCTAAAACTCCAGGCTTCAGTCGGAACTGGAGATAGGCTGCAATTTGTGGGAGCGCCTGCCAGGCGCTCTCCACATTATCAAAGAGGACGCGGTGTTCGGTCCGGTCGAGGTCAAAAAATTCTTTGGGTGAAAACATTATTTTGTGAGTTTTTGTCCGTCTTTGGTGTCCTTGACGATCCATCCGAGGGCGGCGATTTGGTCGCGAAGAGAATCGCTGTCTTTCCAATCCTTGCCCTGGCGGGCGGCCGCGCGGAGAGCCAGGAGGTCCTGGACTGCCGCCGGTATCGGCTCGTCTTCGGGTTCGAAGGCGAGAACCGAATTGACGCCATCGAGCCAAAGCAAAAGAAACTTCGCGCATTCTGCGGATAATGCATCTTCATCAAATCGCCGATTTGTCTCGCGAATCACTTCGAAGACAGCAGCGAGGGCGGCGGAGATATTGAGGTCGTCATCGAGGGCGGCCCCGAACTCTGCGAGCTGGGGGAGTCCGGGGTCGGTCGATGTGGTGGCCGGTGCGGCGGCTTCGGTGAGGCGGGTGGTCCAGGCGTCGAGGCGGGCGAGGGCGCTGCGGGCGCCAGCGAGGCCGTCCATCGTAAAGTTGAGGGGTTCGCGGTATTTGACCGAGAGGAGGGCGTAGCGGACCTCGCGTCCGGACCAACCTTTTTCCATGAGGTCGCGCAGGGTGAAGAAGTTGCCGGCGCTCTTGGCCATTTTTGAGCCTTCGACCTGGAGGTGCTTGCAGTGCATCCAATACTTGGAAAACGGGAGGCCGGTCACGCATTCGCTCTGGGCGATTTCGGCCTCATGGTGGGGGAAGATGTTGTCCTCGCCGCCGCAGTGGATATCGAGCTGGGGTCCGAGGAGGCCGGTCGCCATCGCGCTGCACTCGATATGCCAGCCCGGACGCCCGCGGCCCCACGGGCTGGGCCACCCGACGTCGCCATCCGCCTCGTCCCAGGCCTTCCAAAGCGCAAAGTCGCCGACATTTTCTTTTTCGTATTCATCCGAGCGGACCCGGACGCCGGCCTGGAGCTCGTCGAGCACGATGTGGGCGAGGCCGCCGTAGGGGGGAAACGAGCGGATGCGGAAATAGACCGAGCCGTCGTCCGCCCGGTAGGCGTGGCCTTTTTCCATCAGGATGCCGATCATCTCGATCATCCGGGCGATGTGCGTATCCGCGGTGGCCTCGGGGAAGTGGTCGGCCGGCTTGATGCGGAGGGTATGGAGATCCTCAAAAAACGCGTCCTTAAACGGGCGGGTGAACTCGGCGAGCGGGACCTGGGCGGCCCGGCAGCCGCGGATCGTCTTGTCATCGACGTCGGTGAGGTTCATGACCCGCACGACCCGGAACCCCCGGAATTCGAGGTGCCGCTGGAGGAGGTCCTCAAAAACGTAGGCTCGGAAATTTCCGATGTGCGCAAAGTTATAGACCGTCGGCCCGCACGTGTAGAGGCGGACGACCCCGGGCTCGCGCGGGACAAATTCCTCCAGCTGGCGGGAAAATGAATTGAAATACCGGATCGACATCAGGCCGGAGAAACTAGGCATCCGCAGAAAATTTTCCCAGAATTAATGTCAGGTCTCCGGTGTGGGGAGCATCTCCGAACGTTGCAAAAACGGGCTCCGCCTTAGGGAATCTTGTTCGGAGTTCCGCATTTATGCGGTGGGTATTTGCGCCGGTGACCGATAGCGTCCCGGCGGGAGGCCGGTCATGCGTTTGAACCAGCGGGTGAAGTAGTTGGGGTCCTCGAAGCCAGCCACCTCGGCGGCCTCGGCCACGGGACTTCCCTTTGCGAGGAGCCGCTTGGCGAGGTCGAGGCGGAGCACATTTCGCTGCTGGCGCAGCGTGAGCCCGGTGGTCTGTTTGTGGCGCCGGTTCAGGTAGTCGGCCTGGTAACCGGTCCGCTCGGCGAGCTGGCGGAGCGAGGAGCCGGCATTCGCGGAGTCGGCGAGCAGGCG
>JBGTAT010000519.1:0-2797 GCA_041749755.1 Terrimicrobiaceae bacterium | reverse complement strand
AACGGACTCCCGCAGTTTTCCAAGTCGGCCACCCGCGAGCTCCATGGGGCCTGCGCGCTCGTCTACTCGCTCCTGCTTTCCGACGATCCGGCGATGGAGGCCCGCCAGATGGAGATTTTTGCTGCTGATGAGGTGATGCGGTCGGAGGTCGCCGCCCACGCCGACCGGCGGGCCGGGCTCAACTCGGCGCAGCGACTGGGCCTGGTTGATATTGCGATCCCCACGCTCCGCCACCTCTCGCCGGAACAGTACGCGACGTTCCGCGCAAATATAAAATCCCTCGTCGAGGCGGATGGCGAAATCCACCTCTTTGAATACACGCTTCAAAAGATCCTGGTCCGCCACCTCGACCTGTATTTTTCGAATGCCACCGGATCCCCTGTCCAATTCCGCACGCTCATCCCGCTCCTTCCCGAGGCGGGGGTCGTGCTGTCCGCACTCGCGAACATGGAGCCGGGATCCGACGAGCAGCGCAACGAGGCGTTCCGGACCGGGGTCGCGGAGCTCCTCGTCAAGCCGTCCGCGTTTCCGCTCGAGCGCACGCCGTCCACCGACCTCCACGCGTTTGATCAGGCGCTCGATAAGCTCGCCCTCGCGTCCCCGGATGTGAAGCGCACCGTCCTCACCGCCTGCGGCGCGACCGTCATGCACGACGGCGAAGTCAACGACGCCCAAATCGAGTTCCTGCGCGCGATCTCCGATACCCTCGACTGCCCGGTCCCCCCGTTCGTCAAAATTTCCTGATCCCGGCGGCCTACACCAGGACCACTGCACTGGCCGTTGCAAATTTCTCTCCCACAGCAATATGAGAAATACATTACGAATCGCACCGATATTTTTGGCAGCTTCGACAACACCATGAAGCACATGAAGAGTCTGAAGATAAGCCAAGGAGCGGACTTTATTTCTCCTCCTTCATGTCCTTCCTGCTCTTCATGGTGAAGTTTCCCCCTGTTTCGTGAATTGGCCGTGTCGCCGGGTTGACCGGGAAAAATTAGTTCGAGGATTTTTCTTGAGGAGTCCCGCTCTGCGGGAGATCTCTGGCGGGTGACCGTCTATTTTGTCGCTGCCATCCTCGCCTACCTGATCGGCTCGTTTCCGAGCGGCTACTTTGCCGGGCGCGCGTGCGGGGTTGACCTCCAGCGGTCGGGCAGCGGGAACATCGGGGCGACAAATGCCCTGCGCGTGCTGGGAAAAAAGTGGGGCTACGCGGTTTTTGCCAGCGATGTCCTAAAGGGCGCCCTCGCGGTGCTCTCGGGATACGCCCTGGCAACAGTGCCGCAGTGGAAGGGGGCCGAACCGGTCCACGTCGCCGTGATCTCCGCCTTCTTCGCGATCATCGGGCACAGCTTTCCGGTCTGGCTCAATTTTAAAGGCGGAAAAGGGATCGCCACCTCGGCCGGGATCATGCTCACCCTCTTCCCGGGTGCTGTCTTCTGGTCCGGCCTGGCTGTCTGGATCCTCCTTTTTTTCACAACGCGATACGTATCGGTCGCCTCGTTGGGATCGGCCATCACCCTCCCCACCGCGTCCCTCCTCCTCTTTTTTTGGGGCAGCCCGGACGCATGGTTTTTCGGTCGTTGCGACCCGCTCCTCGTGCTCATCTCCGCCCTCATGAGCGGGCTTGCGATCTGGCGGCACAAGGACAATATCAAGCGGCTGGCTGCCGGGACCGAAAAGCGGTTCGAACGAAAACCCTGATGCCGGCGCGGAAATTGACACCATGATCAAAAAAATCAGTATCATCGGCGCGGGCGGCTGGGGCACCGCGTTAGCGGTTCTTCTCGCCGAGCATCGCGGGCAGGTCCTCCTCTGGGGCCACAACCCGAAAATCGTGGACGAGCTGGTCTCTCAGCGGACAAATTCCGCCTACCTGCCCGGCGTCCGGATGCCCCCAAATGTCTACGCCACCGGCGACTTGGCCGAGACACTCGATGCAGGCCTCATCCTTTTTGTCACCCCCTCCAAAGCCGCTCGTGAGGTCGCGGCCCGCCTCTCCTCGCCCGGGCCGAAGGACGGACAGATCGTCGTCTCCTGCACGAAGGGAATCGAGCACGGGACCGGCAAGCTGATGGCCGACGTGATTGCGGAGGCGATGCCGAAATGCCGGACGGCCGTCCTCTCCGGCCCCAACCATGCCGAGGAGGTTGCCCAGAAAATCCCGGCGGCCAGCGTGATCGGCTCCCGGCACCCGGACCTCCTCGAACCCCTCCTGAAAGCATTTTCACTTCCAAGTTTTCGCGCGTACACGAGCGACGACGTCAACGGGATCCAGCTCGGCGGCGCGCTCAAAAACGTGTTTGCGATCGCGGCCGGCGTCTCGGATGGGTTCAACATGGGGGACAATGCGAAGGCCGGGCTCGTAACCCGCTCGCTCGCCGAGATGATGCGGATCGGGGTCGCGCTCGGCGGCCGCCGGGATACGTTTTTCGGGCTCAGCGGGGTAGGCGATCTGATGGTGACATGTTTCAGCCGGCACAGCCGGAACCGGAAGGTCGGCGAGCGGCTCGGCCGCGGGGACTCGCCGGAGGAGATCCAGACATCGATGCAGATGGTCGCGGAGGGAATCCCGACCGCGCTCAGCGCCTGGGAATGCGCTCAGAAGAACGGGATCGAAGCCCCGATCACCTCCCAGATCCACGCGGTCCTCTACGAAGGCAAGCCCCCGCATGAGGCGATGTGGGAACTCCTCGGCCGCCCGCCGAAAGCCGAGCAGGAAGCGCCGTGAAGATCGGGCTCGTCCGTCGCGGGCATTCTGCGACCGGCGGCGCGGAGGCGTACCTGATCCGCCTGGCCG
>JBGTAT010000518.1:0-2428 GCA_041749755.1 Terrimicrobiaceae bacterium | reverse complement strand
CGTGCGTATTTTATTGGTAAGTCGTTGAAAAATGGGGAGTCGAGAGAAAAACACGCCTGGGTCGCATCTATATGTGGGGGTGAAAATCGACTTTTTGGAATTTCCTGAAAATCCACCCTGTTTTCGGACAGGCCCTATATAGGTAAAGCAGGCTAGGTAAAGGATTATGCCTTGGACAGGGCGCCCGAAAGTTGCAACCGGAGCGACAGGACCCCAGCAAGCATGGGCGTCCGCTCGTGTGGGCGTTGCTTTGGCAGCGAAAGCCAGTCTCCAAACAGGCGAGACGCCTGTTCTCCCTGCTATTTGCAACTTCCGGAGATGCGCCCCTTGGACATTTCGTCGGCCCTCCTACCTCCAAAAACAGTCTTTAGGGCGATCGCGATCTTCTCTGCCCCTCCGAGCCGGATGCGGCGTTCGAAAACCGGGAAGTCTTCGGCCTCCAGGCGGGTGAGGATTTGGAGGTAGAGCGAGCGCATGATTTCCGAGGGAAGCAGCGCCCGGCGGTCCGGGGCGGGCGGGATTGCCGCTTCGAACCGGCTCCGCGCGCGGCCGGCGACCGAACGCAGGAGCGGCACAAATCCGGGGCCCGGACACCGGCCTAAAATTTCGCCCTCGCCGACCTGAAACCGCTCCATTTCCTCGGCGGGGAGGTAGATCCTTCCGAGCCTGGCATCATCGCCGACATCGCGAAGGATATTTGTCAGCTGGAGCGCGTGGCCGAGGTGCTCGGCGTAGGCCTCGCTGTGCGGGTCGCGGCAGCCGAAGATCCGGATCGAGACCAACCCGACCGCGCAGGCCACCCGCCAGCAGTAGCGCTCGAGTTCCTCAAACGTCCGGATGCGAACAGGGCCAACATCCTGGGCGCAGCCCCGGACGATCTCGGCTAGGAGCGATCGGTCGATGGCATTTCGGGTCACGACGTCCTCAAGCTCGTCCGGGAGTCTCCCCCCCTCGATCGCCTCGCGCCACGCGTCCAGCTCCCTTTCACGCTCGGATGCCGGAGCTTCGCCCTCGTCAGCAATGTCATCCACAGCCCGGCAGAAGCGAAAAAAGATGAGGGCATCCCGGCGGCGCTGGGCCGGGAGGCAGAGGAGGGCAAATGCCAGGTGCGACGCGCGGGCGGACGAGGCGGGGGCGAGTGCGATCATGGGTGCAAAGCCCGGCCGTTTTCGAGCGCGATCACCCGGTCGGCGAATGGCAGCAAACATTCACGTTCCCCCGACCACAGGACAGTGATCCCGGATTTCTCTGCGGCGAGCTTAGCGAGGGGCAGAAGCCCGGGATCCGGCGGGGAGATGGCAATCAAAACCCGGGGCTCGTGGACCAGAGCCCGCGCAAAGGCGGCGCGCCAGCGGAAGGAAGGATCCAAATTCCCGGCGCGCGCGGTTTCGAGGTGTCCGATCCCGGCGAATTCGAGGACCTGCCGGGTGCGCTCGCGGGCCTCGCGGGCCTCGCCCCCGCAGATCCGGAAAAGCGGCATGGCCACATTCTCCGCCACGGTGAACGAGGGCAGCAGGTACGGGTGTCCGAAAAGGAACCCGCAGGCCTCGTTGCGAAACGTCGCGGCATCCTCGTCGGAGAATTCTGCCGCGTCGTGATCCAGAAGAACCAGTCGCCCGGAATCCGCCTTCTCCAGCATCCCGATCACGTTGAGGAGAAGCCCCTTCCCGCAGCCGTCAGGCCCGCAGAACCCGACAAATTCGCCGGCGTCAAAATCCGAGGAAAAACCACAAACCCTTCCGGGTCCCTTGGAATTCCAGTTCGGCCGTTCGCACGTCAGGCTTTCGCAGTGGATCACACTCACTTGGCCCCATGGAAGCCGAGCGAACGGCCGCCATCAAGCTTGCTCGGCAACAAAAAATCCCCCGGCCGGTTCGTCCGAGGACGAGCCGGCCGGGGGATGGAAATCTGCTCTGCTCGCGGCCTGCGCTAGTGTCTTGCGACCGCGACTTTTACCCGCTTGAGCTGCCCGTGGGTGTTGACCAGGACACGTCCGCTCTCGAAGAGGTCGACGAGGGCGGCGAGCGTCTCCTTGCTGTCGCGCGCGCAGGACCCGACGATCGAGACCAGGTCGCCAAGGGAATATTTGCTCCGGTTGATCTTCTGGTAGTAGTTTTTCATAACTTTAGTTACGAGGTGAGACATCACACGGATGCGAATGTTCAAACTCTTGCTGCCAATTCTTCCCAGCGGGCATAGAGCCTGGCGACATGGGATTTCGCCGCCTCCAGGCTTTTGACCGCCGCGGGAGCCTCGCTGGCGCGAGCCGCATAAAACGCCGGGTCGTTGAGCTTTTCCTCCCAGCTGGTCACGTCGGCCTCGGCATCCAGGATCGCCTGCTCCATGCCGTCGAGCTCGCGCTGCTCGCCGAAGCTCAGCCGCTTGGCAGCCGGCTTTGGCGGAGGGGCGGACGGACGCGGTGCCGACG
>JBGTAT010000517.1:0-5587 GCA_041749755.1 Terrimicrobiaceae bacterium | reverse complement strand
GGCTGGGGCGGTCGCGTCGCCGCCCAGCCAGGCCTGAAGCTCGGGCAGGATGTCGGAGGGCGTCTGAAACCGCTGCCATGCGGTGTCGTCGCGCTCCGGGTCGAGCGAGCCGATAAACTCGACAGCTAGGTTGAACGACGTGTTTGCCCGGATAAATTCTTTGCACAGGTCGCTGTGCATCTTGATCCGTCCCTTCGTCCCGGTGCTGTATTTTCGCGGCTCCATTCCGCCAGTGTTCCCCGACAGAGACGGGTTCGTCCACCGGATTTGTAACTTTTTTATTGGGCCGCGCGAGCGCGCGCGGCTAGGCCTCTTCACTCCGGCCCATTGCGAGGGCGAAGAGGATCAATGAGGCCCCCAAGCACACGCTGTTGATGCCAAAGAGCAGCCCGAGCGCCCAGGCGGCATCGGAGGGAAACTGCGCCAGCAGCATCCCGCCGAGAATGAACGCCACAAGGCCGTTGAGAAAAATCCAGATCCACGCCGGATTTTTTCCGCGATACCGAAAGGCAAAAAGCGTTCCGAAAATCCCCTCGGCGATAAAAATCGAGGCCATGACAACCGTGAGCGCCAGCAAGCCGTTTAGGGCTTTGACGATCAGCAGGACGCCCACGATGAGCCGCAATGCCGACGAAAACAGGTCCAGGAGCCGGTGCTTGGGGGCCTTCCCCATGATCGCCGACCCGAGCAGGACCACCCCGCTGACAATGAGGAATGCCCCAAGAAACTGCTCGATGGCGACCGAAGCCAGACCCGGACGCAGAATGGCCAGGAGGCCGATCAGGGCGGAGAGCCCCCCTCCGAGAAAATACCAAAGCCGTCCTTTTGAGAGATCCGCAGAATTGATGCCCATGGCCAACGGTCTATCCGTTTGCGCGGCCCTGCGCAACCAGGGAATCCCGCTGGAGCACCCCCGCGAACGCCTGGGCCTGGGCGTCCAAGGCCGCAAGGGAGCCATCGTTCCAGACGACCTGCGTGGAGCGGGCCATCTTTTCCGGAACCGGCATCTGGGTCTTCACGATGTTTCGTGCCAGTTCGCGATCCAGCCCGCGCGCCAGCAGGCGGGCATCCTGAACCTGATCCGAGCAGGCGACGGTGATGACGCGATCGAAGTGCCCCTCCGCATGGGTCTCGAAGAGGAGCGGGATATCGACCAGCAGGTGGCGGGCCTCCGCGCGGGCCAGGTCGGCGGCCGAAATCCAGGCCTCGCGAACGAGCGGGTGCAGGATCGCCTCCAGGCGCACCTTCACTGACGGGTCGCTATAAATGATCCGGCGGAGCTCGAGCCGGTTTGCCGTGCCGTCCTCATGGTAGGCGTCACGCGAGATCCCGGCAACAACCCGCCTCCTCACATCGGGATCATGTTCCAAAAGACTTCGCGCGATCAGGTCGGCATCCAGCGTGCCGGCCGTCAGCCGGACCGCCAGCAGGTTGCGAAACGTCGATTTTCCCGACGCGATGCTTCCTGTGATTCCGATGACGGCCATGGGAAAGGACTATCTGCCACTGGAGGGGGGCTCGTCAACAGCGGGAGGTTCGGCCGCCTGGAGGCCGACGATCCGCCCGGCGTAGCCGGTCATCTCCAGGTATCCCGTGGCTTGGATCGGCTTCCCCGCGCGAAACCCGTTCGCCTTCACCGACCCCTCCCAGTAAGCAAACGGCTTGGCTGCCAACTCCTGCGCATCGAGCCGCGCCTCAATATCCAGGCTGAGGTCGAGCGACGGACACTCCAGCCGCCACGCCACCGGGTAGCTGCCGCCGGTCTCCGGACTCCGCCACCAGCGGAGCGGCTCAAGCTCGAATTCTTGAGCATCAATTTTCCGGGCGGCTCCGTCCTCAAAAACAAACGTGCCCGAAGATGTCGGGCTTCGCCCGCCCGCGTCGGTGCGGATCTGGAATAGCATCAACTCGGTCCCATCCGAAAAATGGAGGCTAAACCAATCCCAGCCTTTCTGGTCCGGGGCGAGCTGGTTGGTCGCCCACTCATGGTCGAACCACGTCAGGCCCTCGACCTCGGAAGCAACGCCCCCAATCGTAATCGTTCCCCGGGTCGCCAGCCGGGTGAGGGAATAATAATGCGAGGCCCGCCCGGCGCCAGCCGCTTTCGGGCTCACTCCGTCGCGGCCGTGGATGACGGGTTCCTTGAGGGACTTCAGCTCGAGCTCCAGCGCGAGGTCTCCCTCGCCGGCTCGCAGGCGGAAATCATGAAGCCCGGTGCGCTCGCAGCTCCAGCCACCAATCCAGGCGACCCGCTCGCCCGGAGAAAATCCGGCCTCTCCGTACGCCCCGCGGGAAAGCTGCTGGAACGAATGGAACCGCCCGTCCGTGACCTCGGTGATCGCAAAATGCGCGAACTTGATGTCGTCGATCACAAACCGGCTTTCGGACGGACTCTCCCCCGGCGGGCGCACGCCTTGGCGAAAAAACGTGAGCTGGTATCCGAGTTCGCGGCCGTCGGCCGCGCGCAGGTTTCCCGTGAAGTACCACCACTCGGTCTGGAACCCGGCATGGCTCGCGTGATCGCGCGGGAACTCGTACTCCCACCCCGGCAGCGCAACCCGCCAGGCATCCGACGCCCAGGCAGGTGGCATTCCCAAAAAAAGCAGTAGCAGCCCCAAGAGGCCCGCGCTCAAAATGGCAGCGAGCCGGATCCCCCCTCCAACAGTTGCCAGCAGCATCGCCATAACGACCACCAGTCCGCGAACCGGGCGCATTGTCAAGATCACGAGTTCCACGAAAAGCGCATGCCCAATAGTTGCAAGCATGCCAGGCGGAGGACTTCCGGGTTCGGAGTCCCGCGTTGACTCCCTCGCTCCCGCTCGTGTCGCCCCTGTGGGGTCTTGCTTCGCAAGATCTCCCCGGGCCGCTCCCACGGCCACGTGGTTAGGCGGCGGTCGAGTGAGGTGGCAGACCAAAAGAGCACCGCCTAAAGGCGGAACTCCAAACAAGATTTCCCGAGGCGGGGCCCGTTTTTGGAATGTGCGGAGATGCACCACTCCGCGAACCTGGAAATTTTTTTCATGCCAAGCGCCGGGGATTCCGTGTACCCTGCCCGGCTCTCATGGATGAACACACACTCACGGTCGGCCTCCCGTCGGGAAGCCTGATGGAGCCGACCATTTCTCTCTTTGCCAAGGCCGGCTTCAAAATTTCTGGTTCGAACCGCTCGTACCGTCCATCGGTGGACGATCCGGAAATGCGGATCCGCCTGCTGCGAGCTCAGGAGATCAGCCGCTATATCGAGCACGGCTACCTGGACTGCGGGATCACCGGCCGGGATTGGGTGGAAGAAAACGCCTCCGACATCCACGAGGTGAACCCCCTCCCCTACAGCAAGGTAAGCTCGAACCCGACCCGATGGGTCCTCGTCGTCCCCGAAGACTCGCCGATCCGCACGGTCAAGGACCTCGAAGGAAAACGCGTCGCCACAGAGGCGGTCGGGATCACAAAACGGTTTTTTGAAAAGGCCGGGGTTCGCGCGGAGGTCGAATTTTCCTGGGGGGCCACCGAGGTGAAGGTCCCGGATCTGGTCGATGCCATCGTCGATATCACCGAGACCGGGTCATCGCTGCGCGCCAACAAGCTCCGCATCGTCGATACGCTCATGGAATCGTACCCTGCCCTGTTCGCCTGCCACGGCGCCTGGAAGGATCCCTGGAAGCGCAAAAAGATCGAGACCCTCGCGCTCCTGCTCAAGGGAGCTCTCGCCGCGCGCGACCTTGTCGGCCTCAAAATGAACCTGCCCGAAAAAAGTCTGAAGAATTTGCTTGAGGCGCTGCCGTCCTTGAGGAATCCTACAGTTTCGCCCTTGGCACAACCCGGATGGGTCGCCATCGAGACGGTTATCGAAGAGAAAATCGTCCGCGAGATCGTTCCGCAGCTGAAATCGCTCGGGGCCGAGGGGATCATCGAATATCCTCTCAACAAAGTCGTTTACTAGCAGTCCCGCAATCCCATGGGTTCATTAAAGAAGACAAGAAAAGCGAAAATCGCGAAGCACAAGCGCCGCAAGCGCATGAAAGAAAACCGCCACAAGAAGCGCCTGCGTTATAAGTCGTAAGGCGCGCCGTTTTGGCGGTGCTCGATGCCATATCTTTCCAAGCGCCGGAATAGCCCCGGCGCAGACGGGATAAAGATTTTATGAGTTCCCACATGCCTTCCCGCATGGTTCAGGAATTCCCTGTCCGCGTACTGGTCATTTCCATGGCCTGTGCTCTGGCCGGCTGCGTTTCGGCACGTCAGGCACCGGGCCCGAAAATTCCATTGCCGGATCAACCGTTGGCAGCCCCGGCTCCTGCTGCGCCCGTTTCCCGGGCCCCCGCCCCGCAGCCGGTTCGCGAAGCGTCCGCCCTGGCTGCCCCGCCGGCCACTCAAGAAACCGTGAGGGCGCCCGAACCGCCGGCCGCCCGCGTCGCGGACTTTCTCCCCCAAGGCCTCGTCGTGCTCCAGATTTCCGACTCGACACTGCTCGTCAAAAGGAATGCGGCCACCCAGCCCGCCTCGCTCTTTGAGGAATCGATCGCCCTCAGCAAGCTGCGCGGACAGCTGAAAACCCGTCCGGGCATCCCGCGAGGGACAGCCGAAAAATCCGGTTTACGCGACGGCACCGCCTCCCTTGTATTTGCCGGCCCGCTTCCCGCCGCCGAGGCGGCCGGGGCGATTTCCGCCGCACTTTCGCTGGATGGGATCCAGCGGGTCCGCGCGGTCCTGGCGCCCTGATTGTATCAAAGCGCCGGAGCGGCAGGTTTTCGCTGGAATTCCTGGCGGCGGACGATACAAGTAGGCGAACTCCATCCATTTTCATGCCCGCAGATTACAACAAAGAATCCGACCCGTACCTTGACCTTGACGAGGATGCGCCTGGCGAGCTGGGTGACAAAGTCCAGCAGGTCCGAGCCGAGCTCGAGAGCCTGAAGCAGAAGCAGGAACAGATCGAGAAGGAAAAGCAGCGGCTCGAGGAACTCAAGCGCCGGCAGGATGAGCTCGACACCGGACGCGCCGAGATGCTCGACCGACTGACCCGCTCGCTCGTCGTCGTTCAACGCGAGGTCGAGGAGACGCAGAAGCGCCTCGAGCAGCTCCACACGATTTACAACTCGTTCACCCAGCACCTTCGCCACCTCGAATCGATCAACTCAAAAATGTGGAGCAGCAACGAGCTGCCGCGCGAGCTGAGCAAAGCGATCAGCTCGGTCGAGGACGCCCGGGCCGAGTATACGAAAGCGCAGGCCAAGATCTCGCCGGAGGCGCCAGCCGAACCGCATGCGCAGGGTTCGTTCGAAGGCGACTATGCGATGTACGAGGAGCGCGGATTTTCATATTGGTTGAAGAGCGGGTTTGCATTCACGCTCCCGATCCAGGTTCTGACTGCGGTCGGCCTCCTGATCTGGATCTGGTCCCTGCTCTCAGTCGCCAAGTAACCATGCCGCGATTTTCATCTCCGCGCCCGACGAAGCTGACTGCCGAGGAGCGCCGGCTCGAGCGTCAGGCGGACGATCTCCGCCGGAAGGAAAAGGAGCTCGAAAGGCAACTGCATGCCCTCCCGGCAAAGATGGAGGCCCGGCGCTCCCGCGAGCGCGAGCTCGCG
>JBGTAT010000516.1:0-11783 GCA_041749755.1 Terrimicrobiaceae bacterium | reverse complement strand
CGTGCGTATTTTATTGGTAAGTCGTTGAAAAATGGGGAGTCGAGAGAAAAACACGCCTGGGTCGCATCTATATGTGGGGGTGAAAATCGACTTTTTGGAATTTCCTGAAAATCCACCCTGTTTTCGGACAGGCCCTATATATCCACGCATCGTTGTTCCCGACCTACTCGCGGAATCTGCAGACCGGAAAATCAGAGGCCTTGGACTCGGAAATGCGGAAGGCCACGATCAACGTTCACTTCGGGCCGGATACTCCCTCGAAGATCGTGCTGCCGGTGTTTTCCTCGACACCCGGCCGGTAGCCGGCTGCAGGTGCCGAGTGAAAATAGCTCGACGATGTCGTTAGATGATATCGTCGAGATATTTGATCTCAGGAGGTTTGATCCCATTGAAATGTGAGAAGAGGCACTGCGCGTAGGCGCCCGCATTGTTGAGGATGAGCAAATCTCCTGCAGCGACATCAGAAGGAAGCTCCTGCCCCGTACTGATGGTGTCCGCACTGTCGCAAGTAGGCCCGCAGAGGGTGTAAGGAACCGGTGACCCGTTGCGATCGATGGCATTGATTGCATATCGAATGCCGTCGGGAGCATCAGACAAGCCATGGTAAACGCCCACATCCAGATGCAGCCACTCGGCGTCGGGACGTTCGGCGCGCAGCATGACCCGTGTGCTCATCAACGCCGCCGAGCCGACAAGCCCGCGTCCCGGTTCAACTGCGAGTGTCACTGGAGCATCACCCAACTCTTCCTTCAAAACCGAGCGCACAACCTGAAGGACTTCAGCGTTGGAGGGAACCTTTCGGCCCAGATACTGGACCGGAAAACCGCCGCCAATATCGAAAAGCTCAAGAGTGATACCTTCCTTCCTTAAATCACGAAAAATAGAGGCGGCTTGCCGAGTCGGCGTTTCCCAAGCCTTGGCGCTATAGCACTGCGTTCCAACGTGAAAATGCGTGCCGTATGGCACAAGCCCAAGCGTCTTCCCGAGACGAAGAAGCTCCTTGGCTTTCTCGGGCGTGGTGCCAAATTTCTCTCCCAGCGGGTGCGCTGCCTCCTTATTGTCCACGAGCAGACGCACGTAGAGCTTGGAGCCTGGGGCGTTTTTAGCATGAAGCCGCACTTCATATTCCGAATCCGCGAGAAACGCTCGAATGCCCTTTGAATAAGCGTAGCTAACGTCCTCAGGAAATTTACAAGTGTTGGAGTAAATGCATTTGGCCGGATCGGCACCAGCATCCAACGCCAAATCAACCTCGACCTGGGAAGCGACATCGAATCCACTCCCGAGCCGGACAAGGCGCGACAAGACGCGGGAATTCGGAGCGCATTTTACCGCGTAGTGGACCTCGGCATCCGGGTCGGTCTGAGTAAAATTGCGATAGCAATTTTCAACCTCCTCCAAGTCGTAGAGCAAAACTGAGTGAGGAATCTTCGCCAATGCGCCGATCACCCGGGGGTCGAGCTTGACCGGCGAGTACGGAATATTTTTGTCATCGGAGTTCGGCCCGGCGGCGTAGCTGCGCCCGACCGACAGAGGAGAAATGAGTAAGGACGCGGACCCTGCAAGCGAAAGACGAAGAACGTCGCGGCGGGAGATTCCGGATCTAGCGGATGTTGTCTTGGAGCGATTTTGAAACCACATGAAATACAATCGTATACTTGAGAACCTCCTCCATGCAACCAGAAGCAAACTCATAACGAATCTTTTCGAAAAAGGGGGTAGTTCTAGAGCGGTTTAAGTAAAGTCGTATCCGCAGATTGCGCAGATAAACGCAGATTTTCTGGGAGAGAAGAGATCGCCATATGAGTGTCGAAGGGTTCAGGCAAAGGCAGCTTTCCATCTGTGTAATCTGCGAAATCTGCGGATCAACAGGACCTAAGTGACGGCCACACTATTTTTTAAAATGCTCTAAATGGCATCTAACCTAAGGGCAGTTTGGGATGCAGCCCCATTCGGGGCTTAGCGCCATTCACTACCGACCCCAGGTTTGCTTTCCGTGTTATCCAGCGTACAAGGGCTGGATTTTTTCGGTCCTTCCGGATTTTTCTGCGAGCGCCATGGCGCGGATCACCTGGAGCGCGAGGACGGTTTCTTCTGCTGAGAGTTCGCCATCGAGCGGTTCGCCGAGGATGGCCTTGCGGAAGGCCCCCCATTGGTAATCCTCCGTGCTCCCTTCAGCGACGGCCCTAAGGGTGTAGGGCGCACCGTCGCGGTTGACCACGACCGAGAGCTCGGGGCGCGTACGCGGGGAGCCGTGCAGGGTCGGCCCCACGTTCCGGTACACCGTCCCGTTTTCGTGGTTGAGGGTCAGCGAGCTCAGCCACCACTGGGCGTCGTTCACGCAGAACGACGAGAAGATGTTTGCGATCGACCCATTTTCAAACAGGAGGCCGATCTGGGCGTTGTCGGGGGTCGGCCGGCCGGTGAGCAGGCGCGAGCTCATGACGCTGACGGCGACCGGCTTTCCGATGAGCCGGATCAGGTCGTTGATCAGGTAGATCCCGAGGCGAAAGATCGGTGCGACCGGGCATTTTTCCGGGTCATCATACCACCGTCCGTCGGCGGCTTCGCGATAGCTGGCCCAGATGTCTGCGCGGGCGGCGATCGGCCGGCCGAGCGCGAGGTCCTTGCGCCATTGGAGGATCTGCGCGAGGTCGGGTGACGGGACGGGCGTCGGGGAATTCAGGTGGACGACGCGCCCGAGGGATTTGGCGAGCTCGAGGGCTTTGAGGGCGGCGCCGGGATCGACCTCGACCGGCTTGGTTGTCATGACATGCTTGCCGGCCTCCACGATTTGCTCGATGAGGGCGGCGCGGCCGAAGGGGCCGGTCATCAGGCAGACGGCGGGGAAGCTCCGGTCTGCGAGGAGGTCTTCCAGACGATAATACCCTTTCACCCCGTAGGCCCCGGCGCACGCATCCACGCGGTCCTTATCCGTAGCGCAGACGGCAGCGAGCCGGAAGTATTCCGAGGCGGGACCCTGAAGGATCTGCTCCCGGATAATTGCGTCGCCCCAGTTCAGGCCGACCATGGCGATGTCGATTCGTTTCATTTGGCTGCGGGAGTGAAGACGGTCAGGCCGGCCAGGTCTTTGCGCTGCGGGGCGACAAGGCTCAGCAGGTAGCCGGCCACGATGCACGTAAAGATGGCGATAGGCAGATAGGCGGCCCAGTGGATCGGAGTGTAGAGCTTGACCAGGAGGGTGACGATGATGCTGATGATCGCCCCGCCGATGGCTCCGAACCCATTGGCGCGTTTTGTAAACATGCCCAGCGTGTAAACGCCCACAATGCCGCCGCCAAGGAGGGCGCTCAGCTGACTCCAGACAATCATCATGGACTTGAGGTTTTGCGCTGCGAGAAGAAGCGCCATGGCCGTGCCGATGGCACCCACCACGTAGGAAGTCGTCTTGAGCGTAAAGAGACGCTGACGGTCGGTGGCGTGCGGGCGGAACTTCATATAGAAATCCTCTGTAAAGATGGTAGCCACGCTGTTCATAGCGCTGGCGACCGTCGCCATGGCCGATGCAAAAATGGCGGCGATGACCATGCCCGCAACCCCGACCGGCATCGCCTGGGTCACAAAGAGCGGGACGATCTGGTCGTTCTGCGCGTTCGGATCAAATTTTTCGGGGTGGGCGCGGAAGTAGGCAAAAATGGCGAGCCCCATGACATTCACGATGATGCCGATGAGGATCCCGCAGGCCGTGCTCATCGCGTTCACCCGGCGGACCTCATGCAGGGGGGCGGAGAAGATTCGCTGGATGATCGGCTGATCGCCGGCGGTTGCAACCGTGGCCGTCAGGAATGTTCCGAGAAGCAGAAGCCAGAAGGCCGGGACAACAATGTCCCATGTCACCAAAAGAAAATCAAATTTCCGGTACGTGACGCTGGTGGTAAAAAATTCTCCGATCCCGCCCGGGAGGTTGGCGATGCAGATCGCGATCATGACGATCGGCGCGATAAATTTGAGCAAGCCCTGGAAGACCTCGGTCCAAATGACCGCGTCGAATCCGCCGATCGCCGTATAGATCGTGGTGATGATCCCCATCAGGAGGACGCTGAGGAACACGTTAATGCCGGTGACCGAGGAGATCGCGAGCGCCGGCAGCACGAGCACGACGCTGGCGCGCGCAAACGTCTGGAAGAAGATGCACTGCAGGCTGGCGATGATCCGCAGGGTCCGGTTGAACCGCCTCTCCAGGTACTCGTACGTCGAGGTGATCTCCATTCTCCGCAGCAGAGGAAACACCAGGTAGGCGGTCACAAAATACGCAGGGATCATGATAACCAGCGGAAAGAGCCAGACCAGGTTCGTTGCAAAGGCGAGGGCCGGAATTGCCATGAAGCTGATGGCTGAAGCTCCCGTGGCAAACATGCTGATCCCCGCCGCCCACCAGAGGACCTTGCGGTTGCCGAGCGAAAACTCCGCGCTGGACTCCTGCTTGCGGGAGAAATACCAGCCGATCCACGAGATGAAGGCGAAGTAGGCCACGATCACCACGTAGTCCGGCCAGGCCAAATTGCGGACCGTGCGTTTGACCTCGAGCTCGCTGGCCGCATTCGAGCCGTCGGCGGCGCGGCCGATGACCAGCATCTTGGAAGCGATGCGCGCGGCCGCGGGCAGGCTGATTCCTGGAACTGCCTCAAACGCGCACCAGGCATCGGTGAGCGTATGGAAGAGGAGCGGGCGATTGCCGGTCTGGGGGCCGGGGGAAGGGTCGAGCAGGCTGGCGGGAGACGGGCCGGTTTCCCCTCCGATCAGGACGATCTGCGCCTGGCCGATCGGCAGGGCAACCCCGCGCGCCGAAGGCTCCGGCAGGTCGCTCAGGCGCTTCCAGCCTGAGTCTTGGGTGCCTTCCAGGGGGACCGGGCGGAAAACCCATGTCTCCGGCAAAATCTGCAGCTTTTCATTGAGTCCGCCAAACACGGAGAGCATTCCATATTGTTCGGTTGCCGCAAAAAACGCCCGGGATTCTCCAGGGAATGCCGGGCCGGCCGCCCACTCCGCAGGATTTTTCAAATCCAGGATCCAGAGGTCCTTGCGGAGGGCAGGAGGGGTCGTCGAGGTGGCCCCGCCAAACACATGCAGCTTATCCCCAATGACCGCGGCTCCGGCTCCGGCAAGCGGATGGGGCAGCTCCCGAAGCGGGCGCAGGGCAGGTTTCCCGCCGGAGATTTCCAAGAGAGAGACCGCGCCGGTCGGCTTACCGTCCTGGACTCCACCGACGATGATCCATTTGTCGCCCCACTTTGCGGCGGCTGCAAACTGCGGTGCAGGCACCCCGGAGTTTTGCCATGCCTTGCTCTCGCCGCTCCCGGACATCGTCCAGAGCGTGAGCGGGCCGCCATCCGACCCGGCAGCCACAATCGTCTCCCCCAGCGGGGCCAAAAACCCTCCGGTCGCATCAAAGGGAACGGCGGCCAGCGCGGTGGAACTCATTTTCTGCGTGGGCAGGTCTGCGGCGTGGGAGGTCAGCGCACCGAGGAGGAGGAAGAGGAATAATTTCACAGGGAGGAATTTCGAGATGGCGTTCATTTTTTTAGGAAGGATGTGGGGTCAGGGGAGGTTTGGCGGGGATGCGGGCTCGCCGGCCGCAAGCGCGGCCTTCAGCAAAATCCGGCGGACCGATTCCGAGGGGTGTTCCATACGGTGCAAAAGCCTCCTTACAGCAGCGATGCCAAGCTCCTCGCCAGGAACTTCCAGGGAGGTCCATCGCAGCGCATGGGCGGCCTGGCGGCCGGAGGGGTGAAAAACGGCGACGCGCAAACGGTCGGCCACATCGGTCCCGGACGTCGCGGCGCATTCTCTCAGGAGCTCGGCGCACGGAACATCCGGGCAGATCCACGAATCCACGCCGCTTCGGATTTGGCGCGCCAGCTCTTCCCGGGTGGCGGCGATGTCTGCGGAATCCCTGTTCGGCGGAACCTCGACGACCGGAAGTTGGCCATTTCGCATGGGCAGGATGCCCATGCCACTTGAGGCAATAGGGCTGGGCGGCTCGCCCAGGCCGGATCGCAGGGATCTGAAGGCCCCATGCAGCCGGCTGTAAATGGTTGATCCCTGGCAGATCCCGAAGTACCCGACGCGCCCGGATCCCGACGCCCCGAGGTGGCTGGCGAGGGCTTTCATTCCGTGCACCTCATCCACGCCCACCACATCGCATTCCTGATAGTCAAAAAGCATCGAGACAATCGGATGAATCTGCTGCAGCTCCGCCACGACCGCCTCCGGCCACTCATTCAACAAAACGATGCCGTCCAGCTGCCCGACCCGCATGGCCGGCGGCTGCAACTTCGGATTCAAAATGCTCTCCGGAAAATCTTGAGGAGCCTGGTGCGTCAAAATCGAGACGTTGAGCTCGATGGCCGCCTGGCTCATGCCGGCCATCGCATCGTAGGCCATCGAGCCGGAATCGTTTCGCGAAAGCACCAGGACGGTCCGGGTTTTCCCTCCCCGCGCCAGGTGATGGCGGGCCGCCCCTCGGTATCCGGCCCGCGCGGCCTCGGCCAAAACGCGGCTTCGCGTCTGGGTGTCCACCCCCTCGGCATTCCTCAGAGCCCGGGATACCGTGGAGACCGACAGCCCCAGCCGACCGGATATGTCGGTCAGCTTCATCGGGCCCTCATGGCCTCCAAATTGTTGATAGGGGGGATCATTCTCACAGGGAAATATCGCAAACTATCGATAGCAGTATAGCAATCTATTGCAACATCAAGAAAATTTATTGCTATTTTTTATTTTGGTGTTACTTTCATTCTATTCCCAGCCCCTCGAATCCACCGATGCCATCTTTTCCCCCAAGGACCTCATTCCAGAGACCCCCATTGAAAAATGGGTTCGTCCTTGTCACGGTCCTGCTGATCGTCGCCTTGGCAACGGTGTTGGTTGTTGTTGCAAGCATGATGGCGCAGGTGGAGCGCCGGGCGGCCTCCAATTCCGCAAAGATCGAGCAGGCGCGGGGCCATGCGCTTTTTGCCTTGGATCTGGCGGTGGGGCGGCTGCAATCCGAGGCGGGTCCGGACCAGAGGATCTCGGCCCGCGCGGAGATTTTGGACGACACGCCGGCCACGACCAATGTGACCGGGGTGAATCAGCCGTATTGGACCGGGATCTGGAAAACGGGGACCAACCAACTGGATGTCGGCGCGAGCCCGCAGCGCCAGGTGAGCCTGGGCAGTATCACGCCCACCAAATCCCAGATCGGAACAAACGCGGCCTGGCTGGTCTCGGGCACAAACGCAAATCCTCTCACCTTTGCGGGGACGACCAATGGGGCGGCGCGGGATGCGGTGGCGCTCGCTGCTGGATATGGTGGAACGCGGACAAACGTCATCGTCCCGCTTGTGCCCGTCGTTCAAGGCACCAGCACAAATGGGGCGTATGGGTACTGGGTGAGCGATGAGGGGGTGAAGGCGAAGGTGACCCAGACGTCGCCGACGCTTGGGGCATCCACGATTCCGGAAAACCAGATGCACCTTTTGGCCCCGCAGGCCAACCATGCAGGAAAGGGGTTGCTCGGGTCGTCCAATACGGCCGATCTTCGGGCGTTGGCACCCTCGGCCGGATTGGACAAGGTCTCAACCCTTGCGTCGCTGCAGAATGTCGCCGGCCTGGCCGCGAGCAGCCTTCTCGGCACCAATGCAGCCGCATTTGCCGCAGACGCAACGACTCACGGAGCAGGCGTGCTTGCTGACGTCCGGCGCGGGGGATTAAAAAAAGATCTCACCGCAGCCTTTGAGAATGGCACGGCGTTCAACACGCTAACGGCGGCTTTTGGGTTTGGGGCTAACATGGTCTATCGCTCGTCAACGTCAGCCGGGGTGACGGTCCCCGCCGTGGACACCGGCGCGAGCCCATCCACCGACGGGCTGCATTGGTTTTCTCTCTATGGATTTTACAACAGCTACAAGGCGCAGATGCCCTTGCCCCCCGGGTTGGCTGTAAATGGGTCTCCGCTGACCCCGACCAGCGCGGGAAATCCCGCGACCCTGCCCGGGAGTTCCTCCCCGCGAGCCTATGTCTTGAACCTGGCCGTCGCGGACAAGTCCAAATTAGGAAGCATGATGCCCGTGCCGGTGGCTTACCGGGTGGACATTGCCCTCTCCAGCTACCAGGTCGCGGGCACGTGGAAGTTGCGAATCCACTATTATCCACAGCTCGTGCTTTGGAATCCCTACAGCGTGCGGCTGAATTATTCGACGTATCAATTCCAGCGCAACGTCGGAGCATTTGCCACGGCAGGGTCGCCGGCTTCGATCACGGTAACCGTCGGCGGGACGGCGCTCGCGCCGGTGGTTCTGAATCAGGCCAGTGCCGGACGGCTGGTTTTAAAAACGAAGCTTGGGGATTGTGCCACGCTGGAACCCGGTGAAACCCGGGTCTTCGCATTGGATGCCGAGCAGCCCAAGGCCGACCCGCTGAATGCGATCAATTTCACCGATCTGGTGAGCAACCCCTCGATGTCCGCAGATTTTTCGCAGTTCTGTGATTTGCCGGGGTTTCTTGGAACCGCGGACGGCACGTCCACGGTTGCCGTGTCGCTGAGCGATCGGCGCTTGCGCTGTCAAAACGTGGACACTTTTTTGAACCCCACCGGCCTGAAGTGGCCATGGTCGGATGGAAGCGTTCGCGTCAATGCTAGCGGTGGATGGGATATTGCCGCCACCACGACCTCATGGTCCTCCCTGCAAATCCAGCAAATGGATATTGCCCCGCGCCGAATCATCGGGTTCTACGTCCGGCTGAAGGGTTTGCTCGGCTCCTCCAGCACCAAGACCTACAGCAATGCGGGAACGAGTGTGCCGATATTCAGCGGCAATGCAGGAACGATTTCTCCACTCGATGATAATTTTTCCCATGTCTGGCAGGAGGTATATCTGAGCCCTCTGGGGACACTCTACCAGAATGGCGAGACCGATGTTCAGATCGCCCCATCGGGCACCTTTTGGGAAACGTCCGTCGGCGCGCAAAGCGCCGGCGTGAATGCCCCGGGGACCCGTCGCGTCCTGCGGGACGTGCCATCCATCCCCATGTTGTCACTTGGCCAGTTCATGCACATGCCCGCCATCTTTTTCCAATCGATCGGGGTGTATCAGCAGTTCGTGATGGGGTCCGGATTTGTGGGGGGGTCTCTCGCTTCCCCGATCATGGCCACAGACAGAAACGCCTTGAGCATTGCCCTGGGAACCGCCGGGGCAGGAATCCCCAACATGAAATTGTTTCTGGATGACAGTTTCCTGGCCAACGAGGCGCTCTTCGACCGCTTCTATTTTTCCACCATCCCTCCCCAGGCGCTCAATGCGCCCGGCACGACATACCCGGCAGCCTGGACAAGTTTTAATGCTGCAAATGCGGGTGCGGTTTTGACCGATCCCGGCAAACCGTTCCTGAATGCACGCATCAAACCGGTCTCACGGAACGGCCAACTGCCCGCCATGGCGGACCTCCGGAATGTGGATAAAGCCGCGGCCAATGTGATGATGGACGGCGCCTTCAACATCAACTCCACCTCGGTGCAGGCCTGGAAGGCATTTTTGGCATCCATGTCCGGAAACAGCGCCAGGCTTTGGAATGCGACCACCCGGTCTGCAGATATTGTCAGCACCTCGGGCGGAACCCCCTTCAGCAGGTTCTGGAGCGCTTCCGGCCTCACAGCTTCCAACCAGCCCTGGTCGGGGCTCCGCGTCCTGAGCGATGCTGAGTTGGAGGAATTAGCAGTGCGCATCGTCGAGCAGGTTAAGCTTCGCGGACCATTTCTCTCGATGGGAGATTTTCTAAACAGGCGGCTCGGGAGCGCCGGACCCCTGACACGATGCGGTGCATTGCAGGCGGCCATCGATGCCACAACCCCCGACATCAACGCATCGGCCAAAGCGGTGGGGGCGGCTGTGAACGCGGTCGGCCCGCAGGAGACCGGAAGGACGCCTGACCTGATCACGGCCAACATGCAGGACGGAGCCGGCCAGACATGGAATACGGCCCTTGGCATCCCGGGCTACCTGATGCAGCAGGACCTCGTGCAGGCCATCTCTCCGGGCATGTCGGCGCGCTCGGATACGTTTCTCGTCAGGACATATGGGGAGGTCAGAAATCCGCGCAGCGGATCCCTGGAGGGGCAGGCTTGGTGTGAGGCGGTCGTCCAGCGCCTGCCGGTTTGGGTCGATGCATCCCAAGACCCGGAAATCAATACAGGCTCGGCCAATGCGGTCAATGCCGCCCTGGGCCGGAAATTTCGCGTCGTGTCCTTCCGCTGGCTTAATGACAATGAAATCTAACATATATTCGATCCTGCTCGTGTTGATCCCGCTGGCCGCGATGGCCGGTGAGGAGACGGTGTCCGCCAAATTCCGGGCGGTCGCCCCCGGGCTTTCTCCGCTTGTTGTAACGTGCCCGAAGGCCAAGCCATCGACGATCACGATTCCCGAGGGCGGGCGCTCCGGCCTGCACACCTACCGGGGCGATCAGGAGGCCGGGTTTGAAGACGCCCAGGGAAAGAGGGTTTTTCCCGTTGTGTTTCCGGAGGCTGACAAGCCGCTACTCGTCGTTCTGACCATGTCGGAGGCCGGGACACCGATGGCGCGTGTCCTGGAGGATGATTTGGATGCGATCCCACCCGGGGATTTGTGTTTCTTCAACTTGGGGGACAAGCCCGTCGAGGTTGTTGTTGGGGAGACGAGCCATGTGATCGCCGGAGGACAGAAGGCGAATGTCTCTCTGCATGGCAGGCCCACAGCCTTTGTCCGGGTCATCGATCCGGAATCGGGCGAGACCCTGCACTCAAACAACTGGGGGCTTTCCCCCAAAACACGCACGCTCGCGCTCCTGGATGTCCGCGGAGGCAGCCCGAAGAAGCTCGTGCTCTACCGGCTAACGGATTCGGAGGTTTCCAAAAAATGAACAGGACCGTTGCCACCTCGGTGTTTTTCCTTCTGCTTGGCTTTGCCGCGCACGCGCAGGAGCCGGCGGCAGGAAAGCAACCCCTCGCCTTTCGGACCCTCGGGCTGGGCTATGCCGGCGAGGATCTGTTTTATTCCAACGGGAACAAGGATGTTCCGCTGCCGGTCACCGAGGATTCCCGCTCGCCATTCCTCCCCAGGCCCGCAGGGGCCAGCCTGGCATTTTACCGGATGGAAAAACTTCCGGATGGAACCGCGAAGCGAATTCCGGCGGGGACCGCAGAGATTTCCTCCGGGGGCCGCCTGCCGCTCCTGATCTTTTCCCCGGGCGGCAAGGTCGAGGTGCTCGATGACAGCCTGGAGGTTTTTCCTGGAGGCTCTTACCGCGTGCTCAACCGCCTGAACGAAGATCTCGGAGCACTCCTCGGGACTTCCCCCACCAAGGTGCCCGCAAATTCGGACAAGGTGATAGACGCCACGCAGCAGAAAAAGGGGACCACGCTGTTCGTGCAGCTGTATCTGCTGGCCCGGTCGCCGCAGACGCTCGTCTTCTCGAACAACTGGGCGTTTAGCCCGATCCTTAGAACGATGGTCATCGTTGTTCCTCCCGTGCCTCCTTCCGAACTTCCGACTGTCCGCCGCATCGTCGAGTCCATCGAACTGCCGAACCTCTCGGCTTCCTCCAACCCAAAAACACCATGAAAACTCCCCTAACAAAGCCTAGCGCCTTCTCGCTCATCGAGCTCCTTGTTGTCATCGCCGTCCTCGGCATCATGGCGGCGGTCGGCTCGACCGCTCTCACCGGCAGCTCGCGGTCGCTCTCCGGGGCGACGTCGGCCGCCTCCACGCTTTTCGGCCTGGCCCGGACGGAGGCGATCATGCGGC
>JBGTAT010000515.1:0-3767 GCA_041749755.1 Terrimicrobiaceae bacterium | reverse complement strand
ATGGCCGACGGCATCCGCCAGGTTGCCGACCTGGCCGATCCGGTCGGCGAGGTCCTCCGGGATTGGACCCGCCCGAACGGCATCCGCATCACCAAGATCCGGACCCCGATCGGCGTAATCGGGATCATCTACGAGTCGCGGCCGAACGTGACCAGCGACGCGGCGGTCCTCTGCCTCAAGACCGGCAATGCGGTGATCCTGCGCGGCGGATCGGAGGCCATCTCCTCCAACCTCGCCATCGCCGAGGCCCTCCAGGCGGGCGGCGGACCGGCCGGCCTGCCCGATCACGCTGTCCAGCTCATCCCCACGACCGACCGCGAGGCGGTCAGGATCATGGCCCAGATGGATCAGTTCATGGACCTTATCATCCCCCGCGGCGGGCATTCGCTCATCGAAAACGTGGTCACCCATGCCCGCATGCCGGTCATCAAACACTACGACGGGATCTGCCATGTCTATGTCGACCGCGCGGCGGATTGCGAGATGGCCCGCAACATCGCAATCAATGCCAAGTGCCAGCGGCCGGGGGTTTGCAATGCCATGGAGACACTCCTCGTTCACCGTGAGGTCGCTGCGAAGTTTTTTGCGGTCGCGGCCCCTGCCTTTCAGGATGCCGGGGTCGAGATGCGCGCCGACCCCGAGGCGTTCCGCCACCTGGCCGGCCTCGGCTACCCGAAGCTTCGCGAGGCCGACGCGCAGTCGTGGCGGACCGAGTACCTTGACCTCATCCTCTCGGTCGGGGTCGTTGACTGCCTGGACGATGCGGTCGCCCACATCGAAACGTTCGGCTCGCACCACAGCGACGCGATCGTGACCGACGACCCGGCGGCCGCAGAGCAATTCCTTCAAAGCGTGGATTCCGCGACCGTGTATTGGAATGCTTCGACCCGGTTCACCGACGGCGGGGAGTTCGGGTTCGGGGCCGAGATCGGGATCAGCACCGACAAGCTCCATGCCCGCGGGCCGATGGCGCTCGAGGAGCTCACCTCCTACAAATACCTCATCCGCGGGACCGGGCAAATCCGGTAGCCATGGGGCCCGAAAGTTGCAAAGAGCAGGGAGAACAGGCGTCTCGCCTGTTTGGAGACTGGCAGCCAAACCAACGCCCACACGGGCGGGACGCCGCAGAGACCCTGGTCGGGCTCAAAGATCGGCAGGATGCCGAGGCTCCATTTTGGAAGAGCGCGATTCCCGGAGGCCATTTTTCAATTTCTGCGCATGTGCCCGGTCGGCGCGACCGCGACGAATAGACAAATCGCCTGCCTTGTGATGGATTGGAGCCGCTAGGAAACGCTTTTTGCCCGTTCTCCGCTGGCTTGCTGCATTTGCGTTACTCTACGCCTGCTTTCGAGCTTTTAAACTGGCCCTCACATTGAGTGGCCTTGGCGCGGCCGGGCCACTTATTCTTGGCTTTGCAGCTCTGATTGGCGCGGTCCTCCTGCTTTCTCCAGAAATCGTCATCCCGGTTTGTGAGTGGTTTAGTCGCCTGTTTACAAATATCATCCTGCCTTCCGATACCTTCAATAAGCCCGTGCTTTCCTATAATCTCGCCCGCCTTTACGTCCGGCAGATGCGGTATTCCGAGTCTTTGGACCAGTACAAAATGATTCTTCGACATTATCCTGAGGAGCGGGAGGCCTATCGGGAGTTGATTTCTTTTTGCGGTCTCATGGGAGAGACGGCGGTGGCTTCCCGTTACCAAAAGAGCTTTCAAAAAATGTTTCCGGGCGAGCCTCTCGAATTGTTAGATCCCGCCGAGAATCCATCGGCGGGAGCTCGTGCATTATAAGTTCAGAGCCACCCCCCAGTCGGGTTGATCCCTAGTTTTGGTGGAGAGGCCGCCGATGGCTGTGACGCCGGAGCCGGCATCATCCTTCTGGTTCCAGCCGGTGCCGTAGATCAGGACCGAGCCGGTGTCGGAGATCTTGTAATGGAGAGGCTCGCCGGTGAGCGGGTCTGCGGGGACCGATGGCAGGAAGGCCGGCACGAGGTCTTCAAGGGTTGCGGGCAGGCGACCGTGGGCCATGCGATAGCGCTCGACCGCGCAGGCGGTAGCAAGGCTGTGGAGGATTGTCTGGGTGGCTGTGATTCTCTTGGCTACGCCAAGAATAGCCGGCATCGCCAGGTAAGATAAGGGATTCCGGATCTTATTCCATGCGGAGGAACCGGAACGCGCAGCCTCAATGTCCGCGAGGGTTGTCGGAAGTTCCTTGGGGTGGTTCACAGCATCGATGTATCGCTGGATGGTGCTGATGTATCTGGCTTTATCTTCATTGAGCCATCCTTCGGGCCAGAGTGTCGCTGCGGCACGGAGGGCGGTAGGATTCTTTGATTCTCCAGTGTCGGAAGACTGAACGAGCAGAAGAACCTCGGGATGCCTTTTGAGATGAATTTGGAAAAATGACGCTCTTTCCCCGCGGAGAGCATCGGGAAGGCGTGCCATCAGATCGGTGCGGGAGAGTTCGCTGGAGAGGTCCGCCAATTGAGCGTCCGTCCATGCGCGGCGGTCTAACCCATCGCTGATTACCTGAGATGTCCGGTCCAGGATGCTGGCTTCGACGAGTAGCGAAATGAGGAAACCGCCGGACCCAGCGGCGCGTGCCAGAGCAAAAAGCGTCTGGACATCTTTAAAGGCATTGTCCGGGCGGTTGGCCGCCGTTTCGGCCTGAGCCCGTCCTTGGAGGACCTTGGAGGTATTCGCCATCGCTGAAAGGTGGGGCAGGGGCATCTCGAAACTTTTCTCATATTCCAGCGGCCAACAAACCCCCGGTCGGCGGACCGCTTGGGCGACTTCCTCAAGCAGCGGGGCGGAGGGGGCAAGACTCTTTAAAACCAATTCCCCTGCCGCTTGATCGTCGCCCTTGAAATCGGGATCCAAGAACCTTGCTGTGAAATGGATCGTGCTCTCGCCCGCCTCCGGTTTGCCAGCGATTTTTTTCCAAGGTATTTCCAACTTTCCAAGACGCGCATCTTTCTCAGAAACAAACAGCTCCTGAAAAACCGGTGTGGTGGCGACGTTGTCGGCATCGGGCACCGGGGGCGGCAGGAGTTCTTCGAATCGCGTGGGCTCGTTCTTTTCCCGAAGGACGGCCAGGGCGGCGCTGAGCTTTCTTGCGCCCCACCAGTTTGTCCATGAATAGAACAGGGTGATCAGGGTAACGAGGGCGATGGCGGCGGGCAGCAGCCCTTTTGTCCATCCATTTCGCCGCTCACATTCCTCGTAACGGCCAAAGTGCCATGGCAGCACCACTGCGGTGGTCACAAGGATGCCAAGGAAGATCACCGCAGTCAGCCAGACCGGAATCGTGTGCGAGACAACCATCGCGCCCAAGGCAAAAACAACGGGAATCCCAATCACAAAGTGCAGCATCACCTGCAGGTAAAAGCCGACATACCGCACGGCTGCATGGCAGTTCCGGCATTCTTTTGTTGGGCCGGGCCAGAGCAGCCAGGACTTAAAAGGCGCAACGCGCTGATGGCATTTGGGACATTTCATATCTTATGGTTTTGTTTTACGTGGTTGGCCGTGAGGCCTCAGGCGTTGCCTTGGGCATCCGGAAAATGGATTCGATGCGGAGGGGTTCATCGAGTCGGGCGTCTTCGTTCTCTTCGGGGAGCTGGTCGGTTGCGACGAAGCACTCGATGGCTGCGGTTCGCGCCAGAAACGCCTCGCGGTCGAAGGGCTGGTTGCCGCTCGGAACGTCCGGCGTGGTGGCCCGGAGCAGAACGATTGCCGCCCAGCATGCGCCCAGCGCGGCCCATGCCAG
>JBGTAT010000514.1:0-8866 GCA_041749755.1 Terrimicrobiaceae bacterium | reverse complement strand
GCGGCAGCGCGGGCATCGGTCAGCGTGAGGCGGGCATCCCCGACCGCGGCGCCTGCCTCCTTCACGACCGGCTGCAGGTCATTCAGCACTCCCTCGGTCTGGCCGACGAGCGCATGGATCCGCGTGAGCACGTTATTCGCGCGGTCCTCCGTTCCCCCGCCGAGCAGCTTACGAAAACCTTCGAGCGTACTGTCCAGGCTCCGGGTCAGGCGGTCGAACGTGGTGGGCGGAATCCCCTGCAAGACGGTCTCCGGCCCGATCGCCACCCCGGTGGCCGGATCGTCCTGGAGAAGGACAAACTTATCGCTGAGCAGGGTGTCGGACGCGATGCTGACCTGGGCAGCCTTCGTGATGGCCGGGACCTCCGGGGTCAGGTGGAGCGTGATCTCGACGAGGTTGGTAGGATCTGTCGCCCGCTCGGCCACGGTCAGTATCCGGACGCGCGAAATGACCCCAGCCCGGGCACCGCCATACCGGACCTGCGAGCTTACCCCAACTCCCGTGATATCGGGAAAACGGACCGTCACCTCCCGCCCTCCGGGCGGAAAAAATCCGCCGCTGAGACCGAGCGCGAGCGCGACAAAAAGCACGATGCTGCAAACGATCACGGAGACGGCAATCCATGCGTCCCAGGCGCTCTTTTTCACAGTGCGTGCTCCTTCATACCTGGCGAGGTCTACCCCAAGTTCCCAGCTTTGAGAAGACCGATATCATGTTGGCCGGAGCAGAATTTCCGCCTAGGGTGGCCCCATGTCTGAATTCTGGAAAACCTGGCAGCCGACCGAACGTGCGACGCTCTGCTTTGTCATCCGCGGCGGCGAGATCCTTCTCATCCTCAAGAAGCGGGGCCTCGGGGCCGGAAAAATCAATGCCCCGGGCGGCCGGATCGAACCCGGCGAATCCGCGCTTGCCGCTGCGATCCGCGAAACCCAAGAGGAACTCGGCGTGACACCGCTCGGGGTCGAACAGCGCGGCGAACTGCACTTCCAATTTGCCGATGGCTACGCCCTCCACTGCACGGTCTTCGTCGCCAGCGACTGCCTCGGTGAGGCGATTGAAACCGACGAAGCCGTCCCCCGATGGACCCCGCTCAACGCCATCCCCTACCACGACATGTGGGCGGATGATATCCACTGGCTCCCCGGGGTCATCGCCGGCAATACATTCCGCGCATTTTTTCACTTCGATGGAGATGCCATGCTCACAAATGACGTGATGTGGTCATAAAAATATATTCGTAAAGTTCTCAAAAAGAACAAAATAACAAAACATCATATTTTTTTGAAAAAAATATTTGCCATTTCTTCCCCGACCTCTAATTTCCTTTTCATTGAAGATTGTTCTGGGGGGAACAACAGCCCGTTGCAGCATTCGCTGCGGCGGGCTGTATCTTTTTCGGGGTTTCGCATTTTCTTTTATCGGCCGGGCTTGGAAAAATGAGCCGACGGTGTTAGGATCCCATTCATGAGCTCTCCGATGTCGGTGGACGAACTTCGCGAACTGGACCGCAGCCACCATATTCATCCCTTCACGCACCACCGGGATATGCACGGGGTCGGCACGCACATTATCAAGGGCGGCGACGGGTGCTTCTTGATCGACCAGGACGGGTGCCGGCTGCTGGATGGTTTGGCCGGGCTGTGGTGTGTGAACGTGGGATACAACTGCGCGGCGATTGTTGATGCGGTGCACCGCCAGATGGAGGAGCTCCCGTACTACCCGTCCTTTTTTAACAGCACGACGGAGGCGGCGATCCGGGTGGCCGGGTTCTTGGGCCGGAGGGCGCCTGCGCGGCTCAACCGGAGCATCTTTTCGAATTCCGGTTCCGAGGCGAACGAGACCGCTCTGAAGGCGATTCGCGGGTACTACAAGCTGCGCGGGCAATCGCAGAAATCAAAGATTCTGTCCCGGACATTTGCCTACCATGGGGTGACGCTGGCGACGACGAGCATGACCGGGCTGCCGACCTGCTACGAACCGTTCGACCTTCCGCTTCCGGGGTTCGTGCATGTCCCCGGGCCGCACGCCTACGGGGCGCAGTCCCCGATGGATCATGCGGCGTACGGGAAATGGTGCCTGGAGGAGACGGCCCGGATCATCGCGCGCGAAGGGGCGGGCACGATTGCGGCGATGTTTGTCGAGCCCGTGCAGGGCGCTGGCGGCGTGATCCCGCCGCCCGACGGCTACCTCGCGGAGCTTCGCGAGCTCCTGCGAAAAAATGAGATCTTGTTTGTGGCCGACGAGGTGATCACCGCCTTCGGAAGGTTGGGCGACTGGTTTGCGAGCACGCTCTGGGACCTGGATCCCGACATCATGACGCTCGCGAAGGGCCTGACCAGCGGCTACCTCCCGATGGGGGCGACGATGATCAGCGACGAGATCTCCGAGGCGCTTTTTGGCGGCGGGTACTTTGCGCACGGGTTCACATATTCCGGACACCCGACATGCGCGGCTGCCGCGCTCGCCAACCTCGAGACGATCGAATCCCTCCAGCTCATCCCTCGCGTGCGCGACGATGTCGGTCCGTATTTTCAGGAGAAGCTGCACGGTCTGGCCGGACACCCGGCGGTGTCGGAAATTCGTGGCACCGCGCTCATCGGGGCCGTCGAGCTGGTGCCAAAGCCCGGGACCGACCACGTCCCGAACACGCTGGGCGCGCGGGCTTCAAACCTCATGCGCGAGGAGGGCGTGATCGTTCGGGGCATCCGGGATCTGATCGCCATGGCTCCGCCCCTGATCATCACGCGCGCCGAGATCGACCAGCTCTTCGACGGCGTGCGCCGCGGGCTCGACCGGGTTTGGTAGGTTTCGCCCCCACGCGGACCCCTTTTTCCTGTCGCGGGACGAAGGGTTTCGATGTAGGGATATGGATGACGTGAGAATAAATTCCTGTGGACTCCGGTGCTTCTGGGTCGCGCTCCTCCTCGCGGGGACCGCCGCGACCGGGATTTCTCAGGTCCAGGAGCGGAAGCTAATGGACCGGGTTTTGAAGCCGGACATGGAACTGGGCAACCCGCTTCAGACAAAATCCTTTGCCGAAGGCAGCTCCGTCGCTTTGAGGAAAGCCAGCGAGTCCAAGGACTCGTATGGCGGCGTGCGCGATGCCTACATCAAGGACTTTGCCTACACCCGGTCGTTTCTCGGCATCAAAAACCCTTGGCTTGGAGGCAAGGTTTATGACACCGCCGCCGCCTCGCTGCTGACCAAGTCCGCGCTCGTCAATGCGGACCGAGTGGTGCCGGTGAAAAAGGCGGAGGCGGTCGGGTTTTACGACGCAACCAAATCGGTGAACTACGGATCTCCGGTTGTGCCGGTGCGCGAGTTCATCCCCTCGCCGGCGGCGCAGGGATCGGTGAGCGGGATTTCCGAAAAGATTAACGACAAGATGACGATTGACGAAGTGCGGGAATTGCTCAACAAACCCCGGTGATGTCCATGCTATCTGATCTCACCCGGGGCTGCGCGAAGGTCCACAGCGAGGCCGAGCTCGCCGCCAAGCTCGCGCTCGGCCGGCCGCTGAAAATCAAGCTGGGAGTCGATCCGACCGCGCCGGACATCCATCTTGGCCACAGCATCGCGCTCTCGAAGCTGAGGGATTTTCAGGATGCCGGCCACGATGCGATCCTGATCATCGGCGACTTTACGGCGATGATCGGTGACCCGAGCGGCCGCTCGGTGACCCGACCGCAGCTCACTCACGACCAGGTGCTGTCCAACGCCAGGAGCTACCAGGAGCAGGCGTTCAAAATCCTGCACCGCGAGCGCGCGAGGATCGTCTTCAACGGCGAGTGGTTCGAGGCCATGAGCTTCGATGAAGTCATCAAACTCAACAGCCGGGTCACCCTCCAGCAGATGCTCGTCCGCGACGACTTTCGTGAGCGGCTCGCCAAGGGGCAGCCGATCCGGGCGCATGAAATCCAGTACCCGATCATGCAGGGCTGGGATTCCGTGATGGTCAAAGCCGACGTCGAGCTCGGCGGGACCGACCAGCTGTTTAACATTATGGTCGGCCGCGACCTGCAGCGCGAGGAGGGCATGCCCCAGCAGGTGGCGATGACGATGCCGATCCTGGGGGGCCTCGACGGCCGCCAGAAAATGAGTAAGAGCCTGGGAAACTACGTCGCGCTCAACGAGTCGCCGGGCGAGATGTTCGGAAAAATCATGAGCATCAGCGACGAGCTCATGGTCCGATATTATGACATCCTCCTCCACGAGCCGGTCCCGGCCGGCATGCATCCGATGGATGCAAAAAAATCTTTGGCCCGCCGGATTGCAGCCCGCTTTCACGACGAGGCCGCGGCCGCCCACGCGCTCGACGAGTTTAACAAGCGCTTCAGCTCGCGCGACCTCGCATCCGCCGAGTTGCCCGATTTCGTCCCGGGGCCGGCGAGGGATTTTCCGAGCCTCGTCGTCGAGGCATATGCGCAGTGTTTTGGGTTGGCCCGTTCGCGGTCCGACGCCCGCCGGCTGATCGATGGGGGGAGCGTGCAGTGGCGTGGAGAGAGGGTCGCCGATGCGAAAGCCGCGCTCCCGGGAGGAGATTCCGGCGTGCTCAAGCTCGACGAGACGCGCGCGGTGCGGATCGCCGGTTGAGTCGCGTCCCGCTCAGCCGGCGTCTTGTTTCGAAGACTCCAGCGCAGCGCGGCGGGCTTGGATGCGCGCTGTGAAAAAGTCCCAGAGCAGAAGCGTAAGCGGGTAGACGATCAGCGAGAGGATCGCGGCCGCCGGGAACGCGCCGACCAAGAACGGGACCGGGGCCTGCTTGAGGAGCTCGATGATGTCATGGGTGGGCACCTCGGACGGCCCATGGCCGAGGATCAGGCAGCCGAGCCGGTATTGAGCGTAAACGAACGGCGCAAATGTCAGCGGGTTGCTGATCCAGGTGGCGGCGATCGCGGCCGGCACGTTCACGCGGGTAAAATACGCGATCAGCCCGGCGGCCAGCATTTGAAATGGAGCCGGCATGAGGGCGAAGAATGCGCCGACCGCCATGCCGCCCGCAAAGCGCCTGCGGGTCGGATGCCAAAGCTCGCCGTGAAAGAGGCGATCGCCGAGCCTCCGGTGCAGCCACGTCCCCCGGATGTGCTTCACCCGGGGCAGGTGGCGCAGGTACTTGCCGAGGTAGGAACGTCGCCAATGGATGGGTTTCATGTGTTTTCACGATCAAAGCTTGCCAAATGCCCGCGGGCGGGGTCTAAATGCATGCCTTATGAAGAAGATCGAGGCCATCATCAAACCCTTCAAAATGGAAGACGTAAAGGAAGCACTTGCCGAAATCGGGATCGAAGGCATGACGGTCACCGAGGTGAAGGGCTTCGGTCGCCAGAAGGGCCACACCGAGATCTACCGCGGCAGCGAGTACACGGTCGACTTCCTCCCGAAGGTGAAGTTCGAAGTCGTCGTCGCCGACGCGCTCGTCGAAAAGGCAATCGCCGCCATCTCGACCTCAGCAAAAACCGGCAAGATCGGGGATGGGAAAATTTTCATCCTCCCGATCGAGAACGCGATCCGGATTCGCACCGAGGAAGTCGGCGAGAACGCGATCTAGTTTTTTATTTACGGCGCTTGACCCATGGACCTCCTTCAGGCGCTGATCCTTGGCCTTGTTGAGGGGCTCACGGAATATCTGCCGGTCAGCTCGACAGGTCACCTCCTTCTCACGCAGCGCCTGATGGGCATCGCCTCGAGCGATGCGGCCGACGCCTTCGCGATCTGCATCCAGGCTGGCGCGATCCTCGCCGTCCTGGGCCTTTACCGCCAGCGGGTCGGCCAGATGGCGCTCGGCATGCTGGGCCGCCAGGAGGAGGGCCGCCGGCTCGCGCTCAACATCCTCGCCGCGTTCATCCCCGCCGCGGCGCTCGGGTTCGTCCTCGAGAAGACAATTAAAAAGTTTTTGTTCGGAGGCGAGGAGTGGGGTCTGTGGCCGGTCGTCGCCGCTTGGTTTGTCGGAGGGTTGGCGATCCTGGCGGTCTCGTTTTTCCAGAAAAGGGCCGGCCGGGAAAAGAGGGTCGGGCTCGGGTTGGAATCGTTGACCGTGCGCATGGCGGTCATCGTGGGCATCGCCCAGTGCCTGGCGATGTGGCCGGGGGTGAGCCGGAGCCTGATCACGATTGTCGGCGGCCTGATGGTCGGCCTGTCGCTGTCCGCAGCGGTTGAGTTCAGCTTCCTGCTCGGTGTCCTGACGCTCTCCGCTGCCACCGCCTACGACGTACTCAAGCACGGCCGCGAGATGCTCGAGGCGTTCGGGGCCGCTCCGCTGCTGGTCGGCTTTCTTGCGGCCTGGGTCTCGGCGGTGCTCGCGGTGAAGTGGATGGTCGGCTACCTCAACAAGCACAGCATGGACATCTTCGGCTGGTACCGGGTCGCGCTCGCCTGCATTGTTGCGGTCTGGCTCTGGAAGTTTGCCCCCTGATCCTCCGGTCGCCCATGCGACACCTCATAGCCGCCGCACTTTTTCTCCCCATGCTGACCGCCCGCGAGATCCCGTTTTTTATCGGCACGTACTCCGCCCCGGACAAGGAGTCCGGGATTTTTTCCTGCACCCTTGATTCCGAGTCCGGCGCCTTCACCGATCCGGTTCTGGCCGCCGACCTGCCGAGCCCTTCATTTTTGGATGTCTCCGCCGACGGGCGATTTCTTTTTGCCGCCTGCGAGCAGGCGGCCGGTGCTGCAGCGGCATTTCAGATCCGCGATGCGCGCGAGTTGGTCCTTCGGAACACCCGGCCGTCTGGCGGGGAGGGGACCTGCCATGTCTCTTCGCAGCAAGGCCACGTGCTGGTCTCCAACTACTCGAGTGGGAGTGTGAGCAGCTTCCCCGTCCTGGCCGACGGATCGCTCGGCGAGGCGTCGGCCAGCGTCGCATTTTCCGGCTCCGGCCCGCATCCGACACGGCAGAAAAAACCCTACGCCCATGCGGCGGTCCTGAGCTCGGATGCCAAATTTGCCTACGTCTGCGACCTGGGAACCGACCAGGTGCGGGTCTTCCGATTCGATGCGGTGACCGGCGCGATCGAGGCCGGCGAGCCAGGATTCGTCCCGCCCGGCCACGGTCCCCGGCATCTCGTGTTTTCCCCGAAGCAGGATTTTCTCTACGTTAACAACGAGATGGGCCTCTCGGTTTCCGTCTTCGAGAGAGACCCTCAAAGCGGAGCCCTGCGCCACGTCCAAGCCGTCCCGACGCTCCCCGAAAATACGCCGGGGGAGGGGGTCACAACGTCGGGGATCGCCATCCACCCGGACGGACGCTGGCTCTACGTCTCAAACCGCGGGCATAATAGCATTTCGATTTTTGAGGTTCTCGCCGGCGGCCAGATCCGGCTGGTGGGAAATACGCCGTCGACCGTCGATACCCCCCGCGAGTTCTCGATCGACCCGGGTGGCACGTGGCTTGTCGTGGCCGGGCAGCGTGACGGAGTGCTCGCTTCGTTCAGGATCAATCCGGCGGACGGCTCGCTGACCCCGGTGGGCAGGCTGCAAACCCGTACCATCCCGGTCTCGATCGCCTTCGTCCCACCATCCCGATGAGCTCGAATTCGGGTTTGCCACCCGCAGGATTTGAGGCGAGAGTTGCCTCGTAAACAACCGAGAGGAGCACCTATGGAAATTTCTACCCCTATCGCCCCGATCCTTGATGCCAAGGGCCACGAGCTCTGGTCGATCGAATCGTCCGCGACCGTCTATGAGGCGATCGCGCTCATGGCCGAAAAAAATGTCGGGGCCCTGCCCGTGATGGATGGCAAGGCCCTGCTGGGAATGGTCTCCGAGCGTGACTACTCGCGCAAGGTCATCCTGCACGGGCGCGTCTCCCGCGAGACCCGGGTGATGGATATCATGACCCGCAACGTCATCACCGTCACCCCGGAGGACTCGGTCGAAGGCTGCCTCGAGATCATGACGAAAAATCACATCCGCCACCTTCCCGTCCTTGCGGGGGGTCAGCTGCTCGGGCTGGTCTCGATCGGCGACCTGGTCAACTGGATCATCCTCGCTCAGTCGAGCAAGATCAACGACCTCGAACGTTACGTGACCGGCGCCTATCCTGCCTGAGCGGCGAACAAATGCCGGACGACATCATCCCCGACCTCCAGGCCTGCGTGCTCTGCGAGGATGTCCGGCAGGAGGCGAGCGGCCAGCAGACGTTGATCGGAATCATCGGCATGATCCCGGCCCCCGTGATGCCGATCGGTTTCTTCAAGCTGTGCCTCTGGACCCGCTGGTGCGGGGGATCCGGAACCTTCCTGCAGACATCCCTGATCCTGAATCCGGATGACGACCAGCCGATCGCGCAGAGCGAGGTGCAGTTTTCGCTGCCATCGCTCGAGGCGCACGCCACGAACGTGCATGTGTTTGGAGGGATCCAATTTCAGAAGCATGGGCTCTACACCGTCGAGGTCCGCGTCGATCACGAGCTGCGCCTCCGGTTTCCGCTTCCGGTTGTTCCTGTTCAGCAGCAGGGCAGCTGAGGGGTGTTCCCCCTCCGACCCTCAATCTGGCGGATCGCCCAAGCGGCATGCTCCGAGATGACCGGGTCAGCATCCGCCGCAGCGCGCGCGAGGGAAGGCAGGTCGTCCTCCTCCCCGATATTTCCCAGGGCGGTGCAGACATTGCGCAGGAACCCCTGGCGGCCTGCGCGCCGGATGGGGGAGCCCTCAAAGAGCTGAAGAAAGGCCTCTTCTCCGAGCGACAGATAATCCCGAAGCAGCCACAGCGAGGCCGGGCGGGCGAGGAACTCCGCCTCGCGCGAGGCCCGGGCAAAGCGGTTCCACGGGCAGGCATCCAGGCAGTCGTCGCACCCGAAGATCCGGTCGCCGAGCAGGGGGCGAATCCAATCCGGGAGCGGCCCCTCGTGCTCGATCGTCCAGTAGGC
>JBGTAT010000513.1:0-13929 GCA_041749755.1 Terrimicrobiaceae bacterium | reverse complement strand
CCTGGCCCTGGCCGAAATGCGTACTGCGGCGCAGCCGCGACTTTTGGCCCGCGCGGCGCGGGCAGATCCCTCCGATCAAGGGCAGGAATGCCCTTGCCCCTTATGGCCCCCGGGCGAGGCTGCAGTGTAAGGAGCAGGGTCATTCCTGGCCCTGCGCGAAAAACGTACTGCGGCGCAGCCGCGATATTTGGCCCGCGCAGCGCGGGCGGATCCGTCCGATCAAGGGCAGGAATGCCCTTGCCCCCTATAGCTCCCGCGCGGAGCGGGCGGGATTTGTCCGATCGGGGAGGTCCTGTCCCATGCGGCGCCAGCTCTTTTTCAATTTATCAGTTGCAAACCCTGTCGAACCACCATAGTTTTTGTCTGGTATTTGTCCGATGTCATCCTCCCTATCAGCAATGCGCCTCCCCCTCTGCGCCACGCTCCGCGTTCTGGCGGCCCTGTTGCTTGTGATGGCGGCCCCGGCCTCGCTTCGTGCGGCGACGATCCAGGTTGGGAATGTCACCACCACCCTCGGGCCGACATTTTTTATCGACGAGGCAACCAACGGTGGGGTGGACACCGACCTCAATCAACCGAACTCGGCCGTCCTCCTTCGATCCTTCAACGGATTGCTCACCCCCAATCAGGGGCCGACAAAGGTCTCGCTGACCGGCTTCGGTTTTGCGCTCCACACGAGTGCCGCCGCGAATGATGCGACCTCAGTGGCCGTCGGCTTTAGCTACCTCGGAGCCGATGAGGCTGTCGGTGGGGGCGACGATGTCGTGATTGGCACCGCCACCGGCAACCTGACATTCACGGCTGGGGGGGAATATGTTTTCGCCTTCGATAATCCGCTGACAGCCGACCTGAATATTACGGGCACGCGCTTTCGCATCACGGTCACCCCATCCAACCTCACCTCCACCGGATCGTTGAAGATTAAGTCCCTGAGCCCCAGCTATGCGCCATATGTCAGCGTTGCCGGCGTGGCGGCGTCGAGGATCGTCCCGCAGCGGGTGAATCTGGCGAAGTTCCAGACCGTGACGGCATCGTCGGTGGTCAGCAACCGCCTCGCTTCGTACGCGACCGATGGCGACGCTGGAAACGACAGCCAGTGGCAGAGCCAAAACTGGGCGTTCAACAACGCCCGCATTGATTTCCCGTTCCCGGTAGAGGTCGGGAGCGCGCAGGTATTCACGGGGGTCAATGACACGCTTCCACTCGCCAAATTCGGCATCCAGTATCTGGTGGGGAGCACCTGGACGACCATTCCTGGGGCGGATATCTCATCAAACACGAACGTTGAGCGAAACATTGTCTTCACCAACCCCGTCACGGCAACGTCGTTCCGGATCGTGGGCACTGACCCGACGATCCGCCTTCGGGAGTTTGCGCTCTATCCGCCGAACGGACCGACCGGGTATCCCCTCGGCACCGATGTGAATGTCAATCTTGCCCTCCAGCGCCCGGCCGTGGCCAGCTCGCATACGACCGGCAATTTTCCCCTCAACGCCGTGGACGGCAGAACCCACGCGGGCTCGTCCTGGCAGACGACGACCGCCGGGGTGAACACGCTGGACATCGAGATGGTTGCCACCACGAAGATCGGGAGCGCGCATTTGTACTCCGGGTCGAGCACTGCGGCGGTGCTGGCGGACTTCACTCTCAAGTATTGGAACGGCACGGCCTGGGCCAACATCCCAGGGGGCGTCGTGACCGGCAATACCAGCGCCGATCGCATTGTGACATTTACTACCCCGCCCACCACGACCAAAGTTCGGCTGGAATTCACCAATCCCGGAACGACAGTGATCCGGGAGCTCCAGATCTTCCCGGCGAATACCGGGAACGCCGGCTACGCGCTCGGCACGAATATCAACCCGTCCGGCGCCTATGCCGATTACGAGGAGTTCAACGACGCATTTTACCAGATCACCAACGTTGCGGCGAACCGCGACATTGCGGTCGCCACCGGCGGCCAACCGGCCCTGGAGCCAGCTGGGATCACGGCAGGTCAAAACCAGTATCAAGTCCTGCTCAATCTGGCCGATGGCACATACCGGCTGCGCAACTGGGACACGGGGGAATGCCTCTCCGGCGCCCAGCTCTCAAAGACGGCCGGCGAGGCGCTCGCCGACGAGCCGTATGTCGCCATGCCGCACCAGGACTGGATTCTTGAGCCTCTTGGCGGCGGGCGCTATCGGATTGTGAACGCCTGGAGCGGGCTCGCCATCGACACCGCAGGAGGCGCGACCTCACAAGACACCGGCTTGGTGCAGAACACGGCGAGCAGCGCGACGAGCCAGCAGTGGATCTTTAACTACGACACATGGGCGCCGAAGAAAGGTGTCGGCGGCGCCAATTTTGCCGCCCCGCTGAACGCCGATTGGATGTATAACTGGGGCCCGTCCACCTCGGTGACACTTCCCGCCGACACCGTGTACAACCCGATGCAATGGGGCAGCTTTAACTGGACCTACAACACCGGTTCCGGGCCGATCTGGCAGAATTACCCCGCGTGGCGGGCGCGCACCGATGGGTTCCTCGTCATGGGCTTCAACGAGCCCGACCGCACGGACCAATCGAATATCACGCTGGAGGAAAGCGTCGCCCTTTGGCCCAGGCTGATGGCGCTCGACCAGCCGTTGCTCAGCCCATCCCCGGGCACGCTCAACCCGCCGGTCGGCGTACCCAGCTGGCACCAGCAGTTCTACGACGAGGCGGCCCGGCTCGGATACCGGGTCGAATACAATGCGATCCACACCTACCCAGGCCCGAGCAGCGGCTCGTCAGATTATTTGGTCAACTTGATACAGACCGAGTTTAATGACTTTGGGCGGCCCGTTTGGCTCACCGAGTTTTCCTTCGTGGACTGGGGAGGCGACCAGTCGTGGAGCGAGGAGGATAACTACCAGTGCCTCGCGGAATTCATCTGGCGGGCGGAGAGCATGGCCGCTCTCCGCAAGTACGCCCTGTTTGTCTTCACCGCCGACGCAAATAATCCGCAGCCCGCGAATTCTTATACCAACTACACCCCCGCGCCTCGATCGAACAGCTACGACGCCGCAGGAAATCTGACCGCCTTCGGAAAGCTCTACGCGGCCTGGGACAACGATGCCACCGTCCGTCCTGACAAGACCTATCTCCTCCATAACCGGGGCCTGCGCAAGCGCATGGCCAACGCCGCAACCGGAAACACAAACCCGGGCGGACGCACGATCCGGACCGACGGTCCGCTCGTCAACTGGACGCTGGTATCCACCGGAGCTGCCAACCGGTATTATGTCGTCTCCTCGAACGACGGACGCCGGCTCAGCCACACCACCGGAACCGGGGTGGCCCCGACCCTCGCGGCCGCCGGCACCACGGGCGCCAATGTCGAGTGGTCGCTGACGCACAAAGAGCACGGCTGGTATTATCTCGGGCACCCGAGCTCAAGCACCCGGCTGAAGCTTGCGAGTTTCAACACCACCACGAGCGTCGCCTCCTACCAAATGGTCGCAACAAGCACGACCGACGAGAACACGCAATGGAGGTTTATTGTCCCACTCGCGGCGAACTCGACGCCTAGCCTGGCAGCCATTCCGGATCAGGTGGTCAACGAACTCACGGCGCTGACCTTCACCGCTAACGCTACCGACACGAGCCTGCCAACCGGCTCGCTTACCTACAGCCTGATTGATCCTCCGTTTAATGCCTCCATCAATGCCACAACAGGCCTGTTCAGCTGGACGCCGACCGAGACGCAGGGAGACGGGACAACGTATGCCGTGACGATCCGCGCCAGCGACGGACAACTCACTGCCAATAGGACGGTCAACATCACCGTCAATGAGGTCAACGTCGCCCCTGTGCTGGCTACGATCCCGGCCCAGGTGGTGAATGAAGGCAGTCTCCTCTCCTTCACCGCTACCGCGACAGATGCCGATATCCCGGCGAACACGCTGACCTTCAGCCTCGTCGGCGCCCCGGCTGGAGCCGCCATCGCCGGCAGCACGGGCGTCTTTAGCTGGACGCCGACCGAGGCCCAGGGTCCGGGCACGTACAACTTCACGGTTCGGGTGAGCGACGGTGCGCTGACCCATGACCGCGCGGTGGCGGTGACCGTCAATGAAGTGAATGCCGCCCCCGTGCTCGGCACGATCCAGGCTCAGATGGTGGATGCGGGCAACCTCCTCACCTTCACGGCCAGCGCGACCGATTCCGACCTCCCGGCCAACACCCTGACGTTCAGCCTGATCAGCGCCCCGGCCGGCGCGGCGATCAACCCGGCGACCGGCAACTTCACTTGGACGCCATCCGGCGCGCAGGCGGGCAGCTTTAATTTCACCCTCCAGGTGAGCGATGGGAGCCTCGCCGATTCGCAAACCGTCTCGGTGACTTCGAACCCTTACCCGAGTGCTGGCGTCGACACCGACGGCGACAGCATGTCCGACCTTTTGGAATACGCCTTTGGAACCGATCCGGATATTGCCAACGCCAGCCCGTTCCGCATCGTCGGCGCAAATCCCGACAACACCGTCAGCATCGAGTTCACCTGGAACCCGCAGGCAGCGGGACTCGGTTGGCAGATCCGCCACGGCCACGACCTTTCAAACATCCCGTCCTGGCCGGCGGTCTCCCCCGGAACGACCACCGTCGTCCGCGATGGCAACATCGACCGCATCACGGTCAAACCCGCACTGTCCTACCCCGACCGGGGATTTTACATTCTGGACGTCAGCGAAAACTGAGCGCCTCCGGGCAGAAAAAGCAGGAGGAACCACGAAATACACGAAAAATCAGAATGGCAGAAATGCCACATACTTCTTTCTCCCCTTTCGCGTGTTTCGTGGATAATTCCGTAGCGACGGACCCCTCCAAAAAGAAAAAGCAGGGGAACCACGAAAGACACGAAACACACGAAAAATCAGAGTGGCAGGAAAGCCACATGCTTCTTTCTCCCCTTTCGTGTGTTTCGTGTTTTTCGTGGATAATTCCGTAGCGACGGACCTTCCCTGCCGAAGAATGGTTCTTGTTTTCGGGGGAACAGGCGAGCAGGATGGATCGCAACATGAGACCTCGCCGCGAGTGTCCGTCTGGCGCCGGGAGCCCGCGCTCTTTGCGCGTGGGCGTTGTTGAGGATAACGCCGTCACCCGCCAATTCCTTCTTGGAATTCTAAAAACACAGCCCGGGTTCGAGTGCGTCGGGGCGTGGTCGAGTGCTGAGGATGCGCTTCGAGAGGCTCCGATGCTCAAGCCAAACGTCATGCTCGTCGACCTTGAGCTGCCGGGGATGCCTGGCGAGGACTGCCTGCGCGCACTTTCGGCGCTGCTGCCGGGAACGGCTCTCGTGGTTCTTACGGCGCACGATGATCCCAAGAGGGTTTTTGCTTCGCTGAGCGCCGGGGCAAACGGGTATCTGCTCAAGGGGGCCTCGCCTGAGGAACTCGTTTCGGCAATGACGGCCGCGCATGATGGCGGGGCTCCACTCAGCCCGGCTGTGGCTGGGCTGGTCATCAGCGCCTTCCTGACAAAACCCAAAGCCCGCCGCGCCGGGCTGCCCCTGCCTTCGCTGAGCCCGAGGGAGCATCAGATCCTTGAGCAGCTCGCCCGGGGCAGGGTTCCCAAAGAAGCTGCCGCAGAACTTCTGATGAGCTACGAGACCGTGCGCGACCATCTGAAGCGCATCTATCGCAAGCTCCATGTCCGCAGCCGCACGGAGGCCGTCCTGAGGTATCTCGGGGCCGGCGCGACAGGATGAATGCGAATAATGCAACCCCCCGCAGCATCCCCCAATTGCGGGAATTGCCGGTTTTAGCGGAGGTGATAACTTCGTCGACAAGCAGGACGGTCACAGGCAACCCGGCCCGGCGCTCAGACACACCAGAAACCAACTCATGAACATTCCATCCAAACCCCTGATCCTCGGCTTCATCACCGCAGCTTTTCTTGCGCCAGCCGCTCAAGCCGCGACCATGATCACGATCGCGGAGAACCCGAACACCTACAACTCGTCGTTGCTGAACACCTCGGTTTACAATTTTGACAGCCTCAACACCGGTTTGAATCGCGGGGTCAATTGGGAAGGGGTCGGAACGTTTGACCAGCTTTACGTTCTCAAGGCGAATCAGTACGGCGGCGCTCCATCGGATTCTTCTCCAAAAGGCAGCCCCTATTCGGTGCAAGGTGTTGGCAGTCCGGTCAAACAAACCGTTCTCACGCTCGATACGCCAAGTTCCTACTTCGGTGTCTTCTGGTCCGCCGGCGACGCAGCAAACCGGATGTCGTTTTATAATGGCAAGGAGCTCGTGGCCGAATTCACCACGGCCAACCTGATGAACCTGCTCCCGAAGGAATACTACGGCAACCCACTGGACCGGCGGCTCAACCCCGGCGAGCCATATGGTTTCATCAACTTTTACGGAGACAGCGCAACCTCGTGGGACCAAGTCGTCTTTTCAAACACCAGCAGCTCTGGATTTGAATCCGATAACTACACGTCGCGCCAGCAGGCATGGAGCGCCAAAGAGGATGGGGCCATCTCCGGGCGCGTGGTGGCCGTGGTGGAAGGAACGAAGGTGTCGAAAGTCGACGTCCTTCCCAATCGTTGGCAGGCCCCTGCGGCTCCGATCCCGCCCGTTTACGCACTGATTGCATTCGCCGTGGTCGCGATCCTTCGCGGGAGAAATCTTATGCCGGCCCGGGCCGGACGTTCCGGCGCCGCAGATTCATGATTCCCACGACCGCCCCATCAGCGCCTGCCCCGGTACAGGGCGGCATCGGGTCGTGGCGGTTGTTCATTCCGGTCGTTGCTGTGGCGCTGCTGGCCCAGCTTACCGCCGCTCAGGAATTCTTCGGAGCTGTCACCAAGCCGATGGTGCTTATGCTGCTGAGGGCATTCGGGCTCCAGGCAGGCGAGGCGGCGGGAATGCTCACCGTCGGCAACCTCGAGGTCCCGTGGAGCCGCGACTGTGCCGGCCTGAACCTGCTCGTCGTGCTTCTCGCAGTCACGGTGTGGATGCAGCGCCATCGCCGTCTGGATGCGGGGTTCTGGCTCCGCGTTGCCGCTGCCATCCCTGCAGCCCTGGCTGCCAACGTTGCGCGGGTTCTCACCGTCGTCGCCTACCGCGCGTGGTTTTATCCATCCGTTGAGAGCCCGCAACTTCACTACTTCATCGGGCTGGCATGGCTGGTGCCTTTTGCCATGGTCCTCGTGCCCGTGGATGCGCGGGGCCGCCTCGTCACGTCGTTTGAATTGATGCATGCCGCTGCCGTTCTTGCCCTCGTCGCGCCAATGGCTGACGCTCCCGGCGGGTTGGCATTGACGTTGGCCGCCGTGCTGACCCTTGCCCATTGCCGCCTGCCCGCCCGGATTACGCGAATCCGCTGGATCGCATCCTCGGCGTGGCTGATCGCAGCCCTTGCCATCATCCTGGCCGGCATCGAGTCGTTCTGGCTCCCATGGCTGTTGGTCTGCCCGCTGTTGATCATGCGCTTATGGATTCTCAGCGTAGCGGGAATCATCCTCCTTGCGGGTTCGCAGCCGATGTTCCACCTGCTGCCATTCGGCGAAGCCGTCACATGGCTCGGCCTCGCGCTGGCCGGATGGAAGCTCCTCAAAACTCCCCAAGCTCTCCCGTTCGCCGCAGGCTCCACCCGGCCCGAGCGACCTGTGCGGTTCGCCATCCCCTTCGCTGCCGCCACCTTCTGCCTCCCCTTCCTCGGTTCGACCTTTGTGACACCGGAACACGTCACGCTCCACCCGCCGGCGACAGCGACAACGCGCGAAATTCCCGGCGACGGCTACCAGGTACGCCTGCCTGGCCAACCCGAAACCATCGGCCTCTTCTGGTATCTCCCGTCCGGCAGCCAACGCCACCATACGCTCAAGGTCTGCATGAAATACCGCGGGATCGAATTGCGTCCCGCATCTGAAAACTCTGCGGTGATGACGGACGGCGAGGTTTGGATGAAAGAGTTTTTTCTCCTCCCCCAGGGCCTCATCTCATCGCACGCCGATTACGTTTGGGCCACCCTGCTCCCCGGCAAAACATCCGGCGTCCACGTCATCGCCGTTGCCTCCTGCAACGACATGACCGCATCCGATTTCGCAACCGCCGCCGCCAGCCTCGTGCAAGGACTCCCCCTCCCAACAAAACCCGCAGACCTCTAACCCGAAAACCGCGGACTTCTTTTTCCCCTTTCGTGTTTTTCGTGGATAGCTCCGTGGCGACGACTCCCGCCAGAAAGACAAAGCAGGCGATCCACGAAATCAGAGAGTGCAAAAATACCCGCACCTCTGAATTCCCTTCGTGTCTTTTGTGCCTTTCGTGGATAAGACGAATTCATGATCAGCGCGCCGGATGAAACTCTACTTTTTAAAGACGAGGTTTTTGCGATTCAGGGTGCAGTCTTTGAGGTTTACCGCGAGATGGGCTGTGGCTTTTTGGAGGGGGTCTATCAGGAGTGCCTCGAGAGGGAGTTTCGCCGGCGAGGGATTCCGTTTGTCTCACAGCAGGAGCTGAAGCTTTTTTACAGAGGTGATGCCCTTGATCAGACGTACAAGCCCGACTTTATCTGTTACGGCCAGATCATCATTGAGCTTAAAGCTGCGAAAGCCATCGCCCCGGAGCATCAGGCCCAGATGCTCAACTACCTCAAAGCCACGGGACTGCACCTCGGCCTTGTTATCAATTTCGGACACCATCCCAAAGTAGAAATCCAACGCTTCGCCCGATAAGTTTCGAGTCGGGAACCACAAAGCAAACAAGGATAATGGATCCACGAAACACACGAAATACACGAAAATCAGAAGGGCAGAAAAACCGCGAACTGCTTCTCTCCCCTTTCGTGTATTTCGTGTATTTCGTGGATAATCTTCTGCCGTCGCGAATGTAGCTTTCCCCTGGCCAACGATGCAGCAATTTGAACGCTACATCGGGATCGACTACTCCGGCGCGGAGCCGACCAGGTATTGACTATAACCCGTAAACCCATATGGTCACCCATATATGAAAACCACACTGGAACTGGACAGCGCACTCCTGTCTGAAGCCAAGGGCGTTGCGGCAAAACGCAGGACGACGCTCAAGGCCATGGTGGAGCACGCGCTGCGCAGGGAATTGGCCCCCACACCGGAATCTACCAACCCGGACCCGGAAAAATTTGAGGTTGGCCCGCTGGGCTTTTTGGTCCTGAGGCGGAAGCCGGGGGAAGTCATCACCCTCAAGCAGATCAAGGCCGTCCAGGAAGAGATCGACGAGGGGGAATTCCATCAGGCCATCCATCCGCGGCGCTCATGATTCATCTCCTCGACATCAATGTCCTCATCGCCCTGTGCGACCCGGCGCATCCGCATGCGGCGGCGGCCCGGGATTTTTTCAGTGCCGGACTTGCTCGAAACGGCTGGGCCACCTGTCCGCTGATCGAGAATAGTTTTCTGCGGATCTTCGGCAGCCGCAAGTATCCGGGTGGGCCGGGAACGCCCCACGCCGCGCGCCAGGTTCTCGCCGGGATCCTGGCAAGTCCTGGCCACCAGTTCTGGCCGGATGACCTCAGCCTCTGTGATGCCGCGCGCTTTCCCTCCCTGCCTGGATCGGCGGCCATCACCGGCCTGTACCTCCTTGCACTTGCCGTGAAGCAAGGAGGCCGCTTCGCCACGTTGGATGCCGGCATCGATGCAGCGCTCCTCCCCGGCGGGGTGGCGGCCTACCATGTCATCCAAGGATGACGAACGAGACACAAAAAAACCAGATTCCCAGTCTCCCCTTTCAATGATGACATTGACATCAATTCATTATGTATTTACCATCACTTTATGAGAACGACATTAACCCTCGATGATGACATCGCTCAAGTTCTTGAGCGTGAGTCGGAATCGAAGAGAGTTTCTTTCAAGGAAATTGTAAATTCCACACTGCGCCGCGGGCTTGTGGCTGGGAGCATGTCAGCTTCTGCCCTTCCCAAGGTCGAGTCCCGACCGTTTGGCGGCGGCCTACTCCCCGGGTTGGATCCTGACCGGATGAACCAGCTCAATGATGAGCTTGAAATCGAAGCATTCCGTGAGAAGGCGCATCGTGAACGGCCGTGATCCTGCCCGACATCAATCTTCTCCTCTACGCCCACGACGCGCGCGGGGCAAATTTTCCGGCGGCCTCGGCATGGTGGCAACGCTGTCTGGACGGCCCGGAGCCGGTGGGCCTTGCGTGGGTGGTTATTCTGGGTTTTATCCGGATCTCGACGAATCCACGCGTTTACGCTGAGCCTCAGACCCCGGCAGCCGCGTGCTCCACAATTGCTCAATGGTTGACGCTGCCCCATTACCATATCGTTGATCCGGCCCACGGACACTTCGCACGATTGAGTGCCAACGTGAAGCATTTGGGAGTGGCTGGGAGCCTAACCACAGATGCGCACCTTGCTACTCTGGCATCCGAAGCGGGCTACATCCTCCACACCACCGATGCCGACTTCTCGAGATTTCCCACACTGAAATTTCTCAATCCCTTGCGGGAATGACCATCAGAAGGCGAAAACCACACGGATTCGTCGGTCAACATCCCGCAGTGCCTCGGTCGTGGAGGCGACGCTACTTCATGCCGGAAGTGGCCGTGACAGGGATGATTTTGCCATCAGCGTCGAAGGTCAATTCGTCCACACAGACCGAACGGCGGTAGCCATTGCCGCCAGATACTTCAGCGGTGTGGTAGAACACATACCACTTGCCCTTGAACTCGCCGACCATGCCGTGGTGGGTGCTGCAGGCGACCGGATGCATGACTCTGCCCTGATAGGTGAAGGGGCCGGCGGGCGAGTCGCTGGTGGCATAGACGAGCGTGGTGTCATGGGCCCAGCCGTTGGAGTAAACCAAGTAGTAGCGACCATCCCGTTTGAACATCGAAGGTCCCTCGCCGTAGCCGGCCGGCAACTGGGGGTCTTTTCCGGGCAGAGCTTGGGGCACGGGCTCGCCCGATGCGTTAAGGATGACGAGCTTCTGCAATGGCCCCGCCAGCTTGGTGAGCGAAGGATCGAGCTTCGCCACCATCGGTTGGCGACAGCCGAAGTAAAGCCATGTCGTGCCGTCGTCATCTACGAGGATCGCCGGGTCGATCGGCTCGCTGCCTGCTTCGGGCATGGTGGCGTTGTCGATCAAGGGGGCCCCGATGGCATCCTTGAAAGGACCGTCCGGCTTATCGGAGACCGCGACGCCAACCTTGCTGCGGTCGGTGGGCAGAAAGAGGTAGTATTTCCCGTTGGCGGCGATGGCATCGGGCGCCCACGCATACTTTTCGGCCCAGGTGAAGTCCTTCAATTGAAAGACCGCACCGTGGTCTTTCCATGTGACCATGTCATCGGTGGAGAAAAGCCACCAGTCCACCATGTCGTAAGAGGTGGCCTTATCCCGGTCATGCGACGTGTAGACGTAGAGACGACCGTCAAAAACGCGGGCCGACGGATCAGCAGTGAACATATGACGGACAAACGGGTTCGCTGCTTTCATCGTCGCGGTTATGGCGGAGAGGCAGATCAGTAAAAGGAGAACAAAGCGCCTGGACGGCTTGGAGATGGGAGGCGTGAGGGATGTCATAGCAGTAAGAGGGTTAGTCCCCGAAGACTTTGACGGTCTGGAGGTGGAGAGCGTCGGGGCTCTTGAGTTGCCGCTCGATTTTTATGTAGCGGGCGGCTTTGCCAGGGACATGGGCCCCGGCGACAAAGCTCGTCACCGGGATTTCCCACGTGTCCGAGGTGTCCGATGCCGTCCAGATTTCTTCCCACGATTGCCCGTCGCCTGAGAGGGAGACCACGACGCCGGTGTTGCGTGTGGGATAACCCTCGCGGTTTTGGATAAGGATTCCACGGATCGAGCTTTCCCGTCCGAGGTCAATGATGGCGTGGGGATGTTCTTCGAAATCTGTGTGAAAAGCGAACTGGTCTTTTGTCAAACTGCCCTTGAACAGATCGGGGTGCCTGGCCTCGTTATCCCAATTGGACGCGGAGCTCAGCTTGAGCGTGGCTTGATCGGAAATCACGCTGCCAAATTCGGGGGCTTCGAAGATCGATTTCCATATTTTTGAATAAATAATTTCCGTGACGGGGGTGTCCAAGGTCAGCTCAACAACGGTGCAAAGAGGATCAACGGCTCCGGCAGGAACCGTGATTTCCAAGTGGTCGCCGGTTTGTTGGAAGGGAATCCCCGCGCCCTGGTGGATCCGGGCTTGCAGGACTTTCGGCTTCAGTCCTGCGAGTTTCAAACTATTCCCCTGCGGCATGTTTTTGATGTGCAGGAAAATCGACTTGTCGCGCGAGACGCTGCCGCCCCACTTTCCGGGCGTCCACGGGCCACCGCGTGCGCCGTAGATGGCTTGCGCGTTTTTTTTCACCCAGGCACCGGCTCCATCGAGCGAGGCGATTTGATTCGGCGCAAATGCGCCGCTCCATTGCGGCCCCCAGCTCAAAAGCATGTTTCCATCGCCGCAGAGTGTCGTGACGAGCATGTCGACGAGTTGCTTGGGTGATTTGACCGGGGTGTCGCTGTACGACCACGTCGCGCACAGGCACATACAACTTTCCCACGGACGATGGTTCTGGAAGCTGCCGATCTTTTGCTCCGGCGTATCAAAATCCCCCGGCAGGCTGGCACGGTTGTTGATGATGATGCCGGGCTGTAGCTTGCGGATCATGCGGGTGAGGTTTTCCGCATCCCACATTTCGGGAATGAACATGTCTCCCCACGTCAAGGCGTCGAACCAGAAGATATCGACCTTGCCGTAGTCGGTGCAAAGTTCCCGGACGGCTTCGTTTTGATACTTGATGTAGCGCTGGTGCTTCTCGCCCTGCCGATTGGTCGGTTCGTAGTCCGGGTGGATCCAGTCCCGTTGGGAGTAGTAGATGCCGAACTTCATCCCGGCCTCGTGGCAGGCATCGGCGACTTCTTTGAGAAAGTCGCGTCCGAACGGCGTGTTCGTCACCTTGAAGTCCGATTGCTTTGTGTCCCACATGTGGAAGCCATCGTGGTGCTTGGCGATCACCACGATGTATTTCATCCCGGCGTCCTGGGCATGTTTGACGAGGTGTTTGGCATCGAACTCCGGCAGGCGGAAATCGTCTTTCCATGTCATCCACTCCGACGCCGGATATGGTCCAGCGCCCTTGTCCGGGGCCTTGCGGACCTGGCAGACGCCCCAGCTCAGCTCGGCGTTTTTATAGGTCGAGAGGCCGAAGTGAACGAACATCCCATATTTCGCATCGCGGAACCATTGCAGTTCCTGCGGCGTGGCGAAGTTGCTTTTGTTCCAGGCCTCTTGGGAAAAAACCTCGTAAGCATGGCGAGGGGTTCTGGGACGGGGGTCATCTTCGAGAACAGACCACATGGCTTGGAGGGAGGGGCTAAGCGTTAGGTAAATTGCCGTGGCAAAGAGAGAGCGGATGGTGTTGTTCACGGCGCAGTCATAAAAGTCCACGTCACGTCGCCGTAGTTCCAGACTTTGCCGTTAGCGTCGGGGGTGACGGTGCCGACCCATTTCCCGGAGGCGTCCTTGGCGGCGGCTAAGCCCGTCCACGTGTATTGGCCTTTTTCGTAGTCGAAGGTCTCGCCGTCGTCATCGTAGAGGTTGAGCTTTCCGGGTGACTCCCCGTAGTGGCGGACCTCGAGGGCGAGCTTTTCGCCAGCGGCGGGCGCATGGAGCCGGGGTTCGATCATCGGGATGAGGGCGCCGTCTTTGACAAAGACGGGGATGGTGGCGAGCGAGGGGGTGACCTCGATGGTCTCGTCGGCACCGGCGAATTTGCCGGTGTGGAAGTCGTACCATTTGCCAGGGGGTAGAAGGACCTTGCGGGTCTTCGTACCGGGCGCGATGGGAGCGACGAGAAGGGAATCGCCAAACATATATTGGTCCTTTTGCTCGCGCGCCGCCGGGGGGACTTCGTAGGGGTTCGACGTGGCGTCGAGCTTGCCGGCCAGGGCCG
>JBGTAT010000512.1:0-7407 GCA_041749755.1 Terrimicrobiaceae bacterium | reverse complement strand
CTGGGCGGGATGCTTTGCAGCGTCGCATTTTCCGCGGTCCTTCTGGTCGCGATCCTTCCGCATATCGGGGTGATCCTCGTGGCGTTTTCCAGCGACTGGTACGGATCGATCCTGCCCAGCGGCTGGACGCTCGGCCACTTTGAAGCCGCGCTCGGCCACAACCTGACGCTGCCGTCGATCCAGAACAGCCTGAAGTACGCCGGGCTGGCAACCGCGCTCGACCTCGTCCTCGGCGTCGCGATCGCGTATGTCGTCGTGCGCACGAAGCTCGCCGGGCGGCAGGTCCTCGATGCGATGTCGATGCTCCCGCTGGCCGTTCCCGGGCTCGTGCTGGCATTCGGGTACCTGGCGATGACGCAGGAGGGGAAGGTGTTTTCGTTTTTGAACCCAACCATCGATCCGCTGGCGATCCTCGTGATTGCGTACGCGGTCCGGCGGCTGCCGTACGTCGTGCGAAGCGCGGCGGCCGGATTCCAGCAGACGAGCGTCACCCTCGAGGAGGCGGCGCAGAACCTCGGGTGCCCGCCGCTGCGCACGCTGCGGAAAATCACGATCCCGCTCATCGCGGCCAACCTGCTGGCCGGCGGGCTCCTCGCCTTTTCTTTTGCGATGCTCGAGGTCAGCGACTCGTTGATCCTGGCCCAGCGTCAGCAGGACTTTCCGATCACCAAGGCGATCTACGAGCTCTACCAGCTGCTCGGCGAGGGGCGCTTTGTGGCGAGCGCGCTCGGGGTCTGGGCGATGGCGTTCCTTGCCGTGGCGATCATCGGGGCCAGCGTGATCCTCGGCAAAAAGTTGGGCGCGCTCTTTCGGGTGTGATGCCGGCGCATCTCAGAAAGTTGCACGTCTGTCAGGCAATCCGGGTTCGGAGTTCCGCCTTTAGGCGGCTGGCGAGTGGGGCAACAGCCCAAAAGGCACCGCCTAAAGGCGGAACTCCAAACAAGACTCCTCATGGCGGAGCCCGTTTTTGCAACGATCCGAGATCCGCCCGTATGAGGCGTTGCCCAAAGGAAAATCTGTTCACCCGTGCCGGGCGGCATTAGGGTCGACGGATATGAATCCGACGCTTCTCCCCGACGACGATTTTTACCCGCTCATCGAGGCCCGTCACTGCGATCCGTTCCGGGTCCTGGGTCTGAGGGAGTTTCAGGGCCGCTGGATTGTCCGGGTCCTCCGGCCCGATGTGTCCGAGGTCGTGGTGGTGGCTGACGACGGGCGGCGGTTTGATCTTCCGCGCGTGCATGATGTCGGGATTTTTGAGGCGGTGCTGCCGGATGTGGACGCGAGCTTCGGGTACACCCTCGAGCTGAGCTCGCATGCGGGCGGAACCTGGCGCGCCCATGATCCCTATTCGTTCGGACCTGTGCTGGGGGAGATGGACCTGTATCTCTTCAACGAGGGCACGCACTACGACGTTTACAAGAAGCTCGGCGCGCACGTGATGGAGATCGGCGGCGTGCAGGGCGTGCATTTTGCGGTGTGGGCCCCGGCGGCACAGCGGGTCAGCGTCGCCGGCGACTTCAACGGCTGGGACGGACGCCTCCATCCGATGCGCAAGATGATCCCGTCCGGGGTCTGGGAAATCTTTCTGCCCGCCGTGCATGAGGGGGCGCACTACAAATTTGAGATCCGAGGCCCGCATGGCGACGTCTTTTTAAAGACCGATCCGTATGCATTTTTTGCGCAGCACACGATCGAGACCGGCTGCATGGTTTTTGACCTGAACCGGTTCGGCTGGTCGGACAGCGAGTGGATGGAGAAGCGCGCCCGGCGCGACCCCTACACGACGCCGATGAGCATCTACGAGGTTCACCTTGGGTCCTGGCAGCGAAGCGAGGAGGAGGGCGGGCGGTTTTTAAGCTACCTCGAGCTCGCCGACCGGCTCATCCCATACGTGAAGGAGCTCGGCTTCACGCACATCGAGCTGCTGCCGGTGATGGAGCATCCCTTTGACGGGTCGTGGGGCTACCAGGTGGTGAACTACTACGCGGCGACTAGCCGGTTCGGGAACCCGGATGAGTTCCGGCACTTTATCGACCGATGCCACAACGAGGGGATCGGCGTGATTCTCGACTGGGTGCCCGGGCATTTCCCGAAGGATGCCCACGGGCTCGCGCGGTACGACGGGACCTGCCTCTACGAGCACGAGGACCCGCGGCTCGGCGAGCACATGGACTGGGGGACGCTCATCTTCAACTACGGCCGGAACGAGGTTAAAAACTTCCTGATCGGCAACGCGCTTTTCTGGATGGACGAGTTCCACATCGACGGGATGCGCGTCGATGCGGTGGCCTCGATGCTCTACCTCGACTACTCACGCAAGCCCGGCGAGTGGGTCCCGAATTGTTTTGGCGGACGAGAGAACCTCGATGCGATCGCGTTCCTGAAGCGTTGCAACGAGGTCGCCTACGAGCGGTTCCCGGGCATCACGATGATCGCGGAGGAATCCACCGCTTGGCCGGGCGTCTCCCGCCCGACCTACACCGGCGGGCTCGGGTTCGGGTTCAAATGGAACATGGGCTGGATGAACGACAGCCTGCGCTACATCAGCAAGGATCCGATCCACCGCCGCTACCACCAGGGCGACATCACGTTCTCGATGCTCTACGCCTTCCAGGAGCACTTCGTGCTCGTCCTGAGCCATGATGAAGTCGTGCACGGGAAGGGATCGCTCCTCGACAAGATGCCCGGCGACATGTGGCAGAAATTTGCCAACTGCCGGATGTTCCTGGCCTGGATGTGGGCGCACCCGGGCAAAAAGCTGATCTTCCAAGGCATGGAATTCGGCCAGTGGCATGAGTGGAGGCACGCGCAAAGCCTCGACTGGCACCTCACCCAATTTTCGCTGCACGACGGCCTGCGCCGCCTGGTCCAGCACCTGAACTGGCTCTACACCCACGAGCCCTCGCTGTTTGAGTTCGACGACAGCTACGACGGGTTTGAGTGGGTCGATTTTCACGACGCCGACAACACGGTCTGGTCGTTCATGAGAAAATCCCGATCCGGAGCCGACCTGATCTTCATCATCAACGCGACCCCGGTCGTGCGTCCGGCCTACCGGGTGGGCGTGAAGCAGCCCGGATTCTACGAAGAGGTTCTCAACACCGACGCGCAAACGTACGGGGGGAGCAACGTCGGAAACTACGGCGGGCGCCACGCCGACGAACACTGGGCCTGGCAGGAAAAACCGCACTCGATCCTCGTCGACCTGCCCCCGCTCTCCGTCATCGCATTCCGCCTGAAGGAACACGAAACGGCTGCGCTTGGCGATCAGGCCCGCCCGGAATAGCTCTTGAGGGCTTCTGGCGATGCTGCCCCTACAGGGCAGGAGCGCACTTTATCCAAGACCCAGGGCGGCGCTGGCGCTTACCCTGGGCTTAGGGGATAAAGCCCCGTTGGGGCTTAAGCGCTATTCTGTCCATGCCAGCGAGGTGGAATCAACCCGCAAGCGGGTTGCGGGTTTTGATCGCCGGGAACCGGCTGAAATCGCGGTCCACCGTCCAGAGTTCCGCGACGCCGCCCACGAGGCAGGAGGCGGCAATCTTGGCATCGTGGATCAACGGCCCGCGCACGCTTCCGCTCACAGCGAGTTCCGCCAACTTATCCAAAACTCCGGGCGAGTCTCCAAGGACGCGCAAGCTGGGAGACTCCCGCCAAGCCGCAATTTGATCGAGGGCCTGCTCCGGGGTCGATGGTTTTTTCCACAACTTCGGATGGGTGGAGACCGCATAAAATTCCACGAAGCAGTGGAGGCAAATCGCCCAGGGCACCGGAGATTCCGCCAGCTTCCGAATCGCCTCCTTTGCTTTCGAGTGGAGGAAGGCTTCGCGCTGGTGCGCATGCACCAGAAGGTTCGTATCTGCCGCAATCACCCTTGGAATGAAGGTCCCATCGCCTCGTCGATCGCCCGGTTGATCTCCTCGCTGGATACCCCCGTGCCCTCGCCAAAGTCTCCAGCCGAGGCCTCCCGAAGGGTGAATGGAACCGGATGCGTCTCGATCGCGCGGTCCAGCGCATCGATCACCAACGCCCGCAAGGTCATTTTCCTCTCCTCCAAAAATGGCCGGACCCGCCTAAGAAGATCATCCGGCAAATCAATGGTGGTTCGCATATGCATAAGCATAACGCATATTATGCATTGATGGAAATGGCAAACTTAAGCCCCAACGGGGCTTCATCCCATAGCCCAGGGCAAGCGCCAGCGCCGCCTTGGGTGTTCGATAATTTGCGTGCCTGCCCTGTAAGGGGCAGCATCCTGGCGCCATTCACTACCCCTGTAGGCCGCCCAACAGAATGCATATTCTGTTGGCTTCAAAATGGCCCGACGCCAAGGCGCGAGGAGGGAGCATGTCCGATGTGACACGTGACCGAGGAGCAACGACGGCGGCGGGCCATTTTCAAGCCAACCCGAAGGGCCGCGGCCATTTGGCGATTTTTCCGCGTTGCTCGCTCGGCCAGTGTGAATCACACACAGGCCCTTCGCTCGCGCCTTGAAAAATCGCCAAATGATCTGCGGCAGAATATACAGTCTGTTGGGCGGCCTACACTTGTTCGCGTTAGCTAACAACATGCTTTACATACATTATGTTTTAGAAGCATAGTATTTACATGAAGATGCCATTTTATGATCGCGGGGATGAGAAAGCGCGGCTCGGGGCATTTTTAAAATCGGAGGGTCCGTCATTAGCCGTTGTGTATGGGCGACGGCGCTGTGGCAAGTCGACCTTGTTGCAGAAGGTCCTTGGTGCGGGGGATGTCTATTTTCTTGCGGACCAGCGTGAATCCTCATTGCAAATCCAGGCATTTGCGACCGCTGTGGATGCGGTCATTCCTGGTTTCGCTCTGGCGCAGTACGGCAGTTGGGATGCGATATTGCGGACGCTTGTCTCAAGAGGCGGGGCGGACCTGAATGTGGTGATCGACGAGTTTCCGTATCTTGTGCAGTCGGATCCGTCCTTGCCCAGCCTGCTGCAGCGGCTGCTCGATCAGCCGGGATCCGCCGGTTTGAAATGGCTCTTGTGCGGGTCATCGCAGCGGATGATGCAGGGAGCGGTCCTGGATCATGCCGCTCCTCTCTATGGTCGTGCGCGGGAAATCCTCAAAATACGGCCACTGGAGGCGGGCTGGCTCCCGGCTGCGCTGCAGATGGCCCCATCCGCTGCGATTGAAGCCTTCGCGATCTGGGGTGGGGTGCCGCGTTACTGGGAGCTGGCGCGGGAATACCCGTCGAGCTGGAAGGCGGTCTCCGCGCTGGTGCTGGATCGGAACGGGGTGCTGCACGACGAGCCGAACCGATTGCTGGTGGATGACATGCGCAGTCCGGTCCAGACGATCTCGCTGCTGTCGCTGATCGGTGGCGGCTGCCATCGCCTGTCGGAAATCGCGGCGCGGCTCCAGAAACCGGCAAGCAGCCTGACTCGTCCGCTGGGTCATTTGATCGATCTTGGCTATGTGAACCGTGAACTGCCCTGGGGCGAAAGCCTACGCTCAACCAAGCGCACGCTGTACCGGCTTTCGGATCCGTTCCTCGAATTCTATTATCGCTTTGTCCAGCCGCATCATTCGTTGCTGGAGCTCGGCCAGACGCAGCAGGTGCTTGCACAGGTGCAGGCCGGATTCCCCATGCACTGCGGGGCGGTGTGGGAGGAGTTGGCCCGCCGATCCGTCCCCTCCTGCAAAATTGCGAACCAGGCGTGGTCCGTTGCCTCGCGATGGTGGGGGCAGGATCTGCGGCGTCAGCAGGTGGAAGCGGACGTGGTTGCAGAATCAGCGGACGGGCAGTCCCTCTTGATCGGTGAGGTGAAGTGGGGGGGAGGAGATCTTCAAGGTGCAGCTCGACGCCTGCGGGCCATTGCCGGCAACCTGCCCTTTGTGCAATCACGCCGTGTCGTGCTGGCAATATGGACCCGTGAGAGGGTTGAGCTGGAGGATGATATTGCCGTGCTCGCGCCAGACGATGTGTTGGCGGCACTGCTGTAGTGAGAGCGCCAGCGCGTAGCGCCGAACTAGGGGTCGGTAGTCAAATCTTGACAGCGCTTCACATCTGCCGCGGGACCTTTCAGAAGGTCTGCGGTCACTTTTTGTCTATGTTCATTCACGATCTCCTCGCGCCACCACGTGGGACGAAGTGGATTCGAACGCTTCGTCCCAGTGTCTTGGGACGTAAGAAAAACTGTCAAGATTTGACTACCGACCCCCAGTTTGGAGGGATAGTGTCGTGCTCCCTGCAGACTATGTATTGACGGCACTGCGGTAGTGGGAGCGCCAGCCTGTGGTGGTGGCGATATCGGCACGGGAAGTACGGCAAAAACTATGCTGCGGCCGGGGAGGCGGCAGGAGTTGCCTCGGGCGCGGCCGGAGCGGCGGCGTCGGGGGCTTTTTCGCCCGGGATGGCCTGAAGGGCCTTTTGAGTCCAAGGTTCGGTCTGCGCGGCTGAGGCCTCGCGGATTTTTTTGACGTAGTCGGCGGAGATCGCGGGGGCGCTGTTGCCCCACTCTGAGCGGATGTAGGTGAGGACGGCGGCAATTTTTTCGTCGTCGAGCTGTGCCCAGGGCGGCATGGCATTATTGTAGGCCGCGCCCTTTACCTGGACCACGCCCTGCAAGCCATTGAGAAGAATTTTCACGAGGTGGTTGTCCCCGTGCCAGTCGCCGCCAACGACCCATTCGCTGCCGACCAGCGGCGGGAATTGTCCGGCGACGCCCAGGCCGGTTGTCTGGTGGCAGACGACGCAATTCTGGGTGAAGACGCGCTTCCCGAGAACCTTCGGATCCACCGGGCCCGCAGCGACGGCGGGTCCACCGCCTGCCCAGGCGACGCGGTCCGGGTTGAAGACGTCGGCGCGGAAGCCGCCGCTGAAGTAGGCGAGGTAGAGGCCGGCCCAGAAGATGATCGCGAAAAAGAGGGTGATCAGCCAGAGCGGGACCGGCTCGTATCCGTCGCACGGTTCGGCGCGCTCGCGGAGGATCGAGCCGTGAACCTGCGACACGTCGATGTCGCTGGCCAGTTCATTTTCTTTAAACCCTTCGTCGGGCGGCGGTGTGGGCGGCGTCACAGGATCAATTCGCGGGTGGCTCCGGGGATTCCGGCAGCGGGTAGTTACGTTTGAGGGAGATGAGGTAGGCGACGAGCGCCTTGGCGTCGTCCGACGGGACCACTTCGAAGCCCGGGGCTGGCGCATGCGGGCCGCTGAGGCCCTGGATGGCATCGGCCGACGGCTGGCCCTGGATCTTCTGCATTTTGTAGAGGTAGCGGAACGACGGCATGATCGACCAGTCGGTAACCGTCTGCGGCTCGTAGAGGTGTTTGTGGTGCCAGTTTTGATCCGGCTGGCGGACGCCGATATTGGTGAGGTCGGGTCCTGTGCGCATGGTGCCGAGGAAGACCGGCTGGGCGCGGAGGTAATCG
>JBGTAT010000511.1:0-9333 GCA_041749755.1 Terrimicrobiaceae bacterium | reverse complement strand
GCCCGCTCACCTGGTGGCAGCGGCTCGCTCCCGGCCCCGGAGCGGCTCGCTGATGGGGTGGGGTGGGAGCCTGGAGTTAAGCCAAAGAGTGCACTATATCTCTCCTTCTTCATGTTCTTCCTGCTTCATGGTGCAGTCTTCCTCAGATGCGTGAATCTGGCCGCGTCACGCCACGCGGGCGGCAGATGAAGGCTTTCCTTATTCCCCGGACTCGTTCATTTTTTTCCGCTTTGTAACTGCTATCCCTATGCCCACCTTTTCACTTCGTGATCTCAACCTGAGACACCGGCTGGCGTGCGCCCCTTTTCAGATCCTGGAGCATCTGCTGTGTCGCGGGACCGACCTGAAGAAGCTTCAGCAGAGGCGGAATTTTATCCATCGGCTGCGCGTGTCGCTCGACGATCGCATGCGGTGGCTCGAGGGGGCGGCGAGGGCGGAATTTCAGCGAGGTTCCGGCGTCGGAAATGCTCAATCCCTCCCGGTGAGCATTATGCGCCAGGACGCGCCGTGGAGGGCGGTTCCTCCGCCGCGCCATGACGTACCCGGGATGATCACCGACGAGGAATCCCAGTATTACGTCTGGCTTGGCTCGCATTTCCTCGGCCTGGGCGAGGTCGTGGAGCTCGGGCCCTGGCTCGGGAAGTCGACGCTGAGCATTGTGGAGGGACTGGTGAAATCCGGCCGCTTCGAGGGCCGCAAGCTCCGGGTGTACGAGGACTTCATCTGGCGATCGTCGTTCATGAACAACTACGTGCCGCCCGCAAAGCATCGCGCGGACGGGGAAAACTTTCTGCCGCTCTTTGAGGAGATGACCGTCTCCCGAAGGGAGTGGATCTCCGCAATGCCCTGCGCAATCCAGCGCCAATCGTGGAATGTGCACCTGCCCGTTCTTTCCTGGGACGGCGGGCCGGTGGAGATGATGTTCATCGATTGCGGGAAGGCGTTTCTTGAAAACGAGGCGTGGTTCCGCGCGTTTTCGCCGGCGTTTATTCCCGGCGTGACGCTCCTCGTGATGCAGGACTGGCGGAGCCACAGGAAGGTGCCGCGCCAGCGGTTTGGACACACCTGGCAGTTTACGGAATCAAAAGCCGGCGCGTTTGATCTCGTGCACGAAACCCTCGACGGCGATGTCGCGACGTTCCTCTGGCGCGGCGAGGTCGACGTCAACCGCCCGGCATGACCCCGGACCTGCAGATCCAAAGGATTCACGCAGATGGAATTTAAAAAGACCAAGACCGACTGGAGCCGGCTGGGTGTGGCCGGACGGATTTTTTTGAGGAGCTTCCGGGACGATCTGGCGAACGAACTCGTGCGGCCGCTGATCCCGGCCCCCGCGCCGGAGTCCGCCGGGTCCGGGAGGGATCGGAGGCCTGCTGCGGATCTGGTGTCCCCGGTCATCTTTGCCTCGTATGCGACCGACGAGCACACCCAGGGAAGCCATCGGTACTGCGGCGGCGAGAAGCTTTTGAACAACCTCATCCTCCTCCTGCGGCGAAGGGGGTTCGAGGCGTACATGGTCAGCCTCGACGGGACCCACGCGGAGTGGCTGGCCGAACACGCGCCGTTCCTCTCGCTGCAAGAGTTTTCAAAAATGCGGCGCTCGGCGGCGGACGCGAGGTGCGTGACGTCGTGGATCCATGCCAAGCCGTTCCTCGACGAGTGCCCGCAATTCTATTTCTGGGACCACGAGCTCTCGGCCTCCTCGCGCAGCCACTTCCCCGACCTGGCGCGCTTGATGGCGTCCGGCCGGATCATCCGGACGGCGGGGGTCAACCGGTCGGTCCAGTCGTTTCACCGGGCGGTTTTCGAATCTCCGGCCCGTGTTCTGCGCCAGCTGATCGACGAAAATTATTGGAAGCCGGATCCCGCGAGGCAGGTTCCGACGCGGGTCGGCTATTTTGATGAGGGCGATCACGGGGCGGAATTCATCCGGCGGATCCGCGAGCTGACGGCAGCGGCAGGGCTGCCGCTGGAATTTGTCCAGCTCGCCGGCGTCGAAACCGAGATCATCTCGCAGATGCAGCAGTGCGGGACGTTCCTTGCGCTCAACGTTGGCAAAAGCCCGCTCTGGGGCGAGGGCGGGCCGATGTCCCCACAGGAGGCGATGGCCTGCGGGACCGTGCCGGTCTGCTTCGACATCAATGGCCCTTGGGAGCTGATCCAACAAAATTACAACGGCGTAGTCGTTTCCGAGTTTACGCCCGACGCGATGGCGTGCGCGCTCATCGGGATCTACTCGCAAGCCGGCCGCTGGGAGCTCATGAGCCGGAGGGCACTGGAGATCAGCGCGACCAGCCACAGCATGCAGGCGCGGTGGCCGGATGTGGCCCGCTTCCTCGATCTCCCTCCGGAGGGCGCGTGAGGATCTCATCTCCCGACAGGATCTTTCTTGCAGACCACATGCTGCGCGATGTGGTTGGGCATCACCTTGGCTACAACCTCGCTCTGGCCGATGCGGCGGCGCGGGCCGGCGTCCGGCCCTGCTTGGTGGCACATCGCAAATTCCCGCTCTCCCTGGCGGCAGGGAATCCCTGCGAGAGGATCTTTCACACCGACTTCCGCGCCGCTCCCCCCCCGTGGATCTCGGCAAATCACCGCCTGCTGGGGATCCTGGAAAAATGGTGCGACCGTCAGTTTGGGGCGGATTTAAGGAAGTTCCCGGAGGTAGGAAAAACAGACGCCATCTTCGCGCAGATGCTCGCCCCCCGGCACTTCCGGCGGTGGCTCGATTGGATCGCCGCCCGCCAGGCCCCACCCGTCCTCTTCCTCCATCTTGGTTACCGTCCGGGAAGGTTTGCAACCCCCGAGGTTGCGTGGGCCATCGGCCGCCTGCGCCCGGAGACAAAGGACCGGGTTGTTTTTGTGACGGACAGCGAGAAGTTGGTCGGGGCATTTGAGCAGGTGCTCGGCGTGCGCGCGCGGTATCTGCCGCATATTATTTCGTATGATTTTTCGACGGATGGTGCCCCGTTGGGGCTCCAGTCAGGGGATGCATCTCCGAAAGTCGCAAAAGCGGGCTCCGCCCTGAGGGATTTTGTTTGGAGTTCCGCCTTTAGGCGGCGCTTTTTGGGCTGCCGTCCCACTCGCCAGCCGCCTAAAGGCGGAACTCCGAACCCGGAAGCCCTCCGTCTGACAAGGGAGCAACTTTCGGAGATGCGCCCCCAGCCAGGAGATGCTGCCCCACCCGAGCGGCCGATTGTGGTTTTTGTCGCCGGGAACGCGCGGAGGGAAAAGGGGTTTGTGGAGATTGTTCAGGCGGCGCGGGCTGTGCAGCGCTCGGAGGCTGCCGGGCGGTATCGGTTTGTGATCCAGTGCCACGACCCGGATCCCATCTGCGCTGACGTCCTCCGGAGTGCGTCGGCATCCGAAGGGATCGATTGGATCGCCCGCCCGCTCGAGAACGACGAATATATCACGAGGATTCGCGGAGCTGATGTTCTTCTGGTCCCGTATCATCTCGACTGTTATGAGCTGCGCACGAGCGGGGTTTTTTGCGAGGCCCGCGTAGCCGGCAAGCCGGTGATCGCGTCGAAAGGCAGCTGGGCTGGCGACCGCATCCAGCGCGAGGGCGGCGGATGGCTGGTCGAGGAAAAAGATGCCCCTGCACTGGAGGCGATCTTACGGGCGCTTCCCGCGGGGCTCGCAAAAATCGCCGCTGAGGCGGAGGCCCTCGCCCCGCAGGCCAAACGGGAATTCGGCCGGGATGGGTTTTTCCACGGGCTGGTCGAACTTTATTCCGAGGTCACCGATCATGCTCGCTGAACGCCTCGTCAAGACCATCCGTCGCACCCGCGCCCGCTGGGAGGCGTCCGCCGGCCTGCGGCGGGTATCCGGCTCGCCGGCTGCGGGCCCCCTGGCTTTCGCCGTTGTTCGCAACGAGATGCTCCGCCTGCCGCGGTTCCTGGATCACTACCGCGAGCTGGGGGTCTCCGGCTTCGTGATTGTCGAAAACAACTCGACCGATGCCACGCGGGAGTTTTTGGCCGCGCAGAACGACGTCTGCCTCTACGCCACAGCCCAGCGCTTCACCGCGAAGGAAGCCTGGCTGGATTGCCTGCTGCGCAGGCACGGCTGCGGCCGCTGGTGCCTTGTCGTGGATGCGGACGAGCTCCTCGATTTCCCGGAGTCCGGCCGCGTCCGCCTGCCTGCGCTGTGCCAGTACCTTGAGGGGATCGGTGCCAATGCCGTTCACGCAATCCTTCTGGATCTTTACCCGGAGGGACCGGTCGCCGATGTTGGTTACGTCCCGGGAGCGGACTACTTTTTGCAGCCTTGGTATTTTGATGGCCTCGCCTCCCTCACGAAGGCCCCGCGCGTCTTCTACCGGGGATCCGGCCTTGACCATCGGCTCGAGGGAGGAACCCGAAAGCGTCTCTTTGGCGTTAAGGCCTGCTGCTCGAAGTTCCCGTTGTTTCGCTACGAACGCGGGATGTTTCTGACCGACGGTCAGCATTACCTCGAGGGCGGCCGGTTTTCCGAGCTGCGTGCGGTCCTCTACCACTTCAAGTATCTTCAGGATTTTGCCCCGCACGTCGAGGAGGAGGTCAGGCGCGGCGAGCATTGGGGCGGGGCCATCGAGTACCGCGCGTACGCTGACAAGGTCGCGCGCGAGGGGGGGCGGCTTCAGGTACAGACCCCGGACTCGATCCGGCTGGAGGGAGCCCGCCAGCTCGAGGACTTGGGATTTCTCATCCGGCCGGATTCGTATAATGAATATTTGGCAAAACTCCCGGTGAACCACCCATGACCATCAGCGTCGTTATTCCCGCATTTAACGCGGCGCACTGGCTGCCATCCGCCGTTGCCAGCGTCCGCGCGCAGATCCGGCCGGCCGACGAAATCCTGATTGTGGATGACGGGAGCACGGATGCGACCTGCGAGGTCGCGCGAAGCTTCGGGCCGGACATCCGGTATGTGCGGCGCAAGAACGGCGGGCTCTCGGCGGCCCGGAATACCGGGGTGGCCAACACCTCCGGCGAGTGGATGCTCTTCCTCGATGCGGACGACACCCTCACCCCCGACGCCTTGCATTCGCTCGCCCGACGGGCGGAAAATTCTGATGCTGGTGTCGTATACGGGTTTGTGCTGCAAAGGCTGGGGGCGGCGGAAAACTCCAAGTTGCACGGGCTTCCGACGGCGGCTGGAAATCCGCCGGTTCCCGCGAAGGCGCACTTCTGGTGGACCGCGATTCCGACGGCTGGCGCGGCATTGATCCGCCGCTCGCTCAACGAGCGCGTCGGCGGCTTCGACGAAAATTTCCGGCAGGTCGAGGATGCCGAGTACTGGCTCCGGTGCGGGGTGAGCGCGCCATTTGCGCACTGCGACTCGGTCGTTCTGGACAAGTCGTGTTCGCCAAACTCGCTCGGCCAGAATAGTCCGGGCAGCATCTGGTACCGGCTCCAGCTCCAGCGAAAGTTCCTCCTCTGGTGCGCGAGCCAGCAGATCGACACCGGATTTTTAGGTGTCCGTCCCTCCGACATGAGCGACCACGCGCTGAAGCGGATCCACTTTGACAAGACCTGGGAGATCCTGGAGCCGGTTCTTGCGCAGGCCCGCGAAATGGGGGCGCGCACGCCCTGGTACTGGAGGTCGGTTTTTTCTGCGGCCCTCCTCCGCCTCCGGGGAATCCATCCGTCCGCCGCCTGCCCGGTGGTCTACAGCAAATGGCAGCATCGATGAAGCTCGGGATCCTTATTCCCGTCTGGAGGGATTATCAGTGGATTGCGCCGATCATGCTCGAGGCGCTCGGCAGGTGCTGGCCCTCCCACCCGGAGGTTCGCTTCTGCGGTTTAGAGGTCCCCGGAAACTTACCGGCCATCCCGCTCACCGCCGACCGCTCGAACTGGTCGCAGATGCTCCTCGAGGGCGTGCAGAACATGCGCAGCCTCGGCTTTGACCGGGTTTACCTCATCCTTGAGGAACACATCCCGCTTGGCCCCTGCCAGGAGAAGCACCTGAACGTCACGCTGCCGGCACTGATGGATTCGCTGCCGGCTTCCTACATCAGCCTCATGGGATGGGATAACCGCCGGTTCACCTCGCGCAGCCCGGTGCTGGGAAATAGCCGATACCACCTCAAGCACCTCACCGGTCCGAAAGACCCGAGGTTCCACCTCCACCCCGCCCTCTGGGATTTGGAAATCCTCGAGCAATGCGCCCGGCTTGCCCTCGAAAACCCGGAAAAAAACGGGTCCGCCTGGCACTTTGAAAAAGCTGCTGCGAGCGCCGGGTTTCCGGAGGCCGTGCGGGACGGATGCTACCAGATCCGGGCGTCGGCGATGGCCAACCACCCGCCGACCCGCCGCCAGCGCGCCGCAAATTTTCTCGACAGATTTTTTTACCACAAGCTCATGGCCCTTTGTCCGCTGATCCCCGACCGCCGCGCGTCCGAGGAATTTTTTCGAAGCATCCCGTTTGATGACGTCTTCTGCGACGGCCCGTACCCGATGTTTTTCTCCGGCATCATGGCCAAGGGCGGCCTGAATAAATATTTCACAAAATTCGTCGGCCGGAAGAATCCCGCCCTGATGAATCGGATCCTGTCCGCGATGCCTCAGCCATGAAAGTCATCCCCACTGCCCTCCGCCAGGAGGCGATCCGGTTTTGCGAAAAGCATTTTGCTGCAGGCGCCGTCGCGCGCCGCCGCGCCCTCCCTCACCACGGCCAGCCGGTCTCCCTGCACATGGTTCTTTCCCGCAGCGGGCTCCTGATGGGGCAGCTGACGTTGCGCAGCTTGGAATTTCACTCCGGCCACACATGGGCCCCGGTCCTGCACGACGACGGCTCGCTCACCGATGCCGACGTCGCTGAGCTGGAAACCAACTTCCCGGATGCCCGGGTGATCCGGCGGTCCGAGGCCGACGCCGCGCTCGGCGAGTCGCTGGCCGGATACCCACTCTGCCGCGAAAACCGGCTCAAGCACCCGTGGTTTTTAAAGGTTTTTGACACCCGCCATTTTGCGCCCGACGACCGGTACATCGTGATCGATAGCGACATCGTCTTTTTCCGGCGTCCCGGGTTTGTTCTCGATTGGATGTGCTCCCGCCCGGACACGTTTTGGTTCATGGAGGATACGAAAGAAAAATATTCTTCCGACCGCGCTGGCCTGGAATCCGCGATGGGGTTCCCGATTTGGGAGCGGGTCAACAGCGGTCTCGACCTGATGGTCCGCCCGGCGGTGGACCTCGCCCTCGCCGAAACGTTCCTTGCCCGATGCGCGCCGCTCGCCCGCGAATTCCACTTCCTCGAACAAACGTTTTTTGCCGTTGCCGGATCCGCCTGGGGCAAGGGCGGCAAGCTGCCGCCGGAATACGAGATCAGCTGGACAAACTTCCGGCGCCCGAACGCCGTCTGCCGCCACTACGTCGGACCGTTTAAAAACGACGCCCTCTTCGTCGAGGGGGCCCGCGTCTTCTGGTGGCAGTCTCGCCGGGCGGGAGGCCAGCAGGAGCCAAGCGGAACGCCCGCTCCGACAAACCCAAATATCCTTTGAGCATTCCATCCCATCCGACCCCCTCGCCGGCCGCTTCCGGAGCGCGCCAGCGCGCCGCCCTCGCGTACCGGCGGGGTTTGGCGCACTATTTGAACCTGATCATCCCCGCATCGGCCGACCTGCTGCAGCTGGGATGCGGGAACGGTGATCTTCTCCGCATGCTGCATGCCCGGACGAAGGTGGGCGTGGATGTCTCGGAGGAGCAGGTCGCCGCCGCACGGGAGAAATGTCCCGAAGCGGTTTGTGATTGTGGGTATGCCTGCCAAAGCCCGCCGTCCGGCCGGTTCGATGTCGTTCTGATCGCCGATACCCTGAACCATTGCCGCGATGCCCAGGCGCTTCTCGAGTCGGCCCGGTGCCGCGCGCAGCCCGAAACGCGGCTTGTGCTCACCACGCTCAACACCCTCTGGAGACCGATCCTCTCCTTGCTGTCGGCCGTTGGCCTTCGCACGAAGCAGCCGAACTTAAATTGGCTCTCGGCCGCCGATGTGCAGAACCTCGCCGAGCTCTCCGGCTGGGAGATCATCAAGTCGGAGTCCCGGATCCTGATACCGGTTCCGATCCCCGTGATCTCGGATCTCCTCAACCGCTTCCTCGCCCCGCTCGTCCCCTTTCTCTGCCTCACGAACATCCAGGTGGCGAGGGTGCCGCGGGAGGCGGCAGACTCGCCATCCGTCTCGATCATCATTCCCGCGCGCAATGAAGCGGGAAATATCCCGGCCGCGCTGGCACGGATCCCAGACTTCGCTCCGAAGATCGAATACATCTTTATCGAGGGGCATTCGACGGACGACACATGGGCCGAGATTGAGGCGCTGAAAGCCGCCCACCCGGAAAAAAATATCCAGATCGCCCGCCAGACCGGGCGGGGGAAAGGCGACGCCGTCCGCCTCGGGTTTTCGATGGCCTCCGGCGACTTGCTGATGATCCTGGATGCCGATCTGACGATGCCCCCGGAGGAGCTTCCGAAGTTTTATCAGGCCGTCGCGGCCGGCCGCTGCGAATTTGCGAACGGATGCCGCCTGGTTTACCCCATGGAGGACGGGGCGATGCAGTTCCTCAACCTCTGCGCGAACAAGCTCTTCGGAATCCTCTTCTCCTGGATGCTTGGGCAGAAGCTCAAGGACACGCTATGCGGCACCAAGGTGCTGACCCGCAAAAACTACGAGGCCATCGCGCAAAATCGCAGCTACTTCGGCGAGTTTGATCCGTTTGGAGATTTCGACCTCCTGTTTGGGGCGGACAAGCTGAACCTCAAAATCCGCGACATCCCGGTCCGGTACCGCGAGCGGACATACGGCGAAACCAACATCAGCCGGTTCCGCCACGGCATCCTCCTCTTCCGCATGGTCGCCTTCGCCGCCCGAAAGCTAAAGTTTGTTTAAACCGCCCTCCATTCTCCAGCGCTCACCTCTCTGGTTCGTGATCTCGGCGGCCCTGCTCCTGGTGGCATATGCCCTCTCGTTCCCCGGATCCCTAGGGTTTTCGCGGGTGTCCGAGGTTGTGGGGATCAAAGCCCAGGAGGGATTTTTAGCGGCGGCCGGGTTGCCTGGGGGGGCTGGTCGGGAGCGCAAGAGGAGCCTCCTCTTTCGCGACGGATCCGTTCTTTATGAAGACGGGATCGCACTTTCCCGGCCGGACTCTCCGATCAAAACCATCGTGAATGCGGGGCGCGGGCGGTATCTGATCAAAGGCTCAGCGATCAGCTTTTCGACGTCCGACGCGGGCCGCCTGGAGGGCCGCGCCTACACGGTTCGCTCTCCCCTCTGGTCACTTCCCGAGTGGCTGCTCTTGGGGGCATGGGCTCTTGCCGGGCTCGCGTCCGCGATCGCGCTCCGCCT
>JBGTAT010000510.1:0-1519 GCA_041749755.1 Terrimicrobiaceae bacterium | reverse complement strand
GGCGGGCTGGTCGCGCTCGGCGAGGTCGCCGAGGTGCGTGTCGTCGAGGAGATCGGGACGATCAACCGCATCGCGAACCAGCGCAAGGTCTCGCTGCTCATCAACCTTCGCGGGCGCGATACGGAAAGCTTCGTGCGGGAGGCGACTGCCGCTCTCCGCAAGGACCTTGTGCTGCCGGATGGCTACTACTTCGAGTTTGGTGGGCAGTTTGAGAACCTGATCCAGGCGCGCCAGCGTCTCCTGATCGTCGTGCCGGCCGCGCTCCTCCTCATTTTCGGGTTGCTCTTCCTGAGTTTTGGATCGCTCCGGCAGGCGGCGCTTGTGTTCCTCTGCGTCCCCCTGGCCGTGACCGGCGGGATCTTTGCGCTGTGGTTTCGGGGGATGCCGTTCACGATTTCTGCGGGGGTCGGGTTTATCGCGCTTTCCGGGATCGCCGTGCTCAACGGGATCATGCTGATCAGCTTTATGAACCAGCTCCGCCGCGAGGGCGTGGGCCTCCGCCAGGCGGTCATCGATGGCACGCTCACCCGCCTGCGGCCGAAGCTGATGACCGCCCTCACGACGGCGATCGGATTTTTACCCATGGCCCTCGCGATGGGGGCGGGGGCGGAAGTCCAGCGCCCGCTGGCCACCGTCGTCATTGGCGGCGTCCTCTCCTCAACCTTTCTCACGCTCATCCTCCTCCCGATCCTTTACGATGCGATGGAGGCGCGTGCAGAAAAAAACCAACAAAACCTCATATGAAATTCACATTCCTTCTCGTAGCGATGGGCGCCGGCCTCCTCACTCTCACCGTCCAGGCCGAACCTGTCGGCGCCGGCCCGAACAAGGGGAAGCTCGTCGGCCAGGCCCCGGATCTGGCGGAGGCCGTCATCTCCGCCGAGGGCATCCTCACGGTCACGTTCCTCGATGCCAACAAAATGCCGGCGGCTCCCGGGCCCCGGACGGTCAGCGTCTTCGCGCAGCTTGATGCCGGGCGGCAGCCGGTCGAGATGGTGGCGAAGGACGGCACTTTTGTCTCCGCCGCCCCGCTTCCGAAGCCCGAGGGATACCTCCTCGTCGTGCAGATCCGCGCGAGCGCGGATGCCAAGCCCGTCAACAGCCGGATCCCGTTTGCCATGCACATCTGCGGGGGCTGCCAGCTTCCGGAATACGCGTGCACCTGCACCGAACACTAGCCGTGCGCCGACTCCTGCGAATATTCCTCGGGCTGCTCCCGCTTGCTGCGCCGGCCGCGCCCGCCCCGGTCCCCGACGTCTCGCAGAACCCGCATGTGGTTTTCCTGAAATCCTGGCTCGACCAAAAACAGGCGGGTGGGGAACACGCGGGGCCGCACGTGCGCTTCCGGTTCGGCGAAAACCTGGCGTCCGCAATCCGCGATCAGGACCGTGCGCTCGTCCGCGAGCTGCTCCCGCTTTATGTCCAGGCAATGGAGTCGGAGGTTCAGATCGCCACGCTCGAGGTGATCGCGAAGGCGCAGCTGGCCGAGCGGGCGACTCTTGTGGCCAGCCAGCTCCGG
>JBGTAT010000509.1:0-14661 GCA_041749755.1 Terrimicrobiaceae bacterium | reverse complement strand
CTTCTGGCGGTGCAGGCGGATGCGGGCCATCCCGGTGAGCTCAAAGGAAAACCGGCTCACCGGAAAGGGAGGCAGGCCAAGCAGGAATCCGAGCAGCACGCCCAGCGAGCCGCCGTGCGCAAAGACGGCGAGCCGCAAGTTGGCGGCGCGATCCTCAACAACATACCCGCCATGCCGCGCGTGCACGCCCAGCCCGGCCAGCTCGCGGAGGAACGACGGCCCCACCCGCGCCACCATCTCCAGGCACCCCTCCCCCAGCTCGGTCTTCCAGGTCTCCTCCGCGTGCCACCCCGCCGCAGCCCGGCTCATCGACTCCCACCGCGTCGCATCCGCGTCCGCAATCGACCGGTCAGGCAGCCACTCGCGCAAAAATCCCAGGCGTCGGATCTCCAACCCGCGCCCCTGCATGGCAAGGTGCGCCGTTCTCACTGCCCGCCCGTAGGACGAGGCCCACACCACATCGATCGGGATGTCCGCCACACGCCGCCCCAGTGCCAACGCCTGCGCCTCCCCCACCCCGCTCAAATGCCCCTCCGCAGGAAGTTCGGGCTCCGCAAAAGGGTCGCCAGAAATCTCTGCATGCCGAAAAAAAAGCATTTCCATATCGGGAAATCAATTTGTCTATATTTTATGAGAACGCAACCTCTTTCTGCGAGTTTTGCCCGCATCAAGGCGGCTCGGGCAGGAGAATAATCCCGAAAACGTCGATCGGGCGGTTAACTTGGCTCAAGATACTGGCCGATGGGGCCTGCAGAAGCGCCATACCGAATCTTTGAAATAAAGAGACGATAGGGCCGGCCAGTGCAAAACAGGGAGCACAGGCGTCCCGCCTGTGAAGATGCACGCTTGCGCTTGCAAGGTCAGTGCCCAAACGGGCGAGACGCCCGTTCTCCCTGATCAAATCCCGAAGTCCGGTTCATTTCAAGAGTTGGTATAAGGTGTATCCGCTCTCTTAAGGTGAACGCTGGCCATGCCCCCTCGCGGCCAACAGATTGTCACAGGTCACCACAAGAAGGCGGCCACGGGTCCGACGAGGGAAAATCCCCTCACGCCCGCCGACGGCGCAGGACAGTGACGACCGTCAGGCTGAGCGCCAGCAGAACCCAAGTCGCAGGCTCGGGGACGACGGCAAGCACTCCATCATTAAGGGTCAATTCATAGCTGATGCCGCCATCAGTCCGGGACCAGGTGTTTGACAACGAATCGAAGCTCAGCGCATTGCCGCCAACACTCACGGAATCAAAGTTCCCGCTGAAGGAGACGAAGTCGAAGAGGTTATAGGATGCTGCCGTAGTGAGATCCCATCCTCCAAAACTTGTGATCGAGAGGACGCCGTCGTATGCCAATGACCCGGTCACGGTCGTCTGGTCAAAGTCAGTTCCTGCGACCCCGCCAGAGCCTGCGAGTTCGAGAGTCGTGGTGGTCGTGTTGGTCAGAGAAAGATTGCCCGTGACGGCGACGATTCCCGTGCTATTGCCTGGGCTGAGATTTCCATTAACCGTGACCGTTTTTCCGGTGCCGATATTGATCGTGCCATAGCCGGCCACGGTCTGGGCCGCGCCGAAGGCAAACGAAGATTTCGCGGTCAAATTCAGGATGCCCTGCGAACCAGCGGTTCCGAGATTGACTCCCGAACTGTTCGCGATGTTTCCGGAGGAGGAGAGAATCAAAGTCCCTGCAGATATGGTGGTCAGCCCCGTGTAGCTGTTTGCTACGCTGAGGGTAAGGGTTCCGTTGCCTGTTTTGACCAGTGATCCTGCACCGCTGAGCACGCCCGAGTAGGTTGTATTTGCGCCGTTGCTTCCGACAGAAAATGCGATGCCAACAGGGACAACGGCATTGTTTTGAAGCGTGACGTTTCCGCTGCCAGAAAGTCCACCCGCGGAGAAGGCATTCCCGGAGACTGAACTATCAAAGACAACCGTGCCTGCTCCCATGTTTAGCGTGCTATTCTGGAGCGCGTTCTGGTTTGCCAGAATAAGGCGGCCAGCGGAAAGTATCGTCGTGCCGGTATAGGTATTTGCGCCGGAAAGAGTCTGGTTGCCGGAACCCGACTTGGTGAGCGAAGTTGCGAATGAACTGTCCTGAATGGAACCTGCGTAGTTGTAGTCGCCGCTTCCAGTCAAGGCGAGCGTCTTCGCCTGCCCTGCGACGCGGGAGATCGCGCCGGCTTCGCCGTTCAGCCCCCCAATGAAGGCGCCTTGTGTTAAGATGAATCTCCCGCCGCTCTTGACGTCCACCGTCGCGTTTGTCGTGAAGACACCGCCCGTGTTGCCCGCTGAGAGCCCGGCACCAGAGCTGATTTCGAATATTCCTGTGAAGGAGTTTTGAGTGCCGGAAACCGTCGTTAATGCCGTGCTGTTCCCACTCGTGTTTGTGAAAATGATTTTCTTATCTGCGGTGCCGGTAATTGCACCGTTGAGGTTGAACCCTTTGTCGAGGTTAATAACGCCTGAATCGACAATAAGGTCCTTGTTGAGAGTGATTGTCCCGTTCATTTGAATGTTCCCGTTCTGTGTCAGCCGAAGTGTCCGGTTCCCTGTTCCCGCCGCGATGACAAAGGAATTCGGCGGGGTCCCTAAGGAGCTACCATAGGAGAGGATAACATCCCCACCGGTGGCGCTGCCCAAGGTGACTGTCCCTGTTCCAAAAGATGTTGTTCCAGTCCCACCGCCGGCCACAGTTCCTGAATTGATCTGCAAGGCAGTAAAGGTGTTGTTTCCGTTCAATACAAGCCGCCCAGATCCGTTTTTCTCCAAGGTGAACCCTCCGCTGATGGCCCCGCCAATTGTGGTTCCCCCAGAAGTCTCATTACCAACAGAACCGGCGTCCACCCCGGTGTTTTGCAACAGAACGAGCGCCGTGTTGATCGTCTGGTTGTTTGAACTGCTGTTCGTGATGTTCCCCCCAAGGTTGATGGCGTTGCCAGCGAGCGTGAAGGTGTTCGCTCCAGAGTTGAATGTCAGTCCGTTGAACTGAGTGTTAGCAGCAAACCCGTTGTTGGTGGAGGTCTGCACTGCGCCTCCGAAAAACAACGAATCGTTGGCGACCGGGGCTACGTTTGAGTCCCAGTTATTTTGCGCGGTCCATGTGCCGTTCCCGGCTCCCCCATCCCAGGTTTTATCAGCCGCAAATACGAATTGAGGACTGCAAATCACGCCCAGCGCGCAGGCGAGGAGGAAGGCTTTGGTGTTTTTCATGCGAGGGATTTTGTGGAGAGGTGGTGGTGCAGGAGCGGACGAACAAATCTCTGTAATGCATATATGAACACGATGACGGGCACTTTTGCAAGGGATTCTTCTGTGACGTTTTTGTCACAATCCGGGGGGCGTCCGCGGGGTTTTGGCGAGGATTGGTTCGCGGGTCCGCCGGCACCTCGGAGAGCGAGCGTACTATGGAGGGGGAGACCGGAAGGGCATTGGACCGCAGATGGCGATCCTTGTTCCCGCCGAGCAGGAAACTGATCAGCAGATTTGTGCAGATTAATGATGCAATTTGTTTTCTATAATTGTTTTACATCATTTTTATCTGCGGTAATCTGCGCCCATCTGCGGCTAAAACCCTCTGGGGCACTCTGCGCCGGGTCCCTAGCGCGAGGGAGGCCCCGGGCGGACTGGCTATTTGCCATTCCCGCGGGGGCGGGCATGGGGGGATGGGCCTTCCCTCAGATTCGTCGCATGGCAACTTCAGGGGAGGCCGGAGGGGGGTCTCTATATTCATCTAGACAATTCATCCCAGGCGGGCGAAATATGGGATCGAGACAATGAACCGGACCATTCGCCAGATTTTGCAACCCTGCGTGGCGGGGTGGATGTTGCTCGCGGGCTTGGGTGCGGGGGTGTCTGCTGCCGAGCCGTTCACGGTGGCGGTATTGCCCGACACGCAAACTACGTGAAGGGGGAGGGTTCGGAGGAGAAATTTCTGGCCCAGACGCGGTGGATCCGGGACAGCAGGAAGGGCTGAAGGACGGCTATTAAACAAGCCACGGGCGGAAGGCCGTGGAACCTCTTGCGGCTACACGCCTGTAGCCTGCAGGGCTGCGATCCCATGACTCCAGGTGGCTGCTGATCAGAGCGATGTCGGACTTCGATTCGCTCACACCCCTGGGGACCACAACCGCTGCTGCCCCGTTCGTCCGGAGAGATCTCAGGCCGCCCGCCGGCGGCGCAAGACAGTGACGGCCGTCAGGCTGAGGGCCAGCAGCACCCAGGTCGCGGGCTCGGGGACTACGCTGAGCACTCCGGTATCGAGCGCAAGGCTGTAGGTCGTGCCGCCGTTCGTTCCAGACCATGTTTTGACGGCGTCAAAGGTGAGGCCGAACCCGCCGACCGAGACGGAATCGAAGTTGCCGCTGTAGGAAGCGGAATCGAGCAGATTGTAAGTGGCGACGGTGTTGATATCCCATCCGCCAAAGCTTGTGATCGAGAGCACGCCGTCATAGGCCAGCGCCCCGCTCACGTTAATCTGGTCGAAGCTGGTTCCTGCGACCCCGCCCGAACCTGCAAGTTCCAAGGTCGTCGTGGTTGTGTTCGCAAGGGTGAGATTACCCGTGACGGAGACGATCCCCGTGCTGTTGCCGGGGCTCAGGTTGCCATTCACTGTGACGGTTTTTCCAGCCCCAATGTTGATCGTGCCAAAGCCAGCCACCGTTTGGGTGGTGCCGAAGGCGAATGATGATTTTGCCGTAACGTTCAACGTCCCCTGCGAGGCGGATGTTCCGAGGTTGATGACCGGGCTTCCCGAGAAAGTGCCGTTGGCACCAAGAATCAGCGTCCCGGCTGAGATCGTGGTGGCACCCGTGTAGTTTTGCGCTGCACTGAATGTCAGGTTTCCAGTTCCTGTTTTCGCAAACCCGCCAGTTCCGGTGAGTTGGTTGACATTTGCTATGGTCGATGTGTTCGTTCCGGTAACTTCGATGGCATTTCCAGCCACATTGTTCAGGGTAATCGTGCGGCCGGAGCCGGGGTTGAACACCTTCACCGAGAGCGTTCCACCGTTGAGCACCACATCGTTTTTTCCGTCGCCGAGGTTCTGGTCACCGTTGTCCAGCGAAAGCCTCCCTGCATCAATTTGAAACGTGCTTGCGGTCGTGGAACCAATGGTCGAAGCTGTTTGCTTCAGGAAAAGGTTGCCCTCGCCAGTCTTCACGACCGTCACTCCCTGACCATAGCTTGCGTCACCAAAGAACAGAGTGCCGGAGTTCATGGTGGCTGTTCCCGCAGGATTCGTAACCCCAAAGGTTACCGTGCCACCATTTGCGATCCTCACACCGCCGGTGCTGACAATAGCACCTGTTGCGGCGGTTAAGGACACCCCTGTGCCATTTGCCATTGTTGTGATTCCTGTGCCAAATGCTGAGGATCCAGAATTTGTATTCACCACATTGCCCTCACTGATTGTAATGTTTCCAGAGTAGGCAGTGCTGTCTGCGCTCAGCGCCCAAGTCGCAGCACCCGTTTTCTCGATGGAATTGCTTCCCACGAACCTTGCACCCGTTCCGCTCATCGAAATCCCTGCCGTCCCGGCATTGACGACAATGTCACTTACAAGAGTGAACCCGTTTCCGCCCATGGTTTGGAGGTTTGAGCTGCTGTTCGTGATATTGCCACCAAGGTTGTATGAATTACCCGAGAGAGTGAAGGAGGCGGCACCGGACGCAAAGGCGATGCCGTTGAATTGCGTTCCCGCCGTGAAATTGTTATTCGGCGTGAGGCGGGTGCTTCCGGCAAAGATCAGGGAGTCGTTCGCCACCGGAGCTGCCCCATCCCAGTTGTTAGCAACGTTCCAGTTATTCGAACTTCCGTCCCCCCCGTCCCATGTCCGATCAGCTGCAGAGACGAATTGAGGGCTGCTCATCACGCCCAGCGCGCAGGCGAGGAAGAAGGCTTTGGTGGTTTTCATGCGAGTGGTTTTTTGGAGAGGTTGCGGTGCATAAAAATATAAACAAACTTCGATATTGCATATATGAATATCGAGAGGACCCTTTTGGCAAGAAATTCTTTTGTTACGTTTTTGTCACAACTCGGAGGCTGTGCAGCGGCGGTTGGAGTGGGGATTGGTCGGGGGTGGGCCGGCACTTCGGAGAGCCGGCGTGGGCCGGGATGGGGTGGAATACCGAGGCAACGCAGGTGGGGGAGCCTTCATCCCCGACGAGCGGGGGCTGAGCCACACCTGGGCGCAGATTTGCACGGACCATTGTTTCAATGCACTTTATGTGAATGATTTAGATTTCATTCATCTGATAAAATCGACGAACCTCTGCGACTCAACCCCTCCTCGATGGTTCGCATCCTTTCGCCTGCGTGAGGCTTGCCCTGAGGGGGCAAGGCTTGGGGTGGCGGAAGCCTGCGGGATGGCAGGATCTGCGGATGTCCTCCCCCCGGGCGGTGAGCAGGGCCCCGCCGCGGAGGAGGATCGGAGAACAGAAAAATTCATCTAGACAATTCATCCGATCCGGGCGAGATGTGGGGTTCAGACGATGAGCCGTATCATTCGCCAGATTTTGCGCCCTTGCGTGGCGGGCTGGATATTTTTCGCGGGCCTTGGTGCGGGTGTGTCTGCTGCCGAGCCGTTCACGGTGGTGGTATTGCCTGACACGCAGAACTACGTGAAGGGGGAGGGTTCGGAGGAGAAATTTCTGGCGCAGACGCGGTGGATCCGGGACAACGCCGCTGCGCTGAACATCAAGGCGGTGATCCACGAGGGGGACATCACGGACGACAACAGTCCGGGCCAGTGGGAGAAGGCGAAGGCGTGCCTGGAGCCGCTGGCGGGGATCGGCTGGATGCCGTGCGTCGGGAACCACGACATCGGGCACAACGGCCCGGCGACCTCCCTGCTCCCGGAGTATTTTCCCGAGGCCGGGCTGGCGAAGGCGCCGGGCTGGGGCGGCAAGATGCCCGGGGCGGATTGCTTTTGGTCGGAATTCGAGGGCGGGGGCGAAAAGTATCTCATCCTGAGCCTGAACCTCGGGCCGAGCGATGCCATGCTCGCCTGGGCAGACGGGATCATCGCCGCGCATCCCGATCACAAGGTGATCATGGTCACCCACGAATACGTCGGGAAGGACGGCGGGCTGTCCACGAAGGAGACAAAGAAAAATGCGACCGCCTACGGGAAGCATGCCGACGGCTCGCCCCGGAACCCCGGCCAGGACGTTTGGGAGAAGCACGTGCGCAAGCACAAGAACTACCTGATGGTCCTCAACGGCCACTACGACGGCATCGCCGCGCGCAATGCCATGAAGGGAGACCACGGTAACACCGTCCACCAGATGATGGCCAACTACCAGTATTCGCCGGGCGGCGGCAACGGGTTCCTCCGGATCCTCCGCTTCCTCCCGGACGAGAAGGCCTGCGTGGTCGAAACGTATTCGCCCTTCAACGGCGGGCACCACACCGACGGTGAGAATGCCTTCCGACTCGACCTGCCGGACTGAGCCAATAAAGGATAGACAATTTCCACGGCGGCCTGCTAGACCGATCCCCAACCATGAAAGCGCTCCCATTCTCCACACTTCTTCTCGTTTGCCTGGCGGGCGGCTCGCTGTCCGCCCTCGATCTCTCGGCCATCCCCGAGGAGAATGCTGAGGCCTTCAAGTCGGCGCTTGAGGCGGAGGGTGGGAAGCTCGGAGGGGAGCCCTTCGTGGCCAGCGCCGAGGGGCCCGATGGCAGCAACCAGAAGGTCATCGTTTTTCCGACTGCCGAGAGCTTCGTCGAGATCCCGGTCAATCCTCCCAGCAACCACTGGAAGGTTACGGGATCGATCCTGGTCGAGCGCTGGGGCTATGAGATCTCAGCCGGCGCGGTGTTCGGGGTTCTGTTCGGGCCCAACGACTACGTGCTGGCCCTGGGGCTCGGCAAGTGGAGCAAGCTCAAGGCCCTGTTCCTGCAGAGCGGACTCACGGAAGTGATTCCCGAGCAGACGTTCTTCGAGGCGGGCGTGCCGGCATCCGACGCCTGGCAGCCGATCACGCTTCTGCTCGACGGCAATGCGTTCCAGATCAAGATCGGCTCCGACTTTGAAAAGGAGGGGACGATCGAAGCGGATGGCCGCGCCGCGCTGACCCGCCGCCAGAACCTCATGATCCGGCTCGGGACGTTTCAGGGAAAGGCGACCCTGCCCACCCTCACCGATGTCCCCTGAGGGGCGTACGGGAAGTGCAGCGGAAAACACGGTGGACAGCCAAAAGAAGGAGCGCGAACGGGCCGTGTAGCCCCGGACGCTGAGCGCAGACGAGGTGGTCCAGAATGCTTCAAACGACCTTCCCGGAACCGGGACGGACGCCTCAACTTAAGTGAAATATTCCCAGCCAAACCGATGAAGCCATCCTTTTCCAAAAACCTCGCCAAACTCCGCAAATCCCATGCCTTGCTCGTCGACCGTAGCAATCGCGTCGACCCGTCCTGGTACAACGGCCTCTACGAGCGCTATATCAACCCGGTTATCACAGCCGATCACGTCCCGCTCGAATGGCGCTACGATTTGAATCCGAAATCCAACCCGTTCCTCATGGAGCGGCTCGGAATCAACGCGGCCTTCAATGCAGGGGCCATCGAGTGGAAGGGGAAAATCCTGCTCTGCGTTCGCGTGGAAGGATGGGACCGCAAGAGCTTCTTCGCCATCGCGGAGTCGGGGAACGGGATTGATGGGTTTAGGTTTTGGGACGAGCCATGCCTGATCCCGGAGACGAATGAGCCGGATACCAACATCTACGACATGCGGCTCGTGAAGCATGAGGACGGGTGGATCTACGGCCTTTTCTGCACCGAACGCCGCGACCCGAAAGCCAAACCATCCGACCAGTCCAGCGCGGTCGCCCAGTGCGGGCTCGTGCGCACGAAGGACCTGGAAAAATGGGAGCGCCTGCCGGACATCAAGACCCGTTCGGCCCAGCAGCGAAACGTCGTCCTCCATCCGGAATTTGTCGGAGGAAAATACGCGCTCTACACGCGGCCTCAAGACGGGTTCATCGACGCAGGTTCAGGCGGCGGCATCGGCTGGGCGCTCTGTTCCACCATGGAGAAGGCGCGCACGGGAAAGGAGATCATCTTCGAGAAACGTGTTTACCATACGATCAGCGAACTGAAAAATGGCCAGGGACCGGCCCCGATCAAAACCAGGGACGGATGGCTGCATCTCGCCCATGGCGTCCGCAATACCGCAGCCGGGCTTCGCTACGTCCTCTATCTTTTCCTGACCGCTTTGGAGGACCCGACAAAAGTGATCGCCAAGCCGCAGGGCTACTTCATTGCTCCTTTCGATAAAGAACGCACCGGAGATGTCTCGAATGTTGTTTTCAGTAACGGTTGGGTTCCCAGAAGCGACGGCTCCGTCCTCATTTACTACTCTTCTTCAGATACCCGACTGCACGTCGCATCAAGTTCGATTGACCGCCTTCTGGATTACGTCAAAAACACTCCGCCCGACGGCCTCCGATCCGCTGAATCCGTCAGGCAGCGCATCGCGCTCATCCTAGGCAATCGGAAGATTTCCCGTTGACCTTTCCGGCCTTCGACGGCTTGACGAGGAGCCGCTTCGGCGGCGACCAGTCGGTGAGGTTTCTGCTGGTGGAAATCCAAGTTTCGACCCATTGACACGACCAACTTGTTGGTCCAATATTCGACCATGAAGACACTGAATGTCAGTGAGGCAAAAACACATTTTTCCAGTGTGGTGGATCAGGTTGAGCAGGGGGAGACGGTGCTGATTTGCAGGCGGAACCTGCCGGTGGCAAAAATCACGTCGGTTGCCCCAGACCCGGCTTCCAAGGGAAAACACCACACCGTGATTGGCTGGGCTAAAGGGACTGGAGCATGCATTCATGCGGACCTCACCGAGCCGGTTCTGCCCGAGACGGAATGGGATATGATGAAATGAATGTGTTGCTGGACACCTGCGCGATTCTCTTCCTGAGTTTGGATGATCCCTGCGTAAGGCCGTCCACTCGAGCTATCCTCGACAAGGCGGAACGCGTTTCCATTTCTCCGATCTCGGCAGCGGAGCTGGCCTGTTTACAAGAACGGGTGAGGATCGAGCTTCCGATGCATTGGCGCCTGTGGTTGCGCGAAGCGGTCAAGCGAAACGGCTGGGACACCCTGCCGATTACGCTTGAAATCGTGGAGGAGGCCTGGTGCTTGCCGGGAATATTCCATGCCGATCCGGTAGATCGAATCCTGGCTGCCACGGCCCGCAAGGAGAACAGCCTCCTGCTCACCACGGATCGAAAGATCCTCGACTACCCTCATGTGAGGGCCGAGTGGTAGAAACCCTTATCCAATGACTTAGCTTAGGGCCTTGTAAAAAATCTGGGGACCTCGACGTGCGCTTTCGCACCGCCTGGCTGCTCGTCCTGTTGGAATGGGAAAACAGCTCCGCAGCGGCGCTCAAATTGCTGCCCGCCTTCCAACCGTCTTAAAAGCCGATAGAATAGCCTTATGCTGTGTTAAAAATTATCATCGCACGAACCATGAGATCCTGCGCATGATCTGCCCGATCAAGCCCCGGACATGCTGAAAAAAGTCGTCCTCACCAACATCTACACTTCGAAGTCGACCGAGATCATCGTGGACACCGATGATGACACGAAGGCCGTTTTGGGGGCTGGCAAGGCCCCGAACGAGACGGCGCTCGTCACCGATATCACCGGGCTGGACGAGGCGCTGCAGCGTGCGACCGGAAAAAAGCCGAACCTCGACGAGGCGGTGACCCTGTTTGGCGGCATGGCCCGATGCCTGGAGCGGAACATCTCGACGATCAAGAGCCTGGAGCTCATGGCGGCGCGCCTGAAGTCCCCCCGCTACCGCGGGGCCGTGGCCGAGATCTCGCACCGGATCCTCGCGGGCGACAAGATGAGCGACTGCTTCGCGATGCACCCCGACCTCTTCACCGAGGACGTCGTCGCTCTGATCCACGCCGGCGAGGAATCCGGCCAGATCCACGCGGTCTTCAGGCAGATCGCGCAGGGCCGCGGTAAGGCGGCCCGCATTCTCCGCAAGCTCAAGTCCGGCCTCATCTACCCGGCGATCGTCCTCATCCTGGCAATCCTTGTGGTCATCATCATGGCCTTCACGCTGATCCCCGCCATCTCGAAGCTGTACATTGCGATGAACGCCCAGCTCCCCCTCCCGACAAAGATTCTGATGGGGTTTTCCGATATCATGCTGAAGCAGCCCTACCTCGCCGCTCTGCCGATCATAGCGGTCGTCGTATTCTTCAAATACTGGCCTAAGCTCTACCGGAAGCCGCTGGTCCAGATCGCGGTCAGCCACCTGCCGACGATCGGGAACATCATCAAAAAGACGGCGGCCATGGTCAGCTTCCGCACGCTCGCCCTTCTTCTGCACGCGAACGTCCGGATCTCGACGGCACTGGAGATCGCCGCCAAGGCCTCGAACCACATCGAGTACGAGCGGTTCTACTTCGCCGTCAAGGAGCACATCGCCGACGGGCTCTCCCTCCCGGAAAGCTTCCTCATGGAATCCCACCGGCTCGGGCCGGATGGCCGGACGATCGCCGCCGTTGTCCAGATGGCCGGTGAGACCGGCGGGGTCAACGAGATGCTCGATGAGATCGCCACCGACTACGAGGAGGAGCTCGACATCATCGCCAACCAGATCGACAAAATTTTGGAGCCGATCGTGCTCGTCATGCTGGGGCTTATCGTCGGCGGCCTGGTGTACGCGATCTACGGCCCGATCTTCAACCTGAGCAAGGTGATCCTGCCGGCGAAAAAGCCGGAGGCGGCCGCATCCCCGCGCTGACCCGCATGGCCAGGAGCCCGGATGCGCTCGGCGGTCGGAGGCGAACCGGGCTGGTGACCAAGGTCCTTCAGCTGCCAGCGCAGAGCGTTTACTCGAAGGCTCTCACCCTCTTTGTCGCCTTCTCGTTTCTCCTCGGCGTGTCGGTCGTTGTGCTCACCAGCGAGATCATCCTCCGGGAGTTTCAGGAGACCGAGCGCCAGGAGATGATCGGCACTCTCCAGCGCTTCAACCTCATGCTTTCGCGCGAGATCCGCCCGCTCGAGATTGCGACCACGGACTGGCTGCAGAGGAACAAGGTCGGCCCGCAATCCCTGCCCGACAGCGGGGCACTCGCTGCCATGCAGCTCGACTTCCTCTCCCTCGCCGGCCCGTCGGGACGCATCCGCGCCACCACGTTTCGCAATTCCGACGCCCAGGACGTTTTTGCCTCCTCCACCCCCTGGACCCGATGGGTCGGTTCGGGCTCCGGTCAGCGGCTGCCCGCAGCCGGGTTCGTCCTGCTGGGCAACGCGCTCACGGCGATCGTCTGTCAGCAGGCCGACAAGGGAGAGGTCGTCGCCGGCGGACGGATTTTTGACCGCGATTCCCTCGCGTTTTTAGAGGGGATGTTCGGGGCGCGCATTTCGTTTGTCCCCCTCCGGGCAGCCCAGGTGAGCGGGGAAAGCGACGAACCCCTGCTGACAATGCTCGCGCGCAACGATTTTTTTGTCAGGGTCTCCGGCCCGAACGAGCTGGTCGGCCATATCCTGATCCGCGGAGTTAACGGCATCCCCATCGGCCAGATGAAGCTCGCCCAGCCCCGCCCGCTCTACGCGGAAGGCCTCCAGGCGGTCCAGGTCTTCCTCACTGTGCTCACGCTCGCGGGCGGGACCCTCTTCCTCGTCATGTGGATCCTTCTCGACCGGACGATCCTGGCGCGGATCCGCGACCTGACCAAAAAGGTCGAGCAGGAGAAAGAATCCCTCCCCCTACGCATCAGCTTTGCGGGGAGCGATGAGCTGGCGACGCTGGCCCGGCGGATCGAGGACCTCGCGCACCAGCTCGACCGCGCCCAGTCGTCGTACCGCGCCGTCGTCGAGGACCAGAACGAAATCATCTGCCGGTTTACGCCGGGCTTCGAGCTCAGCTTTTCCAACGGAATTTTTCAGAGAACGTTCTCTCCGCCCCCCGCGCAGGGCGGATTCCTCCAGCGATTCCTCCCGGCGGTCACCTTCGACCTGCTCTCGAAAAAGTTCGGCGCGCTGGATCCCGGTCAACCGCTGGAAACCTTCAACCACCAGATCCTGGATCAGGACGGCTCGGCCCAGTGGTTCCGGAGCACCCTCCGGGCAAACTTTCTTCCCGATGGCAGCTGCGCGGGCGGCCAGTGGGTCGCGGCCGACATCACCTCGCAGGTCCAGGCCCAGCAGCGCCTCCAGGCCTCCGAGATGCAGCTGCGCACGCTCTCCAACCGCCTGATGCGCCTTCAGGATGACGAGCGCCGCAAGATCGCCCGCGAGCTGCACGACTCGACCGCCCAGAGCCTCTCGGCCCTGGAGATGAACATGAGCCTGCTCGAGCCACTGGCGGGCGACGAGTACCTGCAGAGGATCGTAGCCGAGACCCGCCAGATCGCCCGCGACTGCTGCATGGAGCTGCGCACGATCTCCTACCTCCTCCACCCCCCGCTGCTTGATGAGGTCGGCCTGCCGTTCGCCCTGGAATGGTTCTCCGAGGGCTACACGAAGCGCACCGAAATCCAGATCTCCCCGGATATTATGCCCGACTTCCCCCGCCTGGAGCCCGAGGTCGAGACCACGATTTTCCGGATCGTGCAGGAGGCCACCAGCAACATCTACCGCCACTCGGGAGCCACCCGGGCCTGGATCAGCCTCGAGGCGGACGCCGACGCCGTGCGGCTCGAAATCCGCGACAATGGCAACGGGATTCCGTCGGAGGATCCGGCCCACCCGTCGGCCGGCAAGGGCGTCGGCTTCGCCAGCATGCGGGAAAGGCTTGCCCACATCGGCGGAGAGATCGACATTCGCTCATCGCCCTACGGGGTCAGCCTCTCGGTCAAAATCCCCTGCCATGGAAATGATGCCAAAAAAAATCCTGATTGCTGACGACCACGAGATCGTGCGCCAGGGGGTGCGCAACCTGATCGCGAGCGCGCCCGGTTACGAGTGCTGCGCCGAGGCGATCACCGGGCGCGAGGCGGTCCGTCTCTGCACCGAGCTCCAGCCGGATGTCGCGATCCTCGACATCAGCATGCCCGAGCTCAACGGCATCGAGGCGGCCCGGCAGATCCTCAAATCCTCCCCGGACACGAAGATCCTGATCTTTACCGTCCACGATGCGGAGCGGCTGGTCTACGAGGTTTTCCATGCCGGGGCCCACGGGTACGTGCTGAAGTCGGATGCCGGCCGCCACCTCCTCACGGCCATCGAGAGCGTGCTCCAGGGCCGCCACTACTTCAGCTCGCAGATCTCCGAGGTCCTCTTCGAAAGCTTCCAAAAGAAGGACATGCCGCACGCCCCGCAGGACGACACGTCCAAGCCGACCTCGCGAGAGCGCGAGATCATCCAGCTCCTCGCCGAGGGGCGCAGCAACAAGGAGGTCGCCGCAGCCCTCGGGATCAGCATCAAAACCGCCGAGACCCACCGGGCCGCGGTCATGCGCAAACTCGGCCTCCACTCGATCGGCGAGCTCGTGCGCTACGCGATCCGAAACCACATCATCCAGGCCTGAGCCGAGTCGCAAGGCGGCACCGATCCCCCTTCCCTTCAGGCACGATTTGTGCTTTGTATCGCCCATGGAATCACCGATCACCCCTTCGCCTGAAGACCCGAATCCCCAATCTTCCTTGCCGGCCGAGCCCACCCCGGCTTCGCCCCCTTCGACCCCGCCGCCGATCGCT
>JBGTAT010000508.1:0-15143 GCA_041749755.1 Terrimicrobiaceae bacterium | reverse complement strand
CTTGTTCGCTCACTTTTAGGACGTTGGACATGGACTCCATCCAACCGCCCTTCCGGCGATCAGTCAGAACCCTTTTTCACGCCCAAAAGTGGTGCACTTTGAAGTGACCCGAGGTGGTGCACTTTGGGTGACCGCCGACAGAATTCATCGAGACCCGTGATTCGTTCTACATGGCCACTGTGACATCCGATGGTTGGCCGTATGTGCAACACCGCGGCGGCCGACCGGGCTTTCTGCGAGTGGCCGAGCCGAACCTCCTCGCTTTTGCCGATTACAAGGGCAACCGTCAGATGCTCTCCACCGGCAACCTCGCGGGCAACGACCGCGTGGCGCTCTTCCTGATGGATTATCCACGGCGCGAACGCCTGAAAATCATGGGCTGCGCCCGCGTGGAGGACGCCCGCGATCACCCGGAGCTGGTCGGGCAATTCGCCCACCCGGAAGACGCCCGCATTATCGAACGGATCATGCTCATCGAGGTGGTCTCCTACGACTGGAACTGTCCGAAATACATTACCCCCCGCTACACGGCTGCCGAAGTGGATGGAATTATTGCTCCGCTCAAAACCCGCATCGCCGAACTCGAAGCCCGCTGAGAGCCGAACCATGAGCGGAGACCGGATCCGCGCCAAGGTCCCCAGCCGCCGCTCCCAAGCAGATAAATTTTCCCTCCAGTTCAAAACAACAACAAACAGAAAGCAAAAAACTATGCCTCTCGTGCAAATCAAGGGCGTCAGCGATTACCTGACGCAGAACCAGAAAGAAGAAATGATCCGCAAGGTCACCGACGCCGTCGTATCGGTCGAAGGAGAAGGCCTGCGCCCGGTCACCTGGGTGCTGGTTGAGGAAGTTGCCTCTGGATCCTGGGGTGTTGGCGGACAGCCCGTCACTACTGAAGGACTCCGGAAAATGGCCGCCGGAAACTAAAAAAGCAAAACAACAATAAATGCAATCCTATATGAAGTTCACATTACACACAAAAGAAACAGCACCGGAGGCATCGCGTCCGGTCATGGAACAAGTGGAGAATGCCTACGGTTTTTTCCCGAATCTTTATGCGGTATTTGCCGAGTCGCCGGTTGCGATTTCGACATACTTGCATATCAGCAAGGAGCTCCAGGCACATGGGGCATTGACTCTGCAGGAACAGCAAATTGTGATGCTCGCCGTGAGCGAGACCAACGGATGCGACTACTGTGTGGCCGCTCACAGCATGGTGGCGGCAATGGCCAAGGTGCCTGGGGAAACCGTCACAGCGCTCCGCGACGGCAAACTGCCCGCGGATCCGAAGCAGGCGGCTCTGGTCCGGTTTGCAAAAGCTGTACTGGAGAGTCGCGGCTGGGTTCCTGAAGCGGAGAAGGAAGCCTTTTTGCAGGCCGGATACACGACGCGCCATGTCTTGGACGTGCTTGCGATTCTGGCCATGAAAACGCTCAGCAACTACACCAACCACTTCGCACAGACACCCTTGGATCCGGCTTTTGAAGAGCTTCGCTGGAGCAAGAACAACTGAGGACGATTCAATCCGGAGCCCGCTGGAGCCGATCGATCCACCTCAAAACGATTGGCAAGAGGCCCGCCTCCCTGGGCCGTCCGGATTGTCCGGACGGCCCAAACCACATCACATTCAACGCATACATTCAATCCCATGAACATCATTGAAGCCATAGAATCCCGTCGCTCCCTCAAACATTTCGATCCGAACCACCGCATGACCGACGCCGACGTTGTCCGGCTCGTCGAACTTGCCAAACTGGCCCCCTCGTCTTTCAACATGCAGAACTACCGCTTTGTCATTGTGCGCGACACGGAGTTGCGGAAACAGATTCGGGCGGTAGCCTGGAATCAGGCCCAAGTCACCGACGCATCCCTGCTGGTCATCCTGTGCGCCGATCTCAATGCCCACATGAAAAATCCCGTGCGCTATTGGCGTCATGCGCCACAGGAAGTGCAGGACATTCTCGTGCCCGCGCTCGTTCCATTCTACGAAGGCAAGCCTCGACTCATTCGTGATGAAGCGATGCGCTCCACCGGCTTGGCGGGCATGACCCTGATGCTGGCCGCGCGCGGGCTGGGTTACGACTCCTGTCCCATGGTCGGGTTCGACGCAGAGGCCGTCGCCAAATTGATTCAAATGCCGACGGATCACGTAATCAGCTTCATGGTGGCTATCGGAAAACCGACCGTCCCACCTTGGCCGCGCGGAGACCGTCTGCCGGACAGCGAAGTTGTGATTGCAGACCGGTTTTCCCCGGAAGCCGTCGCCGTCAGATGCACGAATTATGCCTCTGGTTGATCTCGGCGAAGAAGCTAAGATTCAACGATGGAAAAAGCTGCTCTGTCCTTTGGGACAGTTCGATTGCTATACCGGATCCCCCGCTTCAACCGGCGGTGGTAGGGAGCGGTGGAGATAAAGAGAAAGGCCGTGCCAACCAAGAGGAGAAACTGGGCGTCAAGACCACGACCGTTCATCGCCGCAATCGTGAAGGTTGCCAAACAGACAGCTGCTGCGGCCACTTCGCTGAGCACAGACACCGATGCCTGGGCTTTGTAGCAACGCCGCTGCGCATCGCCCTGTTTGGGAGTGCGATGGAATGGGGTCGTTTTTCCTGCCACGGCTTCATACACCGCAATGGAGTTTGAAATTGCCAAGCCGATGCCGGCGAGGATGAGGATCGGGAGACGAAGAAGACGGCCCGGCCAGTCCCGGTGAAGTATCCACTGTCCGCTGGCATAGAAAGCCGTTGGAGCAAGGGAGAGCAGGACGACCGGAAGGGCGAAAATGTTCCATGCCCGACCCGGCGCGGGGTTGATCCAGAGCATTATCATCGAGGTTGCTGCGAAAAGGAGGATGATCGGGTGAATCGCGTAATGGGTGAGATGAAACCAGGCTTGCGCTTTTGTCAGAAAGGAAGTTTTTGCCCTGAGCAGGGCGGGGGCAAGTTTCAGAGCGGTTTGAATGGAACCTTTCGCCCAACGGAATTGTTGGCTTTTGAAAGCTGCCACATCGCCGGGCAGTTCTCCTGGAACCACGACGTCCGGCAGATAGAGACCTTTCCATCCTCGAAGCTGGGCCCGATAGGAGAGATCGAGATCCTCCGTCAGGGTATCTGCGGTCCACCCCCCGGCATCTTCAATGGCCACCCTGCGCCAGATCCCACAAGTTCCGTTGAAATTCATGTAAAGCGAACCGCCGCCGCCCCGGGCTCCCTGATCGATAGCAAAGTGCCCGTCGATTCCCACGGCTTGGGCCTGTGTCAGTATCGTCTCCTCCTCGTTCAAATGTCCCCAGCGGGCTTGGACCCAGCCGGCACGGGGGGAGGCAACGAGGTGTGGGACCGTACGGAGAAGAAAGTCAGGGGGCGGGATGAAGTCCGCATCAAAAATGGCAAGGAATCCGCTTTGGGACCGGAGCAGGCCCTCGGCAAGTGCCCCCGCCTTGTAGCCGGTTCGCACATGGCGGCGGATGACTTCGATGTGAACCCCTTTTCGCCGAAGTTCTTCCGCAACCCGGTCCACCACGGCGCACGTCTCGTCGGTGGAATCATCCAGAACCTGAATATCATGTTTCGGGTATGTCATCGCAGCCACAGCACGAATCACCCGATCTGCCACTGCGACCTCATTGAACAGGGGAATTTGGGTCGTAACGGAGGGCCACTCGCCTGCCTCATTCAAGATGGCCTGTCCGTTGCCGAGGGTAACGGAGTTTTTTTCAGCGAGGACTCTGCGGTTTCGCAGGCATGCCCAGACCATGAAATAGGCGTTCGCCGCGTAAACAAGAAGGATGGCTGACGCCAAAAAATATAGCGCGATCGCGAAGGAGGAAAAGCCCATTAAATCAGGCTGCGAAGGGTCTCCTCGCTGACGTTCATTCCCATGAGCAGATACGTCTTGCCTCCGACAGACCAAGTCGCGGCGACCTTGTCATGTTCTCTGACAAAGGAGGGCTCTTCTCCGGGCGCATCCTCCAATGCCTTCTCATCCACCACGAAGAGATGAACGACTTGGTCCTTGCCCAGCATGAAGCAGAGCAGCGACACCTTGGTTCCGTTCACCACGTAGGTTTGGCAACCGACGCCCGGATACCCGCGCAGGCCAGCGGGTATTGTAAAATCATGCGGGGACCCACGGGTGGCGAGCCAGGATTTCAGTTCATCCGGGTTGCTGCTCATTTTCCCGAGAGTGATCTTGCCGGATTCGGCCAATTCGATGATTTCCCGGGCAAGTTGGGGTCCGGTCACCGATGGCCCGCTCTGTTGGAAAAGAATACCAAGCCCTAGAAACATCGCCAAAGCCGCCGCAAGTGCGAACCACAAAACCGGCCGAGTCCAGAGAGGGCGCTGCCGGTGAAGGGAAACGACCTTGTTGCCGAGCAGGAGAGATTGTCTGAGGTGGTCCGGAGGCTTCTGGGCGCGGAGCGCCCGTGTCATGGCCTCTGCGAACCGCCGCTCCTCGGCAAACCATGCGGCCAATTCCGGATCGAGGCGGGCCTGTTCCAAGGCCTCCGCAAAAAATGGATCCGAGGCATCCTCGCCGGTGTGGCGGTAGGCACCCAATATCAACCTGGCTTGCTCGTTATCCATTATTCACTTCCTTTTTATGCGAGTCGAACGGCACGATTTTTATTCCGCCCTCCTCAACTTTTGAGCGGAGCAACTCCTTGGCGCGGGACAATCGGGACATGACGGTTCCGATCGGCATATCCAGAGTCTCTGCGATTTCTTTGTAGCTTTGCTGGTTAAGGTAAAAAAGGGTGAGGACCGAGCGGTGGGGTTCATCCAGACTTTTCAGGGCAGTCAACATTTCGTGCTGCTCAGTTTCCCGCGCAGCGGAGGAATCTGCCCCCTCGTCGGGCAGATCCACCTCCGCGCTGTCGAGGGAAACATTGCGTTTGTTCCTGTGGTAGGTGGCAGTGAACTCCCGGTAGAGCGTTGTAAAGAGCCACTGTCTCGCTTTTGCGGGTTCTCTGATCTGCTGGCCCTTCTCCGCAAAAATCGCATACGTCTGCTGCACGAGATCGCACGCATCGTCGGGATTGCGCGCCAGACTCATGCCGAACCGGTAGAGGTCGGCATAAAACTGGTCCACCACGACTTGAAAGAATCCTTCATCCATGCCTGGGATCTGAGGGGAGGGCTCGTCCATTTATTCCGTGGATCAAAGCGGATTCAATGCCACTGATACAGAACGAAAAGCTCGTGCGATGTGGTAATCTCATGTGGCCAGCGCGTGGAAAACTCTGGGTTGCGGGAGTCAAGCGGTCATGGCACCTCATTCAGACTCCAGTTGTAGTCCATAAAATCAGCCTTCGAGTCTGGCGGAAGCGGTTGCTTCCGGTAGCGATTGATGAAGGCGATCTGACTTCCCTTGCCGCCGAAGTCATCGGCATACCAGTCGAAAATCATTGATAGACGGACGCGCCTGCCTCCGGGTTCTGAGACGACACCCTGCGGATTGTTGTCGATGAAATTCCTCGCCAGCCGATCAAGGTCTGCCTCCAACATCGCAGGATCGAATGGTTTACCCTGCAAGGGTGGGCAGCTTCGGCTGGCACAATTCAGCGCAAAATGCACGCGGGGGTCCTTGAATGTCTGACGGATGACATTCTTCTCAAGATCGTTGAAGTTGGTTTTCCTTTCCGAGATCACGATGCCATCACGATCAAAAAATGAACCGCCGCCCTCCATCGGTCCCTTCGTGGGATATTTGGCCAGAATATTGTTCAGGATCCAGGCATTGTAGGCGTTGAGGTGCCACGCGAGCGACACGCTCCGGTCAGCAGGGGGTGCCGTTGATGCAAAAAACTCCGTGACCTTTTTCATCCGCGCGACATCCGCCTTGTTGGCATGCCATGCCGAGTAGCGCACGCCTGTCGGGGTCACGTAGGCTTTCAGCAGTTCGGGATAATCCGGCGGATAGGCGGACGCGGCAGCCGGAGGCATGGTCGCTTGGGAGCACGATGGGGCGCAGCAGACAAGCAACAAGGTAAAAAGGGTGGCGATGGATTTCATTCGGTTCTGGGGATTGGAGCGTGGACAATGCCGATTTATTCCTTTGAGATTCTAAACTTGGAATAAATGCCCGCTGAAGCGGCTCTATTCCGAGGTGGAACGATCCATTTTGAAACCCGGACAAAACCTGATTCTGCCCGCCCTGCTCATTCTCGGGGGGGCTTGCCTCATGCTGCCGTTTGGCAGACTGCACGCGTATGGTTCCGTCCCGTGGTTTTTGGCTGGGGCGGGACTGATGGCGACCGGGTACTTTTGGTCTTTCCGCGAAAAAAGCATTTCCGTCTGGCTTTTCTGGGGTGTGGCTGTGGGAGCCCGCTTTCTCCTCCTCTGGCAGGCACCCGGCGATGACATTTTCCGATATGTCTGGGAAGGGCGCATCCTGCTGGAAGGCTTCAATCCCTACCTGCATTCTCCAGACGCCTCCCTGCTGGAAACGATGCGGGGTGGCGTCTGGGAGTCGGTTCAATACAAATCCTTCACCGCCATCTACCCACCGCTCGCCGAGTGGTCGTTCGCCACGTTTTCTGGGATTCTACCGGCTCCGTTGTTTTTCAAATTCGTCTTCGCGGTGGCGGATCTGTGCATTGTGTTTCTGCTTGTGCGCGCGTTTGGACGGCCCGCCGCGCTTCTCTACGCATGGAATCCCCTGGTGATCTATTCCTTTGCCGGCGGCGGGCACTTCGACTGCATTTTCGTCCTGTCACTCGTCTGCGGCTGGCTGGCTTGGCGAAAGGAAAGGATTCTGAGTGCTGCCCTGTGGATGGGGGCAGCCATAGCGATCAAATGGATCGCTCTTCCGCTTGTGGCTTGGATGTTGTGGACAACCCTTTGGCAACGTGGGTGGAGGCAGGCACTGCCATCGGCATTATTCGCAGTCCTGCCGTTTCTGGCTTCCTGGACCACAGTGGGGATCTGGACCGGTGAATGGACGACTCAGCTCTTGCCTCCCATGTTCTCCGAATACGCGCGGAGCGCGGAATTCCTTCCCACCATCGTCGGGTGGTTCTGGGAGGAAAGCAGATACGAGAATCATCTTTTCATCCTTCCGCTGGCAATCACATGGATGATTGTCGTCGTCCGGGCGCGAAGCTTCGAGACCGCCGCCCAGTGGATGTTCTTTCTCGCCCTGATTTTGACACCGATGCTCCACGGCTGGTATTTCACATGGATCATTCCTTTCGCTGTACAAACACGAAATCTTGGCGTCATTCTTCTCACTGCATCGGGCTTCACGTATTTCCTGCTTTACCATCATGTCGAATCGCCCGGAGGCATGTGGCGACTGCCTTTGTGGGAAACCGCCCTTCTCTGGCTGCCATTCGTGGCAGGATTTCTTTGGTCGGAATACTGGAGAATCCGAAAGCCTGCGAGTTGTATCGAGGCATGAAAACCACAGCCGCACTCATGCTCAAAGCCCCGCGCCCCGGCACGGTAAAAACGCGTTTGGCAGCCGAAATCGGTGTCGAAAGTGCCACGGCAATCTACAAATTGCTTGTTGAGCACCAACTCTCTCAGATCCCTGAAAGATGGGACATCGCCATTCACTTCACACCTGACGATGCAGAATCGGAGATGCGTGAATGGCTTTCCCCATACGCTCGGGAAGCATCTTTTATACCTCAATGCCCTGGCAATCTTGGTGAACGCATGAAAACCGCTGTCACCCATGAACTCCGCACCGGAGCGGATGCAGTTGCCTTGATCGGGGGAGATTGTCCGTATCTTACGCGGAAATACCTGGCAAGCGCTGCGGTCCTCGCCAAAAACGTTGATATTGTCCTTGGTCCCGCAATGGATGGTGGCTACGTGCTTCTCCTTCTCAAGCATCCTCATGCCGCCTTGTTCGACCACATAGACTGGAGCACATCCAGAGTTTTGGCGCAGACACGGCAAGCAGCAGAGGTAAACCATTTGCGCTACCTGAAGATGAATCCCCTGGAAGATATAGATGATCACGCTTCACTTTGCAGATTTCACAACCAAGGCTGCGGAATCGGGGGAGACCATGATGCGGTGCGTTTTCTGCAAATCGGATACGCGGGATTCCGTCTCGATTGAGCACATAATGCCGGAATCACTCGGAAACGTTGAGCACACCCTGCCGCGCGGGTGGGTGGGCTCCGCGCCACCCGACCGAAGCCGTTGACCAATTTCCTCTGGATAAAAACCTCTTTAGATGCCACCATGTGCCTTGGTTTTTATCCAAGGCAGCCATGAGCACACCCATTGAGCGAGCAAAGGCCGTATTCGAATCGAGCCGCGGACTCGTTCGGACGCGTGAGGCCATTCAGGCAGGGATTCACTCGCGCACACTCTATGAGATGCGGGATGCGGGGATCATTGAGCAAACCAGCCGCGGGCTTTTTCGTCTCGTTGGGCTTCCTCCGCTGGCCAATCCCGACCTGGCACTGGTGGCCAAGCGGGTTCCATCGGCTGTGGTCTGTCTGATCAGCGCCCTTGCATTCCATGAGCTGACAACCCAAATCCCCCACACGGTGCAGATCGCGCTGCGCCCGGGAAGCTGGCCCCCAAAGATCGAGCATCCGCCGATCGAGGTGTTCAGCTTTTCTCTGCAATCCCTGTCCTGTGGCCTCGAAGAGCATGCCATCGACGGAGTCACTGTTCGCATCTTCAGCCGGGAGAAAACGCTGGCCGACATTTTCAAATTCCGGAATCGGATCGGAATCGAGACAGCTACGGAGGCGCTCCGCAACTATGCCCGCAGCAAGCGGCGGCGATTCGACAAGGTTTTGGATTTCGCCCGCACGTGCAGGGTTGAAAAGGTGATGCGGCCTTATTTGGAGGCGGTCGCGTGAGCGAGCTCAAGAATATCGGGGCCTCGGTCCACCAGCGGCTCAAGAATGTGTCAAAAGAGTCGGGGCGTTCCTTCAATGACCTCGTTCAGTATTACGCGCTGGAAAGATGGCTCTACCGATTGTCTCAGTCAGGGCACGAGAATGTTTTCATCCTGAAAGGAGCGTTGATGCTCGTGGCATGGCGTGCGCCGATCTTGCGGGCGACCCGTGACATCGACCTGCTGGCCAGAACCAGCAACGATCTCGATGGGATCAAGCACATCATTGCCGAGATTTGCCGGACAGATGTGCCGGATGATGGGGTTTTGTTCGACCCCGAAAGCGTGATCACGACGAGGATTGCCGAGGATGCCGACTACGAGGGTGTGCGGGCAACTTTTACCGGGATTCTCGCCACCACACGGCTCTCCATGCAGATCGATATGGGGTTCAGCGATGTGATCACGCCCGGGCCGGTGGGTATCAGCTATCCGACCATTCTCGACTATCCCGCTCCCGTCTTGCGTGCCTACAACCGGGAAACAGCCATTGCCGAAAAATTCGAGGCGATGGTCTCTCTGGGAAGACTCAACAGCAGAATGAAGGATTTCTTCGACGTGTGGTTGCTGGCAAACACATCGGATTTCTCCGGTGCCGACTTGAGTGCCGCTATTCTTGCCACTTTTCGCAAACGGGGGACGGAACTTACCGCCGCACCACAGGCATTCGAGGACGACTTCGACCCTTCCAAGCAGTCACAATGGGCAGGGTTCTTGAAACGGATGCGACCTTCCGAAGCTCCATCGACATTCTCCGATGCGGTCACTGCGATCCGGGAATTCTTGCAGCCTGTTCACGAGGCATTGCGCTCTGGAGATTCTTTCACAATGGACTGGAAGCATCCGGGGCCTTGGATTTTGCCGACAAGACCTCGCGTTTGAATCGTTCCGACCCGTCTGTGTGACCGAGACCGGACACTGCGTTCCACGGAAGTTCTGCGCCGTTTGAAGTTGCTCCCAATCTGGAGCAGGGGGAGCGCGCAGGAGCGGCTAATTGTCGCTTCATGACCGCGATCAGACCCAGCAGACCGCCGACAAAATCGCCGCAAAAAATTGGCGCATATTGTTCCCAGCCAGGAACAGGGTTTTCCCGCCATTGTGCGGTAGTGGCATCCATGAAGCCGAAAACAGATTTCTCCAAAATCAGAGACATCACTTCCGAAAACTTTTCTACCTTGCGACTCATGATGAAGGTCGAAATTTCCAACCGGAGAATCGGATGAATCGTTCCATCCAGCGAGTATCCATTGCAGGCATGCGCCCGCTGGCGTTGACAAAAAAGCAAATCATCGCCGTGCTGGGTTCGGGCAAGCTTGTTGACCGGATGCTGTGGGCGACCCGGCACGCGAAAGGCGGTTGGTTCATCATTCTGCGGGAAGGCCGGGACTTGCTTGTGGCTACGGAATCCGTGGAAACGGCGTATGAACGATTGGTGGGCGGGGAATTGCCGCCCCTCATGCCAAGCGAAAGGCGTTTTGCCAGAGCGACTGCAACCGTGGTCGCGGCATGAAAATGGTCACATGCGGAAAAGCGGGTATCGCAAAATCCCCGTCGATTCTTTTCCGACTTGTAGGAATGAAAGAAGGCTGCGGCGTTGTCTGCCGGGGAGGCGGTGTCATGTGGCGAGCGGTTGGATGGAATCGCCTGCAATGGACCGAAGAGGCAAGCCAGTTTTCATCCAGCCAGTTCGCGAATCCGGAGCGGGCAGCGACGAACGCGGAAAGCCTGTCGGGAATTTCAGACGCACCACGCTCCCGCTGTTTTGAACAAACGGCATTTTCAAAATCCCAACCCTTGACCTATGGAAATCCCAACCACCAGCCAGCAGAAGATTGAAAAGCTCGAAACCGAGAAACGGCAGATTGAGGAACGAATCCGCCGCCTTCGCCACGAAGCCAAAACCACCGAGCGCAAACGACTGACCCGCGCCAAGATCATTCTTGGCGGGCTGGTCTTGCGCGATCACCAGCCATTGCTTTCCGAACTCATGTCCGCCGCCTCAGAGCCGGACAGGGAGGTTTTGCTTTCGGTCTTTCCCCAGGCCGCGAAGGAAGCCCGCCTCTTTCTCGTCGGTAAAAGGGCGGATCTTTGCAAATGAGACTTCCGAGCCACCGAAGCCTTCTCTTGAAGGCGAAGCGCACTTACGCATCGTGGGGGGGACCCCACGACGCGAGCGCGTTTTCGCCGGAGGCGAAAAGGGCTCGCTACCGCTCGCCAGACACCTGTGCGGGCAGTCGGGACACCGCCCGCCCGCCCCGCCAAAATCCCACACTCGGATTTTGGAGAGCCGCGATTTTGCGCCCCACGGACCGGCCACCCGGACCGACCGAGGTTTTCTTTTCCTACCCGGCCAAACCGGTTTCCTGAAATGGCGATTTTCCATTTGTCCATTCGTCCAATCAGCCGGGGCAAGGGGCACAGCGCCTTTGCCCAAATCGCCTACGACACGCGCACCAAGTTGATCGACGAGCGCACCGGACAGAAACACGATTGGTCAAAGCACAAGGCTGACGTGATCGAATCCCAAATCATCGGACCCGCCATGACGCCGGGACACCTTGCCGCCGCCGCAGAAGGGGCAGAGAAACGCTACGATGCCCGTGTGGGGCGGGCGATGGATGTCGCCTTGCCCCATGAGCTGGGCACAAAAGAACAATGGGCGCTTTTGCGCGGTTTCGGCCTTCAACTGCGTGACACCTACGGCTGCGCCGTTTGCGTCAGTCTCCATCATCCCAACGTGAAAGGAGACAGCCGGAACACCCACGGCCATATTTTCATGACCGCCCGCGCCGTGGACGGAAAAGGAAATTTCTCCTCACATAAGATCCGCTGCCTTGATGATCGCAAAACCGGTCCGCTGGAAGTCGAGCGCATCCGGGAAATGTGGGAGACGCGCTGTAACCGCGCGTTGAAGAAGGGAGGGCATTCCCAAACCGTCAACCGCCAGTCTCTCAAAGCCCAGGGCATTGACCGGCCCTCCTCCCAACATCTCGGCCCGCAGATCGCCGCCATGAGCCGCGCCGGTCGCAAAATGCGCAAGGCCGAAATCAACAAAGCAATCTCCTCAGAATCCCGCCGTCTGGCGGAAATCAACGAAAACCTCAACCAACTCAAACACCATGGCAATCGAAACACCGGCAAACAAACTCGGGAAAAAAACCGAACCCACCAGAAATCAAACATGGCTCCAAATTGCGAGCCGCATCGACCCCCATCACGTCGCCAAACCTACGGGGTGGCTGTCCGTGGAAAATCGCGCGTTTCCTACGGAGGAAATCGACCTGATCGAACTCATCCCAAAACGAGGGTTGCACATTCGGACCCGGCAAGAGAGCTGGCTCGTTTCCTTGCCAGTGGAAATGATCTCTCCCGACTTGCTTTGGGCCATCATTTCCGGCGAGGTCAATTGCTTGTCGGCTCGCTGCGACTCCTACGAACCATCATCCGAATCCTAGAAAATGAGCAACGACAGCAGCGGCATTCCCAAGGCATTCGCATGAAACTTTGAAGTATCACCATCCAAACGGGAGCGTTTTGGAGAAAGCGGGCGTAGAAATGGCGTATAATTTCTGACCACTTCCTGTAAATTCCATCTATTTCCAGTCATGCAGCAAAATTTCTGATTTTTGCCGGGGAAGAAGCCGGCCTAGCATTGCAACTCACTGATTATAAACAAAAAGCCCTGATAACGTTTCGTATTATCAGGGCTTGAAAGTGGTTGCGGGGGTAGGATTTGAACCTACGACCTTCAGGTTATGAGCCTGACGAGCTACCGGGCTGCTCCACCCCGCGATCAGATCTTTAATGTATCGCTTGTCTTGCGTGTGGCAACACAAACTTTGGCCAATTTTTGTGCGCCTACAATTCCTGGGCCTCGAGGAAGCCCTCGAGCTGGCGGATGCGGGTCGGGTGGCGCATTTTGCGGAGGGCTTTGGCCTCGATCTGGCGGATGCGCTCGCGGGTGACTTTAAACTGGCGGCCGACTTCCTCGAGGGTTCGGCTGTAGCCGTCGACGAGGCCGAAGCGCTGCTCGAGCACCTGGCGCTCGCGCTCGGTGAGAGTCTCCAAAACGTCTTTGATCTTATCCTTGAGCAGGACGATCGCGGCCATGTCGGCGGGGTTCTCGGCCCCTTTGTCCTCGATGAAGTCGCCGAAGCTGGTGTCGTCGCTGTCCACGACCGGAGCCTGGAGCGAGATCGGCTGCTGGGCCATCTTGAGGACGGCGCGCACGCGTTCGACCGGAAGCTGGATCTCATCGGAGATCTCCTCGGGGGTCGGCTCGCGTCCGTATTCCTGGACGAGCTGCTTCTGGACCCGGATCAGCTTGTTGATCGTCTCGATCATGTGGACCGGGATGCGGATCGTGCGGGCTTGGTCGGCGATCGAGCGGGTGATCGCCTGGCGGATCCACCACGTGGCATAGGTGGAAAATTTGTAGCCGCGGCGGTACTCGAACTTTTCGACCGCCTTCATGAGCCCCATGTTGCCCTCCTGGATCAGGTCGAGGAACGAGAGCCCGCGGTTGGTATATTTTTTCGCGATCGAGATGACGAGGCGCAGGTTGGCCTCGACCATTTCGGTCTTGGCCTTGAGCGCCTTGCGGTGCCAGCCCTTGAGGCCATGGTGGAGGGTGGCGAGCTCATCGGGCGAGAGCCAGAAGCGTTTCTGCATCTCCTTGATCTCGTGGGCAAAATGCTTCCGGTGCTTCGAGTTCGGGTCCTTTGCATGCTTCTTGTGCTCGGCCTCCAGGTTGTGGAGCGCACGCACGTTTTCGTCGGCCAGCAGGACAAAATCCTCGATCACCTTCTGCTTGAAGAAAAATTTCGGGTAGAGCTTCTGGAGGTTTTGGAGCGAGCGCTCGAACGATTTGACGTTCGCGGCGACCGGGGATGCGACGGTGAGTTTGTCGCCGTAGATCCGCGAGACCGAGTCGGTCTGGCGCTTGAGCTGCTGGCAGAGCCTCGGGAGCGCTTTCATGTAGCGCTCTCGGCTCTCGATTTTTTTGTCGAGGATGACCCTGTCGAACCGCTCGCGCTGGTCGAGCAGCTTCTGGGCGAGGTCGAGGTGGGCGCGGGCGATGAACCCGAACCGGTAGAGGGTCTCCTGAACTTTGAGCTCGGCGTCTTCGATGCGCTTGGAAATTTCGACCTCCTGCTCGCGGGTGAGGAGCGGGACCTGACCCATCTGCTTGAGGTACATGCGTACCGGGTCGTCGAGGATGTCGAGCTTCGAGTCGGTCTTTTCCTCTTTTTCCTCCTCCTCGTCATCGGCTTTGCGGACTTCCTTGACGCGGTCCACATCCGAGGACTCGATGATTTCAATCTCGACCGCGTTGAGCTGCCCGATGATGGAGTCGAGGTGCTCGGCTTCGACGATCCCCTCGGGGAGGTGCTCGTTGAGATCGTCAAAGGTAACGTAGCCCTGCTCCTTGGCGAGCTTGATGAGCTCCCGCACTTTTTCCTGGATGGCTTTCTGAAGATCCTGGGGTGTGGTCGGCGGAGCCGGGATCAGGGGGGGCTTGGCTGGCTTAGCTTCCTTGGCCGCCTTGGGCTGGACCGCAGGCGTTGAGGAAGTTTTGGCAGAAGTGGGCTTTTTGACCGGGGCAGCCGCCTTTTTCGGCGCGGCCACTTTTACCGGGGCCGGCTTCTTAGCTGGGGCCGGCTTCGGAGCGGGCACCGGCTTCTTGGCTGGGGCTGGCTTTTTAGCAGGCGCGGGCTTATGCGGCTTCGGGGCGAGCTTTGGCTTCGCGGTCCGCGGCTTGGTGGCAGCTTTCTTTGGCGCGGCTTTGACGGCCGGCTTTTTGGAAGGTTTTGGTTTGGCCAATGAGGATTGGCTCTTCGACGAATGGGATTTGGTTTTCAAGCAGCGGGCCGGTTTTCCCTCTCACTGAGAGGGCCGAAAACCATCGGCTACACGGATTTTTAGGTCAAGGATTTGTTTTTGTATTTTCACGCGGGCCTCGGCGGGGAGCCCGGGCTCGCCGAGCCGGTTTTTGAGCCCTTCGATCTCACGGTTGAAATTTTGGGCGATCAGCCCGCCCCAGGCTTCGCGGGCGAGGCCGATCGGGTCCGCGGCGCGCCGGGTGAGGTCGATGGCGGAGAGCGCCCGCTCCTCGGCCCCTCCCAGCGAGCCGAGAAATGAAGCCAGGCCCATCGGGCTGTCGTTGGAAAAATCTGCTTGGGCGATGGTCCCGAGGAGTCTGCCCTGGGGATCGAGGGCTGGGCAGTCCTGCTCGCGCAGCCAGAGGCGGACCTCCTGGCTGGTCATAGCCAGGC
>JBGTAT010000507.1:0-9218 GCA_041749755.1 Terrimicrobiaceae bacterium | reverse complement strand
CTGACCGCCAAGCTGCGCGCGGCGCTTGTCGATGAGCCGCCGGCCTTGGTCCGCGAAGGCGGGTTCATCCGGCCGGGATTTGACGACGGGCTCGACACCCTCCGTGCGGCCTCGCACGAGGGGAAAAACTGGATTGCCGCGCTCCAGGAGCAGGAGATCGCACGGACCGGGATCAAGTCGCTCAAGGTCCGCTACACGTCGGTCTTCGGGTATTTCATCGAGATCACGAAATCGAATTTGGGGGCGGTGCCGGACGACTACATCCGCAAGCAGACGACGGTGAACGGGGAGCGGTTCATCACGCCCGGACTCAAGGAGGTCGAAGGCAAAATCCTCGGGGCCGACGAGCGGGCGCGGGCGCGGGAGATCGAGATCTTTGCAGAACTGCGCGCCGCCGTGCTCGGCGAGCTGCCGAAGCTTCAGGAGACGGCCAATACGCTTGCCGCGCTCGACGCCATCTGCTCGCTGGCCGAGACCGCGCGCTTGCACGGGTACTGCCGGCCGGAGGTCGAGGCGTCGCAGATCCTCCACATCGAGGACGGACGGCACCCGGTCCTCGACCAGCAGCCGGGCGGCGAGCGGTTCGTTCCGAACGATACCGACCTCGGGGCGGATGGAAAAAATTTTGCGATATTGACCGGGCCGAACATGGCCGGGAAATCGACCTACATCCGGCAGGTGGCGCTGCTTGTACTGATGGCGCAAATGGGGAGCTACGTGCCGGCGAAGGCGATGCGCTGCGGGATGGCGGACCGGATCTTCACCCGGGTCGGCGCGAACGACGACCTGGCCCGCGGGCAGTCGACGTTCATGGTCGAGATGAACGAGACCGCGAACATCCTGAACAACGCGACCCCGCAGAGCCTGGTGATCCTCGATGAGATCGGGCGCGGGACATCGACGTTTGACGGCCTCTCGATCGCGTGGAGCGTCGCCGAATTCCTGCACGATACGATCGGCTGCCGGGCGCTCTTCGCGACCCACTACCACGAGCTCACCGACCTCGAGCGGACTCGCACGGGCGTGCTCAACCTGAACGTCGCCGTGCGCGAGTGGAACGACCAGGTCATCTTCCTGCGCAAGATCCTGCCCGGCCGGGCGGACCAGAGCTACGGGATCCAGGTCGCGCGGCTCGCCGGGCTCCCGGATGCAATCATCTCCCGAGCGAAGGAAATTCTGGCGAACCTCGAGAAGGCCGAGCTCAATGCCGACGGCGAGCCCGCGTTTGCCAAGGGCCGGCGGAAGCGGCTCGTCCCGGATCCCGCCGCCGCCTCGCAGCTCACGATGCTCTGATTACCGGCGGACCGACTCTGCAATTTCTTCCGCCGGGTACGTCCAGATTTCCGAGAGGGTCGGGTGGTAGTGCGGGGTGGATGCGAGGTCGGCGGCGGTCGCGCGGAACCTCATCGCGACGACGATTTCGTGGATGAGCTCGGCCGCCTCCGGCCCGACGATCGAGGCGCCCAGGATCTCTCCCGTGCGCGCGTCGGCGAGAAGTTTCACAAACCCGTGGGTCGCCCCCATGACCAGCGATTTGCCATGGTCATCAAACGGATATTTGGCCGAGAGGAGCGGGATCCCCCGCTCGCGCAGGTCGTCTTCGCAGTCGCCCGCGCAGGCGAACCCGGGCTCGGTGAAGACCGCAAAAACTTTGGGCCGGCTGTCCGGTTCCTCCATCGGTCCCCCGGTGCCGCGGACCAAGCGCGCGGCATTTTTTGCGGCGACCTCGCCCTGCTGGATCGCGACATGGACGACCTCCATCGTGCTGCAGACGTCGCCCGCAGCGAAGACGTGCGGCAGCGAGGATTGCTGGAATTCATTCACGGCCACTTTTCCGCCGGCCAGGTCCACAGAAAGGCCCTCCGGGATCTGCGCGTGCCGGCCGAGCGCGTTTAAAATTTCCTCCGCCTCGACGGCCATCTCGGCCCCATCGTGCCGGAAGACGACCCGCCGGAGGCCCGCCGAACGTTCCACCCGCACGAGCTCTGTCCCGGTATAGACCTGGATCCCGTCCGCCCGCAGGCCGTCCGCAAGGGCATCGGCGGCTTCCCGGTCGCATCCCCGCAGGATCTGCGGGCTGCGCTGGATGATCGTCACGCGGGATCCGAAGGCCGAGGCATAGGAAGCCATCTCGAGGGCGACCGGCCCCCCGCCGAGCACGAGAAGGGATTCCGGGATTGTCTCCCGGTCGAGGAGGTCGTCGCTGGTGAGCGGGGCGGATTCGGCAAGCCCGGGGATTGATGGCATCGATTGGGCGGACCCGGTCGCGATGAGGATCGCCTTCGCCTCGACCTCGACCGTCGTGGCCCCGTGCACGACCATCGCATGCGGGCCGGTGATCACCGCGCGTCCCCGGAGCAGATCGAAGCGTCCGTCCTGGAGCTGACCGCCTCGGTAGCTGGCAAACTCGCCGATCAGGCGGCGCTTGCGCGCGATGACCTTCGAGATGTCAAACCCCGGCGTGCCCGTAGAGAGCCCGAACTCCTCCGCGTTCCGGATTGCGCGGAAGCGGGCGGCGGATTCGAGGAGCGTCTTGCTCGGCATGCAGCCGCGCAGGATGCACAGCCCGCCGAGCTCGTCAGCCCCCTCGACAACCGCGGTGCGAAGCCCGAGGGCTGCCGCCGTGCGCGCCCCGGCATATCCGGCGCTCCCGCCGCCAAGGACCGCAAAATCGTAAGATTTTTTCATGTGTTATGGGACATGGGCAGGAGGCCCATGCCACATTTTTTGTTCAGGCCGCCATCGTGCGGGCGCGCTCGAAGCGGGCGAGCGTGCGGCACTTCCCGAGAACCTCGAACATCTCGTAGAGCCCGGGGCCGACCGAGCGGCCGCTCACGGCGACGCGGGCGGGGTGAACCATCTCGCCCGTTTTGACGCCGAGCCCGACCGCCGTCTCCTTGAGCTTGGCTTCGATCGCCGGGTGCGTCCATTCCTGAACTCCATCGAGGGCGTCGCCGAGGGCTTTGAGTCGGTCCGCAGCCCCTGGCTTGGCGAGGCTTTTAGCCACCGCCTCCGGGTCGAACGCGAAGTCCTCGGTGAAGAGGAACCCGATCCAATCCGGCACGTCGCTGAGGTGCTTGACCTTCGGCTTGACGATCGCGAGGGCCGGGCGCAGAGCCTCCAGCGTCCCGTACGGCACGCCCGCCTTATCCACAAACGGGAGCGCGAGCTCCTCAAACCGCTCGAGGCTCATCGCGATCAGATGCTGGCCGTTGAGCCAAAAACATTTGTCGAGGTCGAAGATCGCGTTCCGGCGGTTGATACCTGCCAGGTCGAAGAGGCCCAGGATTTCCTGGACCGGCAGGATCTCGCGGTTTTCGCCCGGCGACCACCCGAGCAGGCAGAGGTAGTTTGCGACAGCCTCCGGCGTGTACCCGAGGTCGAGGAAATACGTGATGCTCGAGCCGCCGTCCCGCTTGCTGAGCTTTTTCCCCTCGTGGTTCAGGATGAGCGGGATGTGCGCAAACTTCGGAGGGGTCGCCCCGATCGCCTGGTAAAGCTCGACGTGCTTCGGCGTGTTCGAGAGGTGGTCCTCCCCGCGGATCACGTGCGTGAGCTGCATCTCGATATCATCGACCACGTTTACAAAATGGAAGATCCACGAGCCGTCCGGGCGGCGGATCGTCATGTCCGGGTGGGTCGCCGGATTCGACATGTCGAACGTGATTTTCCCGCAGACGATATCCTCGACGACGACCGGCTTGCGGGGCGAGCGGAACCGGATCGCGCCGCCGTCCTCATAAACGTGTCCGCCGGCCTCGAGATTGGCGAGGTACGACGCGTAGATGTCCGAGCGCTCGCTCTGCTGGTACGGGCCGAAGGGCCCGCCTTTGTCCGGGCCTTCGTCCCAGTCGAGGCCCAGCCAGCTCAGGCCGTCGTAGATGACTTTATAAGCCTCTTCGGTATTCCGCTTCTCGTCGGTGTCCTCGATGCGGAGGATGAATTTCCCTCCGTTCTGGCGCGCGTAGAGCCAGTTGAAGAGCGCCGTGCGAGCGCCGCCGACGTGAAGAAAACCGGTGGGTGAGGGAGCAAATCGTGTACGAACCATCCGCCGAGAGAACGGCATTCGCGGAAGGAACTCAACAGGAAATCACAGGAGGGGAGATCCTCACATCGCTCCCGCGCCGCCGGCCACGCTGGCGACCTGCTTGAGCAGCGGGCCAAACTCGCCCGACCAGAGGCCCATGAGCGGACGCTCGGAGTCGAACCCGGCCTCGCCCGCATCGCTCACCGAAAAAACTTTCGGGACGAGCCGGTAGTTGCCCGTGCCGGCGATCGGGAGGATGTTCACGCGCACGCGGATCGTCTGCGGATTCCCGTAGCTCCCCCACATGACGTTCGCAATCTGGCTGGAGCCCTTGTCAAACGAGATCGAATTCGGGAAGTCGGCCGGGCCGAGCCCGTACCCGGCCTGCGGGAAAACGGTCTGTGCCGCCGCCACGATCGCCGCCGGGTTCGAGTTGACCACGGTCACCGAGCCCATCCCGCCGGACGAACTGACCGGAGATACGAGGCACCCCGAAAGACAAATGCAGACCGAAGCCAGGAGGAGGGAAAGTTTCATGGACGATTATCCCAGCAGGAATCCGCGCTCCGCGCAAGCCCGGGAATGGCGGGTGGAACGCGGAAAAGAAATTCTCTCTGAACCGCCGCGCGCGATCTCCCAGCTATCCGATTGACAAGCCTGCCAGCCATTCCGATCCTCACTCCTCCGCCTAGCGCTCCAAAAAGGGGCAGGCGGCCAGAAACAAAACAGCCATGCAACGCGAAAGATTTACCTTATGAACCCACCCTCCCTTTTTGATCTGACCGGCCGCGTGATCGTCATCACTGGAGCCACCGGCGCACTGGCCGGTTCGGTCGCGACATATCTCGCCGGCTGCGGCTGCCGGCTGGGGCTGCTCGGACGAAATCCCTCGAAGCTTGCCGATCTCGTGAGTGGAATTCAGGCGCAGGTTCCCGGTGCCGAATGCCTCGAGCTGGTGGCGGACGTCCTCGACCGGCCGGCGCTTGAGGCCGCCCGCCAGAGCGTTCTGGATCGGTGGGGGAAAATTGACGGGCTGCTCAATGCGGCGGGCGGCAATATGCCCGGGGCCACGATCCTCCCCGACCAGAGCATTTTTGATCTGCAATTTGAGGCGTTTCAGCAGGTGGTCGACCTCAACCTCCATGGGACCGTCCTCCCCGCGCTCGTCTTCGGCGAGGAGATGGTGAAGGCGAAATCCGGGGCGATCATCAATTTTTCCTCGGTCTCCGCCGTGCGCGCGCTCACCCGGGTCGTCGGGTATTCGTCCGCCAAGGCGGCGGTCGAAAATTTTACGCGCTGGCTGGCGGTCGATCTGGCGAGGCGCTCGGCGGTGCGGGTCAACGCGGTGATGCCCGGATTTTTTCTGGGCGAGCAGAACCGCCGGCTGCTGACGAACGAGGACGGCTCGCTGACCGATCGAGGCAGGACGATCCTTGCGCACACGCCGTTTGCGCGGTTCGGGACGGCCCCGGACCTCCATGGCACGATCCACCACCTTCTCGCCGACTCGTCGGCTTTCGTGACGGGAACGGTCAGCGCCGTGGACGGCGGGTTCTGCGCATTTTCCGGAGTATGAACGTCGCACCCGCCGGTCGGCTGCTTTCCGAAGCTGAAATTCTGAGCGTCCTGCACGAGGGGTTTGATGGGCTGCTAACAAACCAGAAGGTGCTCGTGCTGATTCCCGATCACACCCGGAGCCTGCCCCTGCCATTCCTGTTCCGGGCCTTGGTCAACATCCTTCAAGACACCCGCCGCCTCGACTTCATGGTCGCCCTCGGCACCCATCCGGCCATTGACGAAGAGGGGCTCCTGCGTCTGGTGGGGATCAGCCGCGAGGAGCGCGCGGGGGCCTTCGGCCACGTCGGTCTTCTGAACCATGCGTGGGAAGATCCCACCGCGCTGGTCCGGCTGGGAAGCCTGCAGCAAGATCAGATCCGGCAGATCGCAGGGGCCTGCTGGCACGACTCGCTGCCCAGCGAGGTGGAGGTCAAAATCAACCGCGCCGCCGTCGAATACGATCACATCGTGATCCTCGGGCCGACATTCCCGCACGAGGTCGTCGGGTTTTCCGGCGGGGCCAAGTATCTTTTCCCCGGCATCTCCGGGCCGGAGATGATCAATGCCACCCATTGGCTCGGCGCGCTCTCCGGCGTCGTCGGCACGATCGGCGTCCGCGATACCCCGGTCCGCGAGATGATTCATGCCGCAGCAAAAATGGTACCGACCCCGATCACGCTCGCCGCGCTGGTCGTCGAGGGGCCCGGGCTGGCCGGGCTCTTTGTTGGCAGCCACGAGGAGGCCTGGCGCGCGGCGGCCGACCTCTCCGCAAGCCGGCATATCCGGTGGTGCGAACGTCCGTTCCAGCGCGTGCTCTCCTGCGCCCCCCCGATGTACGACGAGCTGTGGACCGCGGCGAAGGCAATGTACAAAATCGAGCCGGCCGTCGCGCGCGGCGGAGAGGTCATCATCCACGCCCCCCACCTGGATACTGTCAGCCACGTCCACGGAAAATTTATTTCGCAGGTCGGGTACCACATCCTCCCGTATTTCCTGGCAAACTGGGAAAAGTTCCGCGACATCCCGCTCGGCGTCCTTGCCCACAGCACGCACGTTCGCGGCTCCGGCATTCTGCAGAACGGGCACGAATTGCCGAACGTCAGAGTGACGCTGGCAAGCCGGATTCCGCGAGGGGTCTGCGAGGACCTCCAGCTCGGATACCTCGACCCGGACTCGATCGACCCCGCCGACTGGAGGGACCGCGAGCAGGACGGAATCCTCTACGTTCCCAAGGCGGGAGAGATCCTGTACCGCTGCGCCTGACCCCAGAGCAGTTTAAACAATACGATAGCCGTTGCTTTGCGGCGGCGAGGGCCGCAGGACGGCGTCAGCAGTTCGGGCAGTGTGTTCACACACAGCCACTTCACAGCCGCCGCACTCCTGCAACCCCCGGCGCTCACAAATCAGCGGCCACATTATTATTTAAAATGCTCTAACAAAAAGTTTTCCTGCCGCGCCTTTTCTGGACAAAGGCAGCCGGATTCCATATTGATCCGGGTCATGAATCCTTCCCCTCGTGATTTCACTCCGGAGTCGGCTGCGCCGACCGATATCGCGCCGCTCGGGCGCCCTCAGGAAAAGCCGGCGCATGAGCGGACTGGGGCCGAGGAGGCGGCGATGGCCGACTGGGGGGCGATCGAGGCGGACCCGGACTTCATCGCGCTGCTGAAGGCGAAGGCGGCCTTCGTGGTACCGGCGACGGCATTTTTTGTCGTCTATTACTTTGCGCTCCCGATCGGGGTGGGTTGGTTTCCGGGGATGATGGAGACGAAGGTCCTGGGGGATGTGAACCTCGCCTACCTGTTTGCGCTGTCGCAATTTTTCATGGCATGGATCCTGGCGTTTATGTACGTCGCGGTGGCGGCGGGGTGGGACCGGCGGGCGGCGGCGGTGATTGCGAAGTTCCAGAACGGAGGTGCGAAGTGATCGCGGCGGCTGCGGCGGAGCCGGTGAGCCACACGGCGCTCTGGATGTTCCTGGGCTTTGTGGCGGCGACGCTGGTCATCACGTATTTCAGCGCTAGGAAATCGACCGGCGCGAGCGCGTATTTTGCGGCCGGCCGCCGGATCACCGGCTGGCAGAACGGGCTCGCGGTCGCCGGGGATTACATGAGCGCGGCCAGCTTCCTCGGGATCGCCGGGATGATCGCGTTTAACGGATACGATGGCTTCATGTACTCGGTCGGCTTCCTGGTCGCGTACCTCACGGTCCTCTTCATCGTGGCCGAGCCGCTGCGGAACGCCGGAAAATACACGATGGCCGACGTGCTGGCGTACCGGCTCAAACCGCGCCCGGTCCGCGCGGCCGCCTCGCTGAGCACGCTGACGGTTTCGGTTTTTTACATGATCGCGCAGATGGTTGGAGCGGGCACGCTTGTCCGCCAGCTTCTGCCCGGCGTGAGCTACGAGGTGGCGGTGATCGGGGTCGGCGTGCTCATGGTCGTGTATGTCGTCTTCGGCGGAATGCTGGCGACGACGTGGGTGCAAATTATCAAGGCGATCCTCCTGATGAGCGGCAGCATCTTCCTGAGCATCCTCGTCCTGAAACGCTTCGACTTCGACCTCGCAAAGTTTTTTACATCGCTGACCGCGATCGCATCGACCGGCGCGAACGGGGAGGTGGTGACGCGGAACTTCCTGACGCCCGGGCTGCTGTTTAAAAACCCGTGGGACCAGATCTCACTGGGCATGGCGCTCGTGTTCGGTACGGCCGGTCTGCCGCACATCCTGATCCGGTTCTACACGGTGCCCGACGCCAAGACCGCACGTTCGAGCGTGGTGTGGGCGATGATCATCATCGGACTGTTCTACATCATGACGACATTTTTCGGGTTTGGGGCGGCGAGCCTGCTCGGGCCGGATTACATCAAGGCGCACGGCGGGACGAACATGGCGGCCCCCGAGCTCGCGCACGTGCTCGGCGGCGAGGTGTTTTTTGCGTTCATCAGCGCGGTCGCCTTTGCGACGATCCTGGCGGTTGTCGCCGGGCTAACAATCAGCGCCAGCACAAGCTTTGCGCACGACTTCTTCACCAACGTGATCCACCACGGCCGCGAGCATCGTCCGGGCGAGGAGGTCAAGGTCGCCCGGATCACCGCGTTTGTCGTCGGCGCCGCGGCGATCGTGATCGCGATCGCCCTCGGCCCGGAGGTCAACGTCGCGTTCCTGGTCGGCCTCGCATTTGCCGTCGCCGCAAGCGCGAACCTCCCGGTCATCGTCTTCTCGATTTTCTGGAAGCGCTTCACGACGAGCGGGGCTGTGTGCGGACTGCTGGTCGGCCTGGCGTCAAGCATCCTCCTCATCCTCGTGAGCCCGGACTTCATGAAGGACGCCTGGTTCCCGCTGAAAAATCCCGCGATCATCAGCATCCCGCTCGGGTTTCTTGGCGCGTTTCTCGGAACGTTCCTCACCCGCGAACCCTCGGCCGAAGCGCTCTTTGCCGAGCTGAAGGTCCGGGCAAATACCGGGCTCGGCGCGGAGAAGGCGAGCCCGCACTAGCCCCACTTCGCGGACTGGAGGCAAAAATCAGTTATTTTCAGCCCTCTGAGGCCCTCGGACCCGCATAAACACAGGGGGGTAGTCCTCAAAAGGGCTTGTAGTGCCGACCTACCCCCTTGCGCGTTTTCAGCGGGAAC
>JBGTAT010000506.1:0-3263 GCA_041749755.1 Terrimicrobiaceae bacterium | reverse complement strand
GCGGCGGCGCGGCGATCAGCCCGCGCTGGCCCATCCCGAGCGGCGAGATCAGATCGACCGCGCGCGCCTCGATCTCCGGGTCGACCGCGGTCTCCAAAAAGATCCTACGGTTGGGAAAAAGCGGGGTCAGCTTTTCAAAATCTACCGGTGCCGACCAGTTGGCAAACGGGATCCCCTCGACGGCCAGGATCTGGTCGACCACGAGCCCGCGCTCGCGATCCCGGGGCAGCCGGATCGTAAACTCCAGCCCCAGGCCGGCCTGCAGGCCCGCGTTCCGCATCAGGGCCGGCGGCACATAGACATCCTCCGGACCCGGCTTCAGATCAAAAGCCGACCAGCGGATCAGCCCGGAATCTCCAGTCCGCTCCAGGATGCCGGTTCCGGTGAGCAGTCCGCCCTGCTCGAGCTGACGGCGTGCCTGATCGAGGACGAGGTGGTGCCGCGTGGAATCCGCCCGCACCCGCACCCCAACCTCCCCGGCCCGAGCCAGAAGGTTGGCCAGGGGAAGCCGCTGGAGGTCGTTGATAACAAGAGGTGATGGAACAGGCGTGGCCTCGGGCGAAGACATGGAAAAAAGTGGAAAAGTGGGCGGGTCTAAAAACCGTCATCGCCCTGAGAAAACAGAGGTGAGACGCGACCGACACCTTCTCCTTTACGCGCTCCGGCCCTCGAAGCAAGCCAAAATCCCCCGGTTTAACCACGGAAGATGCGCTCCCGGGAGCCGCGCCATGGCAAAGGCGAAAGGTCGCCCCTCCACGCCGGTGCGTTCGTTCCAAATGGAGGGCGCTGCTCCGTCGGAGCCCACTTGTCGGCTGGGGAGGCAGCCATGAACGGACGACGGGGAGCGGTCCTGGTTGGGGGACAAGAATGCGGTGCGATTGAGGAAACCAAAGCCGAATACCGTTTCCAATACGCAAAGTTGCGGCAGGAAGATTTTTGCCAGCTGTCCGGTCGCAGCGCGCAAACCACCGGAGGGAATTTCAAATACGGGGGAAGCTACGAGGAATGCGGACGCATCCTTCGCTCGTTTTGTCCGGCCTGGCGAATCGCCATCGAACGGCTGTTCCGGCAGATTGTCTTCAATTACGTGACCGGAAACGGCGACGCCCATCTGAAGAATTTTTCACTCCTCGAAACCCCCTCTGGTGACCATGCGCTCAGCCCGGCCTACGACCTTCTCTGCACCACCCTTCACCTGCCAAGCGAATCGCGCATGGCCCTCGACCTGTTTGGCAACAACTTCGAGACACCGTTTTTTCAGGCCAGCGGATTCCATGGTTTTGTCGACTTCCTGGAACTGGCGAACCGGTTCGGGATCGCGGACGGGGTCGCGTCCGCATTTCTCCGTTCGTTTGAGGATAAGCGAAGGGACGTCCAAAGCTTGGCCGGCAGGTCGCTCATGAGCAAAGCCGTGGAGCCAGCTTAATACGCCGCCCGCACGCTTTCTTCGAAAATCTGATTTTGGGAAACTTCTGATGACAAGGAATCGGGCCGGAGAGATTCGAACTCTCGACCTCTTGAACCCCATTCAAGCGCTCTACCAAGCTGAGCCACGGCCCGTTACGGATGGGAAGAATTGTCCGGCCGGGTGGCTTGATCAAGAACGAAATTTGAATCGCTATTGCGGGATGCCTGACAAGCCGGTAGGATCGCCAGCTCAAAACAAACTCATATGCGTAAAAAAATCATCGCCGCGAACTGGAAAATGAACATGACCGTCAGCGAGACGGTGAGCTTCCTGGAGGATTTTCGTCTCGATGTCGAGGATGTGACCGGGGTGGAGATCGTGATCGCGCCGCCGTTCACCGCGATCGCGAAGATGTCCGAGCTCCTGGGCGGCTCGCAAAAGATCCGGCTTGGCGCGCAGAACATGTATTTCGAGGCGTCCGGCGCCTACACCGGGGAGATCAGCGCGGCGATGCTGCGCGAGCTCTTCGTGCGCCACGTGATCCTCGGCCACAGCGAGCGCCGGCAGATTTTTGGCGAGACCGATGCGCTGATCAACAAGAAGGTGCATGCGGCGCTGGCCTCCGAGCTGAAGCCGATCCTCTGCGTAGGCGAGACGTTGGAGGAGCGGGATTCCGGCCAGGAAAAGCAGGTGCTCGAAACGCAGCTGAAAGGAAGCCTCGCCGGGGTTTCTGCGGAGCAGATGCAGGATGTGGTGATCGCCTACGAGCCGGTCTGGGCGATCGGCACCGGACGCAACGCCTCGCCCGAGCAGGCGCAGGAAGCCCACGCGCACGTGCGCTCGGTCCTGGCCTCCCTGACGAATGCCGAAACGGCGGACAAGGTTCGGATCCAGTACGGCGGCAGCGTGAAACCGGCGAATGCGGCGGTGCTTCTTGGCCAGCCGGATATCGATGGCGCGCTCGTCGGCGGGGCCGCTCTGGAATCGCGGAGTTTCTCGGAGATCGTGAAGGCGGCGGTTACTGAAGAATAAAAGGCTATCAAACACCCCCTCCTCCGTGCAGCCGCATGGAGGAGGGGTTTTTTATCCCGAAAACCGCGATTCCTGTAGCGGAACGGGGAACCCGTTTCGTAATCGACGTTTTCGGGTTTATTTCTGGGCCTGTGCGGTGAGCATCCTGGCGGCGAGCTGGATCGCGGCGATCATGCTCTCCGGGCGGGCGGTGCCTTTTCCGGCGATCGCGAAGGCGGTCCCGTGGTCCGGGCTGGTGCGCACGAACGGCAGTCCGAGCGTGACGTTTACGCCGCTGTCGAAGGCGAGGAGCTTGAGCGGAATGAGCCCCTGGTCGTGGTACATGCAGAGGACGCCGTCAAACTCGCCCGCGGCCGCGCGATGAAAAACCGTGTCCGGCGGATAGGGGCCGCTGAAGTTGCCCGAGCTTCGGAGGATTTCTACTGCCGGGGCGATGATGTCGATCTCCTCGCGTCCGAGGTCGCCCCCTTCGCCGGCATGCGGGTTCAGGCCGGCAACGGCAATCCGCGAGCCGGCGGTGCCGGTCCGCCGCAAAAAATCTGCGAGAAGGCGCCCGACCCGGACGATCTCGTTTGGGCAAAGGAGTGCGGCGACATCGGCGAGCGGGACGTGCGCGGTCACGAGCGCGACGGTCAGCGGGCCGCCGGTCAGGCACATCGCAAAATTTTCCGTGGCGGAGCGCGCGGCAAAAAACTCGGTCTGTCCGGGGAACGGATACCCGACCTGATGGAGCGCCTGTTTCGAGACCGGCCCGGTGACGACGGCGTGCCATTCGCCTGCGAGGAGCTTGGCCGCTGCGGCTTCGAGGGCTTCTGCGGCTTCG
>JBGTAT010000505.1:0-55247 GCA_041749755.1 Terrimicrobiaceae bacterium | reverse complement strand
TGGCTGCGTCGCTGCGAGCGGCGGCGGGAGTTTTACCGCGAGGTCATCCCGGAATATATCTACGTCGCCCAGCGGCATCCAGTCCGGCAGGGATTCCATCCAGACCAATGTTGATCCTGATATTTCACGCGTAAAAATGAGCTTTTTGATCTGATCCCGATCAACTGGCCCGACCTTGACGCTGTCTTTGATGTAGTGAATCTGCTCGTTCATTCTTGTTCTTTGTCTCGCGACGACTCGCTGAAAATCTGAAACGTGCCGCCGATTGGTTGAAACTTGATTTCCTTGTGGTCGATGAATTTGCGGGATTCTTCCGCGCTCGACTGGTCAACGGCGATATCAATTGACGCAACGTAGGCGTTCGCCTCGTCGTCGCGGCGAAATGTTCCTTTCTTGTATTCGTAGCTTCGCTTCGGCCACGCTTTATATGACTCATTAAACGCGTCTCGGATCTCCACCGGTGTCGCGGCTGTTCCGTTGAAGTTTACTGTCGGCGCATAGAACTTGATTCGCGCCGACAAATCCTGATCTACGATTGCTTGCACGAACTGCCCGACAAACTCAGATGCAAGCGCCATTTCGTCCTTCTCGGTGGTTGCTGCCGCGGCAGTGATTTTCGGTGCGACTGTGGGTTCTGGCTGCGGTGGTGTGGCGGGGTGTGGCTGGGTGTCTGGCAGCGGTGGTGCCGCGACGGGGGCTTGGGGCGGGTTTGGCTTCGGCTGCGCGGCCGCGGCGCTAGCCTTGCTGTTCGCCCAGTCCTTGTGCATCTGCTCTATGTTGTTCATGGCGTTTGCGAGCGCCATTGGCCCGCCTACCCCTTCGTCTCTGACCGACATGGGGATGAGTTCTCCGTTTGCTGTCAGGCCGATGGTTGGTCTTTCGGCCAGCGGAGTGTAGCCATTCATCGTGAACGGCAATGTCCATGTGTGGCCTGGTGGCATGTCGGATATTTCACCCGACAGAACCACGTACCCACCTTCCACTTTCCTTATTTTGCCGACGTCGGCCTTGAACTTCTCAGGAACACTGTCTCCGCCGAAGAACATCCCGTCAACGTGCAGCGTCTCACCGCTCACATTTTTGAAGTTCATATAGCTCTGGTCGACCCATCCGGTGCCCGTGCATGTCCAGTAGGCGTCAATTGGTCCCTGCGTGAAAAGCCCGGCGACGAATGAGAAAAGGCCGCCGGCAATGAGTAGCATGTTGAGTGGCATATTGTTCGTCTGGTGGATGGTTTAGCTGTGATTCTCGCTCGCCCCGCATGCAAAAGCGGGCTCATCGGCGTGTTGCAGCCAGATGACTTTGGTGCCTGCCCAGGAATCACCGAGCCGCGGCCCATTCCAGCCCTGCACCAGCGCGATAATTTGGGTCACCCAGTTCAGGATCGGGACGCTCAGAATCCAGTTGCGGCTCAACGATTCCTTCGCTCCGCCCGGCTTGCCTGTTGCCTTGTCCACGACCTGCAATTTGCAGATTTTCTTCCCCCAGGATTGGCCTTTGTGGGTGTCGCGGAAGCTGAACAGCAGGAAAAAGACAGCGTAGTACGGAATCGTTCCGAAATCGTCGAAGATCCTGGCGGCAAGCAGAATGATGGCAACGTCGATGAGAAACGCCCAGATCCGCCGACGGTAAAACGACCACTGGAACTCGTTGGCCACCCGGACTCCGTAGAGAAGCGATGTTTTCTGTCCGGCCTCGAATGTTTGTGCGCTCGCTTCGGGCGCGGGAATTCTCGCCGGCATTGGGGGCGGCACCGCGGCTGGCATGGGCGGCGGGGAGGCGGGAAGCAAGGCGGCCAGGCTGGTTGCGGACAGCGCCACCCACTCGGGAAGTGTGTCATTCCAGACGAGCGTGTCGCGCGTGAGCTTCCTGTCCTTAATCAGGTTTCCAAGTTCCAATTCGGTGACCGGGCCTTCCTGCCCGCCAGCTGAGTTTGAGAAGAACCAATTCATTAATATGTTGTGATGGGGGAATGTCTGGAATTCCAGACACTTGAATAACGGTTTTTCCGGTAATGACAACGCTGATTTTCAGATATGTCTCCGCGAAATATCATCGGCCCACAGCTGCGAAAGCTGCGCACTCAACGCGCCATTTCGCAAGCCAGCCTCGCTGCGCTCTTTCAGCGCCGCGGGTGGGACGTTTCGCGCGGGACGATTGCCCGGATCGAGGGCCAGGTTCGCTGGGTCGCCGATTTCGAGCTGGTGTTCATGGCGCATTGCCTCGGCGTTCCAGTGGAACAATTTCTGGCGAAATCCGGCAATGTCCCCCTGGCTACTCGTCTTGTCGGGGAGCTTCAATACGGTGAGACCGGGCCCGGCAAAGGGAAGCTTTCCTGACTGCCGCCGCGGCTAGGTCTCCCGCCGCTTATTTGATTTCACGGGCTTTTTGCCGTCCGGGTCGTCAGCGAGCAGCCGTCGGGATAGCGAGACAAACTCGCTCGCTGAAATTGATTTATCGCGCTTCATCTCTTTGAGGCGTTTCAGCGAGGCTTGCGTTTCTGCCGCGTCGGTTTGAAAGACAACCTGGCCTTTTCTCGGCGGCGGGGTGCCCGGTTCGGGGAGTTCTTTTTTGAGTATGCGCCCGCAGACGGTCACACAGGAATCGCAGATATAGACCCCGCCCGGGCCTGCGATAAGCTTCCTGACTTCGGCGCTTGATTTCCCGCAGAACGAACACGCGGGCGAATACTTGTTTGGCATCCCTGCGTCTACTCAATCCCGCGTTGTCTGGGAAGTCAGGACTGCCGCGCCGCTCTCCTGACAGCCATTCCGCCCGCACCCCCCGCGATGAGCACCATCCATACGACCGCAAGGGCGGGCAAGGAAATGTATCGGTAAACCGCGTAAAACGCGCTGCCGGGCTTCCCGTGGGTCTCGCTGGCGTATCCGAGCACAAGCCGCGGCCGGTTTTTTGCCTCGCTCGTCGTGCTGGCGTGGTGCCTTTCCTCGACCTCGACCTCGTCTTTGCGCAGTGCCCGCAATTCGAGCACCCAGCGGGGAGTGCCTGCCTTCTCCGGGTCGAATGCCGCATTTTCTTCACGAAACCCGTAGAGCAGGATTCCGGGAATGCCTGAAAATTGGAGGTATCGCTGTGTCCGGGCATTCCGCTCCGGTTCGAACTTGTCGGAGGCGATCCGCATTACCGATCTGGACGACATGAACCACAGGAAAAGCGTGCCGGCAAGAAGGCATGCGAGAGCGAGCAAGGCAGCATAGGGCAGGATTTTCGTCCTGCGCCCTGGTGGTAAGGTTCCGCTCATACTGTGGTTACCTGCTTTGCTTTTTCACAAGGTCGTTGTGGTAACCTACGTGCGCTTTATCGATGCGGTGGTCGCTGACGGTGCGCAGCGCCACGAGTTTGATTGCCGCGGCCCGGTAGTCGAGTTCGACATGGTGGTTCGGGCACACGCACAAAAGATTGGATGGCGAGTCCGGCCCGTCATGCGGTTTGCCGAGCGGCCGGATGTGGTGCGCTTCGGAGTAAAAAACGCCTCCGCCCAGGCTTACCCTCTCGCCGCAAACCTGGCAGCGGTGCCCATGCAGTTCTTTCACCCTTCTGGCGATTGCCGTGTCCCGGACTATACGGGAAACAATTGTTTTTACCCGGTCGGGGATGCCCCCAAATTCCTCCATCATCGGCGTGCTTTTGGCCTGTGAGAGGAGTTCTGCGACAACTTCCTCGTAGTCGGCAGCCGATAGAATCTCATCACAAGCCGGATCGGGTTTGCAGTCTTTGCACTCCCGGAACGTGATGCCTTGCTCTTTGGCCTGTTTCGGCATGGCTACCTCTCGGGCGATGGTGTTCAGGATGAGAAATTGAACTTCTGGCGTGTAGCCGCCGGTTGCGAGGTAATCGTGCCAGCCGGTTTGAATGGCCTTTTGCTTTGTGTGCATCTCTGCGAGCATTCTTGCCGCCTCGTCGTCGGAGATTTTTCGTCCGGCCTGGGCCTCGTATGGCCGCAAATTGACGGCCCGGTTGAGGAATCTGCCGCCGGAAATATCCTCGCGCAACCCGCTCAGAACTTGATCTCTGCGGGTGACGTATTGCGCCTCGTTTGATACGCCTGCGAAGAGGGATTGATATTTCCCAACGAGATGTCGGGCCGGAAAGTTTTCGGCAATTTGCAATGCGGCAGCACGTCCATCACTGAGGGCCGAAGATTCGGCTATGCCGGTCAGGTCGGAGTAATCGTGCGGGGTGGCCAGCAGAATTGCGTCGCGGCGGGCGAGAGCAGCGGCCGGCTCAACGCTTTTTCCGAGCACGAGCCCGGAAACGAATTGCCAGGCCCGGGAGAGAAAGGATTTCTTCTCCGCCCTCACGTCGATTTCAACGAGGAGGGCAGAAACGCGGGGGTTGGTGACCAGATCGTCGGCAAATTCAACAACCTGATCGAGTTCATCGGCCCGGGCGAAGAAGGCGTTGTTTAAGCGCGGGTCAGACCTGATTTTTGCGAGCAGATCGGAATCGGACTCGATTCTCACACGGGTCTCAACCAGGAACGCCCGTAATCTGGCCACGGCCTCGGAGTTGGTGTCCGGCTCTTCGTAGGTACGAAGTGTCGTGATTCCGGCCTCGATGTTCCCCCGCTGCATACAGTGAACGGTCTCGTGAAGTAGGGTGTCGAGAAAACCATCTGGGGACTCCGCATCCAGGTTCACAAAAACCGTGTGCTGCCCACTGCTCAGGGTGTGCCCACCAAACGCTGCGGCCTCCCCAAACCGTCCAAATTCAAACCGGATATTGTCGCTCTTCCCCAGAAAATCGGCCACATCCCGAACAAACGGATCCTCGCTCGCGGCGAAATGACGCCCCAGGTTTGCCGCCGGGTTTTCGCCTGAGATGATCCCCGCCGATAGCAAGTCCCGCGTGTTTTGCAGGGCTGTGGGCGATACATCGCCGATAAAAAACGACCTCGCAGCCATGAACGGGTGCTCGAATGCCCCAATTTCGCGGTCGAGCAGGAACTCCCCGACGGCGAGTTGGTCGCGTTCGGGGAGGTTCGCCCAGATTTCAGTGCCAAAAAGCTCCTCGCAGCGGGTGAAAGTCGAGTTGTCCATGCTCCAAGATACCGGGTCGCCCGCCGCGGCCCCAAAAAATGGCCCGCCCCGCACATTTTTTTCTGCGAATCCTTTTCTTCGGGCTCCCCGAACCGGTAATATCGCCCCCCGTGGCCCGCAAAACATCTTCCACAACCGACCTCCTCATCCTTCTCCCCTGGTATGTGAGCGCGATCCTCGCCGTCCTCGCATATCTCGGGATCCCCGCCGCGGTAGCTGCAATGCCGACGACCCCCATCCTGGCCGGCGTTCTCCGCTCGATGCTCTCAGCCAGCCACGTATTTATCCCGCTGGCGCTCGTCCTGATTTCCGCCGCGTCTGCGTTCCGGGCCTGGCGTGTCCGCCGGTTGGTCGACAACCAATCCCTCAACGGCATTTCGTGGAAAGAATTCGAGGACATGTTGGCCGAGGTATTCCGTCGCCAGGGCTACTCGACAACAGAAACCCTGGGCGGCGGTGCCGACGGTGGGATCGATCTCGTCCTCCACAAATCCGGACAGAAAACCCTCGTCCAGTGCAAGCGGTGGGCAAACCGGCAGGTCGGCGTGAAAGTGGTCAGAGAGCTTTACGGCGTCATGGCCGGCGAGCGGGCCGCGGCCGGAATCGTCGTTTCGACGTCAGATTTTACGCCCGAGGCGCGGGATTTCGCGCGCGGGAAGAGCCTTCGGCTCATCAACGGCACCGAGCTGTCCGGGCTTCTGAAATCGGTTAAATCCGGCAAATCACAACCACATGAGTCCACGTCCGACATTCCAAACTGCCCGCTCTGCGGATCGCCGCTGAAAATCCGGACGGCCGCCAAAGGGCCGAATGCGGGAAATCGATTTTGGGGCTGCACTGCATTTCCGAAGTGCCGTCATACCGCGGCTGTGTAGTATGACCGGCACTGCGTCGTTGTTGAAGACATACCCATGAAAGATTCACCCAATCCTCCACCTGTTGACGGACATTTCAAAGTCGTCCCCCCAGAATCCCGCCTCTCGGCAGGCATCAAGGGCATCCTTGTTCTCTGCCTCGGGACCATCTCCGCAATCTATATCCTCAATCCTGGCGCTGGCTTTATCGAGTTCCTGCCGGACAACATTCCGGTCATTGGAAATATTGATGAAGCGACGGCAACGGTGATCCTGGTGTCGTGCCTCGCGTATTTCGGAATAGACATCTCACAGTTCTTAAAAAAGAAGCCCGGCAACACGCCCCCGAACAGTTGAAGCCCTGCCGCGCTACTGCCCCCGCACCGCCGCTGCCGCGGCATCAATGGCTCTGACGATCCCGTCCACCTCCGCTGGGGAAGTGGCAAACCATTCTTTGCCCGGCGTGTCCGTGCACCGTCGGTTGGCAAGGTCAAGGATGGCATGGATCGCGCGTTCGAGGGCGGCCCCGTCGCGGGTTTTGTAGTGCCGGGAGAGTGTCGGCTTCTCCGGTGCGCCGGTTTGTTCGCCCACACGAACCGCTGGATCCCTGACCGTCCTGCCGATTTTGCAGCGGAAGCGGGATGCCCCCTCAAATTCCGCGAGCCGCCGGTAGGCTTCGTAGTAGTAGAGGTATACCGAGCCTTCCCCCTCTCCGCTGACCACCTCCGCCCTCGTTGCCGGTTCCACGGGTTCCGCGACAGCCGGGGCTGCATCGTCTGCCGTATCCCCGGAAACCCGCCAAAACCCGTTCGCTGGATTCGAGACCAACCCGTCCGCTGCCAGGTTGCTCAGCGCCTTTTTGATGGTTGGAATCAGCTCGGCCCCGGTGCGCCCTCCCCGCTCGATATGCGTGCTCAGCACGTCGTTGATGATCTGTTTTCTCTCCACCGTCTGCCCGCTGAAAAGCTCTTGAATCAAGAGTGCGGCAACACTTGGCGTGAGGGGGAGCCCGGCGTAGCGGTAAGGAGTCGTGTCGTTCATGCCACTGAGCGGGTGTCAATAAACCCGGCAACTCCGGCTTGCTCCCTACGGCATTTATCCGTCGCGCTTCACAGCCTCATACTACGGGTGGGCGGCACGGCCGGCGGGGGAAGGGCGGTGTCCTGCGCTTGGTCAAAACCACGGCTTTTCCAATTCTCGACCGCCACGCGTCTCACCGATTCATCTTCGTCGAGGAGTAGTGCGAGTAACGCCTCGCGGGGCGCACTTTCATTTTCGGCCACACCTTCTCTCACCCACTTGTCTGTATCAAATGCTGCCCCGTAAAGCGCGTCGGCTGGCGTATTCGGGTTTGCGGCAGCCCCATGCCGGACGTCGCGGTCTTCATCCCCGATTGTCTTTAAGAGTATACCTGCCGCGGCATTCGGGTTGCCAGCGACCGCAAATCTCACGTCTCTCTCCCCGTCCTCGGCGGCCAGCATCAAGAATTCCTGCGGGGTTTTCGGATTTTCGGCAACCGCACAGCGGACGCCAACCGATACGTCTTTGATTCCCTCTTCGAGGATGAACGGCGTAGCATTATCATGTCCAGCCGCCACGCCGCGCAAAGCATCGATATCCTCAGCATCAGGGTCAAAGAGCATTGGGCAGCGACGAAACACTTTTTCGAGCAACGCGGTCGACGCGTTTGTGTGTGCGACAATCGCCATGAGATTCGAATGGCCCTCTTCCTTTTCAAATGCCTCATCAAGAAATTGCGGGGTGAGGCTGGGGTGTTGATACACGGTGTGCCGCAGAATTATATCATCGTCGGCAAGGAGGGTTTTCAGGGTTTCGAGGGGTGTGTTTGGATCCTCGGCAACTTCGTGTTTGATGCGAAGTTCCTTCTTCCGTTCGTGCGCCTCTTCGTGCATCTCTGCTGTGGGGTCGGGGTTTAATGCCGTGCTCATTGTGTGAATATACGTTCTAGCGGCTCATCCCGCGTCTCTGGGCTGGCGCGGCCGGCGGGGGAAGGGCGGCGTCCGGCTCGCGCATGGGGGACTGCGTGGCGACCAGACTTTTTGCAATCTTCTTGTCGAGCCGCTCAATGCGCAGCTTCAAATCGTCGAGTTTTCCATACGTGAGCGGCGCCGCTTGCTGCATCTCCTCGGGCAGCGTCGCCACCGCGCGGGTGTATTTCGAGATACCGACGATTTTCTCAATCGCCTTCGCTCGGGCGTCCCTCTCGCTCGGATAATAAACCTGAAAATTCCGGGGTTCTCCGACCTCCTCAATCCGCATTGCCTCCCCGTTTGCCCAGGCAGGCCGGTCTGTGAATTCCGGGTCTGGCAGTGTGGCCGCGGCCCTCTTTGCCGCCTCCTGTTTTGCCTGGTATGCGTCGGCCTGCTTCCCGGCCAGGTCGTATTCCAACTGCAGCTTTGCCCGCGATTTGAGCGTTGTCGCGAGGGATTTCACGCCAGCGGCCCGCGCGTCGGTCTCCCTATATCCAAGCAACCGCAACGCCCCTTCGAGGCTCGCAAGCCGGGTTTCCCCGGACGGCTGCCGGACAAGGAACTGGTGCACAACGAGCCGCCCCGATTCGTCGCTCTCCTCAGCTTCCTGCCAATCTGACACCCGGCACGCCACCTCTTCCCCCCGCTTATCGGTCTGTTCGACGAGCTTGTATCTCCACTCGTAAGCCGTGATCGCGGCACCGGATGGCCCCGAATACGGGGTAGTGAAGACGATTTGCCCCTGCGGTTTTGCCCGCGATGGGGCAGAAATTGGCCGCCCCGCATTTTCGCGATCTGCTGATAGATCCATGCCCCCAAGATACTCGCGAAAGTCGTGCGGCCCGCCAAAATCGACTTTTCTGGCCTAGCGACAGGGGGGCTCGCGATACCGCGGCGTATCTTGATTTTATGAGCACACTCCTTTCACTCCTCGCCGGTATCACTCACAAGGAAATGCAGGCCGCCCATCGCTTCAAAAACGACCTCTACGACCGCTCCATCCAAATGCTCGGGACGCAATACAGTCTCGTTGCCGCAAAATTCCCGGCCCTCGGATATGTGATGGACGTTGAAAACCGCCGCGGCGTCGACTTTCAGCAGGATGTCCGCGCCCTGCAAATCGCCAGCGGCCAGCAGCTCGCGGCATTCCTTGCCGCAACCGTGGCCATGGCCCGGGAGGACAAAGCGTTGGAGCAAGCACTGGCGGCGATCGATGCGGTGCACTTGCAGGACTCGGTCGAAGAATTTTACACGTCCGAACCGGACGTGCTGGTGGAGTATGTGATCGGAAAAGCAGCGGCATATCCCGGCTACATTGAGCCGGTGTGCGACATTTTCAGAAACATGGTCTCCGTCCCCGACCAGACCGACATGGGGGCGGCATTCATGTGCGTTGCCGCGGCAATAATCAGGGTCGGTGAGCCGTCCGGTTTGACCCGCCCGTGGATGTAATCCAGGCGACCCCAGCCGGCTGAATGCGACAGTAATTTGGCTTTTACCCGGGTAGCGGTGCGCTTTTGTGGGCAATCAGGGGCAAATCAGCCGACGGCATCCACGCTATCGCCAGATCGGGCCGCGGCGATCTGCCGCGCCATCGCTTTCCGATCCCGTTTTTCCTTTCTCCTAGTCGTAACGACACAACCGGGCGGAAATGCCGTCTTATCGACTTTGCATTTGGAGGGCACAATGCACTTTTTGAGCGAAGAGCACCCGCTGAATGCCCCCGGCCCGATCCGCTTAACCGAGTCCGGTATGAGCACATCTGCCAGGGCGGAGCAGTCCGCAAAAACACCCCGCCCAATTTCTTCGAGGTTAGCCGTGATATTCACCCACGTCAGTGAAGTGCAACCGCTGAACGCCCTGTCGCCAACCTCCCTGACCGATCCTCCAATTGTGATGCCGGTCAGACGACTACATCCCCCGAAAGCGCCTATCCGAATGGTTGTTACCGACTCAGGAATGATTGCGTCCCGAATGCCTGGCGGGGCAATGATGAGCATCTTCATCCGCGGCCCATACTCGATTTCCGTGGCATCGGTTTTCGGTTTGATTCTGTTTGATGCCGCGGTTGCCGCGGCATTGATTGCCTTCCTTTTACCCATCGTCCGGAACCGTGACAGGCGTTTTGCGAGAGGAAAAGCAATTCCAGCCGATTGGTTTGCTCTCTCGCCGTCCGGGTTGGAGCAGGCCGCGGCGTCTAGTGCCGTTGTTTCACAAGATGGGGCTTGAACGTCACCCGACGGCCGTAACCTCTTTATCAGTAAAGCTGTCCAAAACGTGCCGCACACGGAACAGAAAATCATCTTTCGGGTTCCACCCGATAACCCCGACGTCATCGCTCGCGTATCTTTCCATGGCCAGCCGCGATCGGAAACGAAATCCTTCCTTTGGACTCATGATCTTGCAATCCTCGTCGAATGAACATTTCGAAAAACGACACCCTTTCGGGATATCGACGGCACTGAGTGCGTCGCAATAATAAAACGCCCACTTTTTGATCGTTTGCACGCTGGCGGGAATCACAACGTTGCACAGTGACGTGCACGACTGGAACGCGTTCGCTCCTATTTCTGTGATGCCGTGGGGGATGTAAACATCGGTGAGCGAGAAACAGTTGTTACAAAATGACGCGGGGATTTTTGTCAACTTGGGCGGGATTTTGATCTGTGTAATCCCTGTGTCCTCAAAAGCTCCTTCTTCAATTTCAGTAACGCTTTCGGGGATGGAAATCTCGACGAGCGACTGAACTGCAAACGCATACCGGGCGATTTTTTCTGTGCCCGGCGCAATCTCGTAGTGCGTAATCTCCCTCGGGGCTCTGATGACGGCTTTTCGATTCCGCGAATATTTGACCCCGTATTTATCGAAGCTGGATCCCGGCTTAAATCCCCACTCGCTGATGTCGCGGGCCGCTGATGTATTCTGTGTCGTCATAGAGTAGAAGCTACCGGAATGAGTGTCGATTCACCAAAAAACCTTCAAACATTGAGGGCGAGCCTGTCAGGATGCATCGAGCGACAGGTTGAGGGGCTTATACCAGCGGTGGCCGCTGCCCGGATCCCCGCACATGACCATGTACAGATCCCCTTCTGCCATCATGTTAAGTTCCTCTTCATCGTCGTAGCTGACGATTGCGGAGCCCTTTCCATCGTAATTGAAGTGCCAGATGCGGATTGTTTCGTAGCCTTCAAAAACATTATGGTGTTTTGGAGTGCTGCTCCCTGGGATTTCTTTGAGGATGAGGATGGGTTGTGTCATTTTGTTTGGTTTGGTTTCGTTGAATGATAAGTTCGCGGGGCGATACCAACGGTGCCCGCTGTCTGAATCTCCGCACATGAAATGGTTTAAATCGTTTATGTGCTCAGTTGTAAGCTCCTCTTCGTCATTGTAGCTCACAAGCACAGCCCCATCACCGCCATAGTTGAATTGCCAGATACGGATGGTCTCATATCCTGTAAAAACGTTATGGTGTTTGGGAGTGTGGCTCCCTGGGATTTCTTTGAGGATGAGGATTGGTTTTGTCATTTTGATGGGTTGGTTTTTATTAAACTGACTGTGGATTCTCCGCTGTGCTTTCGTCCGCCGCCAAATTTCTTGCTTTGCGCCGCCGGGCTTCCATTAGCCCATTGATTACTGATGCGGCGGACTTTTTCTCTGTCACTCGCCCACGCACAACGCGAAATGGCGCGACGGTGGCCTGGCCACCAGCGAAATGCACAACAAACGTCCGCTTCTCCACGCTGCGATCGCTCGGGTGCGGGCGAGGATTAAACTCAGGGCCTTTCAGCGTAATGACCTCGGAAAAAGCCGCTGTATCCGCCGTCACCCCGCATGTCGCGAGGACATCCGGTGGAATCAGCACGCACTGCAGCCCGCTGGCCGGCAATCCAGGCGGCTCGCTCCTGGCGATCAAATACCCCCCTTCGATACCAATCTTTATCGCAAGCTGCCGCGGTTGGCTGATTTCTGCGCCTTCCGCCTCGGCTGGGGTTTTGACGTAAGCGTTCATGGGTTTGTGAATTCAAGGGTTTCCGATGCCGCGGCTTCCCAGGATTTCGAGAACTCGTGGTCTTTGAAAAGCTCCGCAAGACCGGAGATCTGTTTGAGCCTGAGCAGCTCATCAACATCCATTCCGATGTGTTTCATAATCCACGCGTTGCTCATTCCCGCTCTCCCCAGCTCGGCGACGATGTCGACCATGAGGTCGATGCTGTGCGTGCCCCTGGCCCGGTTGTGGCGGATCGTGGAGGCCATCCGGTTTGAGATATCTTTCTCAATGACGACCACCGGCATGCAGGCTCCCTCGCGGTCGCGGATTTCCTTGTTTTTCACCATCGTAGTATAGCGATGGAAGCCGTCCACGATTTCGTAGATGTCCTCGTCGGGGAGGTAATAGCACACGATGGGCATGGTAAACCCGTCTTCAAGAATGCTCTTTTCTAAGAGCTTCATCTCGGGAGGTGCCACCGCGTTGGGGTTGTAGGCGTTCGCCCGGATCTTATCGAGAGGAACGCGCCTGACATTGTAAACGGGGCTGTTGAAAGACGTTTTCATAGATTTTTGAATTTTTCCAGGGTGAGTTTTCGGGCCTCCATCATTTTCTTCGACCGGCCGACGCCCATATACTGGCAGGTAAAATCGTTTTTCAGGATCGTGATGCAAACCCCCTTCCAAGACGGGCATTTGCGGAAGATGGGGATGCTGGTTTCGTCCGGGATGCCGCTCTTTATCCTCACGGTCTCGTAGAATCCCGGCTTTGTGTTGCGCTTGTCATGGACGCCCGTCTTTTCCAAGACGATTCCTTCCTTTTCCATTGTTGCAATCACGCGGGGGTTTCGCCCGTGGCCCTTGGTTTCCCATTCCTTTTGGATCCGCTCAATGTTGTGAACGATGGTCTTTTTGGTCTCCTCGGGGAGAGTATCGATCAGCCATTTTGCGTATTGCTCCCATGTGAAGTGCCTCGGCTTCGAGAGCGTCCTCCATCCCATCGCGGTAGTGCCACCGTAGATCCCGGTGAAGTTCACCCCGTTCACCCGGCTGACCATCCGCCCCCACATTTCGGGATCAATCGCGCGGTAGAATTTCAGGCTTTCCTGCCCGCACGCATGGAAAGGGCTGGCCGTCCGCATCTGAGGGAGGGACATGCCTGCTTGATAAAACTTGTCGTAAAGGCGGTTGTAGTCCCAAGAGAATTTGGCGTTGGCCGTCCAGATATCCTCCGTTGCCCAATCATAGAGTGGGTAGAAGTTGACGGTATTTCCGTCCACGGTTTTTGAGTAGCGCAGCCCCTTGTGCATCTCGGAGCGGTGCTGGCTCGTGATCGCGGCCAGCCGCGACAGGGACTCGTCTGCCCGGAGGCCGACCAGGACTGCTGTCCTGCCTTCGGTGACACCGAACCACCTTGCAAAATTCACCCTGACATCGAATCCCTTTTCCCCCTTCGTGAACGGGAACGGGCAATTCTCTTCATTCACGACGTAATCGCCCTCGGGCATATTCCGGCACCAAATCTCTTTCTGATCGGCATCCCAGGGGATCCAGCTTGTCTGATGCATGGAGACCGCGCATGCCGCCCGGTGTGGCAGGCAGAGCCAATACCGTCGGCACCCGTTCAGATTCTCGAACGTCCGCTTGGCGTATTCGTGGCAGTATTTGTAGCCCGCCTCGTAGTCCTGGTAGTAGAATGCCAGCTTGTCGAGTTGTCCGGTCTTGGTGGCGTAGTCGTAGGCTGCATTGAGGAGCACCCCTGAATCCTTCCCCGCGCTGAACGCAACGAGAACATTCTCAAAGTCCCGAAAGATGACTTTCAGGCGGTCTTGAAGCGCCTGGAATACGTTTTTGGTCTGGTAGACTTTCACGCGGGGAGGGAGTTTGGGGTGGCGATCAGTTCCATGTGCATCTATACCTATAATAATAGGTGCCGTCAATGGAAGATCTTTGAGGGTTCTGATGTTTTTTTCAAATCTGGATGTGTGAATCGAAGACTTGGGTTACTTGAAAAGCGCCGCGGCGACCGGCGCGGAACGGGGCCAGTTGTAATCGGCGTCATCAAATACGAATGACGGCACACGCTTCCCGGCAACTTCTATGGAATATCCGCCGTAGTTGTAGCTGCTGCGGAGCTTCGGGGTCGGTCTGAGGTATTTCTTGGGGATCGTAAATTCAATGGATTTTGCGTCTTCGTCGCTGTCAGCGCCGATACCCATTTCATCGAGCCGTTCTCTCGTCGCAGCGGGAAGCCGGCCGAAATCGATATTTTGGACGCTACCGTCCGGAATCCTCACTCGGATGAGCGCATCGATCGCTTTCGCAGCCTTTATTGCCGCCCGGATGCGAGCGCGAAATTCGGGCGTGAGCGTGAGGTAGAGCGTAATGAAACCATTCTCCGCAATCTCGAACATCGCGACAATTGTTCTGCTTTGCCCGCTTTTGGCAGCGGGGGCCGTTTTGCTGGTGGTCGTGCTCATGAATATAGGATGCCGATAAAAATGTTTGGTTATTTCAACAGTTCAGCGTCGAGCGGTGCGAAAGCGCTAGAAAAAGAGAAAGGACTGTCCGACCCATACGCCAGCAACTGAGCCCATCCAGCTCCGCCAACTTCAATAAAATACCCGCCCTCGGGACGCTCTGGCGTCGGTTTCAGGGCCTTCTTCGGGATCGAGAATTCTATTGATTCATCCTGCAAGCAACCAAAGTCTTCTGGGCTGATACCCATTGAGCCGAGGCGCTTGGCTGCCGCGGCGGGCAACGCGTCAAAATCGACCTCCCGGACGTTCTTGTCGGGAAACTGCACCCGGACAACTGCGTCGATCTTCTTTGCGGCCTTCATCGCAGCGCGGGCACGGGATCGGAGCGCCGGTGTGAGTGTGAAATGGAATAACTGCTCACCGCCCATGTCATTGAAAAACATTGCGATGATCGTTTTGCTTTGCCCGCTTGCGGCAGCGGGGGCCGTTTTGTTGGTTGTGCTCCTCATACAGGTAATATACCTATAAGCATAGGTAAAGTCAAGAGTAAATCTTTGGCTCACAGAATCTTTTTTAGTGCCTCCCGCACGGACTTGGCGTCTTTCGCCTGCTCGATTTTCTCCCGGAAGTAGTCCGCGACGTCCTTTTTCGCGCTGAGCGCGGCATGGATCGTCGTGTCGATCGTCTGCGAGGCGATCAGGTCGATGTAGTGAACATTGCGCGTCTGCCCGATCCGGTGGCAGCGGTCTTCGGCTTGCAGGCGGGTGGCGAGCTTGAACGAATTGTCGAAAAAAATCACGTATCGGGCCTCCGTGAGGGTCAGCCCATGCCCCCCGGACTGGGGAGTGGCGACAAGGAATTGAGCCCCACCCGGCTGTTTGAAGATTTTCAGGGAGGCGTCCCGCTGCTTCTCGTTCAGCCCTCCGTGGTATTGGGTGACCCTGCCGATTTTCGACAATTCCAGCGAAATTGCGTCGATCCGATCCCGGAGCTTCGACCATACGATGATCTTCTCCCCCGCCGGGATGGTTCTGATCGCCTCAGACAGCAAATCCAGGCGGTGGGGATCGCGGGCCGCGATCGACTGTAAAAGCGTAAACATGCGAAAAATCTCAATCGAAACCGCAAACGGGACGACGCTGCTGTTCGTCGAGTGCTCGTTCATCGCATCCTCCGCCCGTTGCAGGCACTCCGCCCGCGTTTCCTCGTAGAGCGCACGCTGGCTGCCAACGAGGAAGAAGTGGCGGGCAGAGAAGGTTTTCGGCGGGAGCGAAAGGCAATCTTCTTTCCGCACTTGGTAGATATAGGGCGCGATTTTGGACGACACCCATGGAACGTTGTGCGCGCTGACAATCCGCCCCGGGTATTTCTTGGAATATTCGAGGTGGTTTCGCGCAAAACTATAAAACGAGTTGTAGCCGAGGATCTCCGTGCTCAGAAACCGCATCTGTGCGAACAGGTCAACGACCCCCTGGGAAATTGGCGTGCCGGTCAGAATCAGGCGGTATTTTGCTTTGCGGCCGATGTCGGTAATCCACTCCGTCCGCTTCGCCCGGTGGCCTTTGATGTAGGAGGATTCGTCGCAGATGACCATTGTGCGCGGAGAGACGATGGCGTCGGTCGCGAGAATCACGCGATTGCTCGACGACATGGATTCAATCCCGACAATCACGAACGCAGCACTACGCGGGACGTTCAGATCATCGGTCTTGGCGTCGAAAACATAGACGTCCTCGGGCCGGACATCCGTGTGTGCCAGGATCTCGTTCCGGATGTTGTATTTCGTCGAAACCGGGCAGAACCACACAACCCGGTCGATCTTGTGCGCCTCAAAGCGGATCCGGGCAATCTCGGTGGCAGCCAGGGTCTTCCCGGTGCCCATATCCATGAAGAGTCCCCCGACTTTCAGCCGCGCGAGCTTCTCAACAGCCGTTGTCTGGTGGGCTAGCAATGGAGAGAGGATTTTCATTCGGCATCAACCAGCGAAGCCAGCGGTTGCGCGTCGACGAGGGGCACGAGGTCGGGCCTCGCACCAACCTTTTCCTTTTCCTTCTCCTCGATTTTCACACTCGCCGCGGCATCCAGCATCGCTGTCCGCTCGGCAATCAAAGCCAGCGCACTTGGAGTGAGAAGGAAGCGGTTGATCTCCGCGAAATCCTGAACCTCGCGGAACGCGGCTGCGGGGACGGTGTATTCCGGACTTATCCAGCGTGCCCCTGGCAATTGCGAGGCTTCGCGGGAGAATTGTTTGCCGTATGGCCAGTTCAAGATGAACGTTTTGTCCCGTGCGGTGACATACCTGTTGTTGATCGCCTCGAACTCGCCCGAGACCGCCTTTTGAGCGATGTCATCAAGCGCTTGGATGTGGAACCCCTTCGCGAGCAACCGCCGGCCGATATGCGCCGCGACATTGTCTATTGTTTCCCACTCCCGACGGATGCGCTGCCATCGCGAGCCCGACCAACGGAACCCGGCGAGCTTCACGACATCCGCGAAAACCTCGCATTTTTGCGGGTATGCAACGCAAACTGTGTTGCCGCTGATTGTGATGACGGCGATGAGGTCATCATCCGCATCCTCGGATTTCACCAGCGTCATTGCGGCGGCTGCTGCCGCGGCATTGTCGGCCTTCTCCTCTTCGTAATCGGTGAGCGCCCGCATTGGATCCCCCGTCTTTTGCAGCCGGGCAACAATGTCCGTAGGAAGTTGCGCGGCCAGGAGTTTGGATGCCTCGAACGCTCGGTGATCGATCCAAAAGCGAGCGGATTTGCGGGAAAAGAGCTTGTCGATTGCGTGCAACTTTAACGCGTCGCTACTTTTCTCCAAATCGGCCCCGTCGATCGCCGCCATCAACCCCGGCACCCGCTGGCACCACTCCGGGCTCAAACTCTGAATGCTCAGGTAGATGCCGGCCCTGATGCGTGCGGCCCACTCGATCTGCTTGTCGGATCCCTGCAACTTCGGCATCTCACAATCCGTCTCCGCTTCCTTGACACGCTGCTTCGCCTCTTTCTCACGCTCGGCCTTCCGGCAATCCGGGCAGTCCTGCGTTTCGAGCCATTCGATCTTTTGCCGCCGGCCTTTTGAGTTGCCGACCAGCCGGTATTCGTAGGTGCATCCGCAGGCGTTAACGACGTCGTATCTCATAGTGTTTTGGGTGGGATTGTTGGTTGGATTATGGGTGAACCAGTTTAATCAAGATACCGGGACGGCCTCAGCTTCCCCAAAAAAGTTTTAGATAATTTCGAGTTCTCGAAAAAAAGCCGAGGCCGCCCCTGCTTTTAACCAGTTGCCGGCTGAGTAAAGATACGTTCGGCCACTCACGCGGGGGGCGCGGGGGATGGCGGCGTATCTTTCTGGCATGAACGCATTCATCACTCCCGACGAGCAGATCGACCCCACAAACGTTGGCCCGCACTGGATTTTTGGTGCCGAGAAAGCGGCAGGAGGTGCCGCGGCGGGTGCGGCCATTGCTGTCGCGTCGGCTTTCGTCCTCCTCCCGGCCGGCATCCTCCTCGCATTCGGCGTCCTCCTCCTCGGGCTCCTTGTCATCGGGCTGAGCGTGGCCTATGGCAAGCTCGTGTTGAAAACGACAACTTACCGCCTCCGGGAGAGCGTCCTGCTGGTGCAGACGGGCATCATTTCCCAAGAAATTGACGCAATCAGGATGGCTATGGTGCTCGATGCCGACATCCACCGCAGCTTGTGGGATCGGCTTGTGGGATCGGGAACCCTGCGAATAAAGATGCTCGACCGACGCGGTGCCGTATTTATCCGCAGCGTCATTAACCCGACAGAAACGCAGCGCTATATCCTTCTGAATGCTGCGAAATTTAGAACTCTCGGCATGCCTAGCGAGCAATCGCAGCGGTAGCAATCCGCGACAGTAATTAAGCGCGCCACGATAGCGCGGTCGTCATTTACGCTTCGTGTTCCTCACCGTCCGGCCCGGCGACAGTCCTCTTTGCCAGGCTGCCCATGAACTCATCCATCGGACACGCTGAGGCACAAAACCAATCGTCCGCTTCCGTGTGGGTCGCGGCTTCGATCTGGTAGGTAAGCGTCTCTGTGATGGTGAACGTCGGCATCCGCTAAAATTCCCGCGGATATCACACGAACGCCAGAAAAAACTGCCACGGTTTCAACGGGGGCAGGCAACCGCGGCCCCAGGCTCCGTATCTTGTGGCATGACGGCAAAATCCCACTACGAAGTTCTCGGCGTGCCACAAACCGCCCTGGGAGAGGATATCAAGAAGGCGTTTTTACTCCGCTCCCGCATGTTCCACCCGGATCGGTTCTCCGCCGACACTCAAAAGCGGGAATGGGATCTGGCGAATGAAATGCTCAAAGACTTGAATGCGGCCTACGACACACTCAAAGACCCGGCTTCCCGCGCCGCGTATGACCGGAGCTTGACGCAATCGTTTGAGGAGGAGCCGTTGCGCGAACCCGTCCGCCCCAGCGTCAACCCGGGCAAGTTCAACATCGGCAAAGCACAATTCTCGGCAATCCCCGCAGACGTTCAAGAGGCAATCGGCACGATGATTGCTGAGGGAACAAACTTGTCGCAGTTCGTGATTCGGACCGGCAACCCCGCGCTCAGGTTTGGTGCAATGGCCGCGGCCGCGGCATGGTACCCTGCCCTCTTCACGCTCCTGCAAGATTTCTCATGGGCCGGCACCCCCTGGAAAATCCTTCTTGCGGTGTCGGTTTTTGCCGCTGTTTGCGCCGCCGACCTCGCCGCTGGCCTCATCGCGTGGGTCAAGTCGCCGACGAAATGCCAATTCATCGTGTCAAAATTGTATTTCATTGAAATCAGCCTCGATGACGTCCGCTGGTGGCCGCTCTGGTCGGCTGCGAGCATCGACACTGAACACAAAGGGACGGCGGAAAACTACCGGGGCACGGAGTGTAAAATCTCGTTTGAAAATGGAGACACAATCACGGTGCACCTCCCTGATCCAGCGACATGCAGCCGGTTGATCCTGACGGCAAAGACATTCAATGAGGTGGCAGTCGGGTGCCAGGAATCCGGCGACGGGGAATACTTGAAAACGTTCAATTACTTCGACGGTATCGAGCCTTCCGAACCCCCGGCAAAGGCGACAAGATTTTACATCATTGCCGCAGTGGTCGGACTCGTCCTGTTCCTTGCCGCGGCGGCTATGAATGCGGCGCACTTCCCGTGAACGAAAAAAAGTTCATTTTGCCAAAAGATTTTTCGTTGACCGGTATGCCTCCTACGGCGATAGGCGTTATGACCAACGTCATCTCACTCCAATCGTCGGAAACCCTCACAGCAACTCAGCCCGCCGCAAAGCGGACGCTCCAACAGAGCCTCGCGGCAGTCGTCATGGGAGCGGCAATGCTCGCAATCCCGCTTCTGACGCTCACAACGCTAACGAGCCAGGCTGACAACCTCGTCGGGGGCTTCCTCTTCGTCTTCGCCCCCGTCTTCTGCCTCCTCTACGGACTGCGGCTCTACACATCAGCCGGAGCACCGAAGATCGAACACGCGGTTATGGCGCTTATCGCATGCGCGATAATCACGTGGTTTATCCAATTCCAGGGGCCGGCCGGTCGCGCTGAAATCCTTCGGATGGCGATTCCAGCATTCTTGTTCCTCGCGGGCTGCGGGCTACTGACGCGCCGCCAGTGGACAACCCTGGCAGGGGTCGCAGTGGCAAGCGTTGGGATCAATCTCGTGCTCGGCGTGTGGAGCGGGGGCTTCCTGTCGTCTGCCGCGGCAGGCGCGTCATTCCTCGCTTGCGGATTCCTGCTCCTGTCCTCCCGGAATACCGGGCTCCACCTTCTCTCCGGCCTGTTCTTCGGCGGTGCCGCCCTGACAGGCTCGGCCGCAATCGCTCTTCCGGCAATCGGCGCGGGCGTCGTGTTTATTGCGTCAACGCTGGTAGCCCGCAAATCCCTCCTCTGCATCGGCCCTGCCCTCCTGACTGCCGGGCTGGTAGTGGGGCTCGGCGCAATCAGTCTGACGCGTTCCAGCAATTCCCCTGACTGGTTCATGGATGCCATGACAAACCAGCCCGTCGCCCTCCGGCACTGGATACAGCAACCCCTCTCTGGGAACGGGCCGATGAGTGTGTATGAAAGATTTTTGAAAGAGAACCGCCCGGCCTCGTATTCCGCGCACGGCGACCTCGCGGAATGGCTGAGCGATTTCGGGCTCCTCGGTATCGCGGTAATTGTCGGAATCGCGCTTGGTTTCACCCGCGCTTCAACCCGTGGCGCCCTCCTCGCCACCGCCCCGTTTTGGGCCGTGCTGTTTATCCGTGCGCTCATGGATAGCGATATTCACGGCGGCCAGATCGGGATGCTCGTGGCCTGCGTTGCCGGTGCTTCGATCCGCCCGGCTACCACAAAACGATCGCTTATCGGTGGATCAATCATGATTGGCCTGGCGGTCATCCTCACCGTATTTGCCTCGCAAGAGGTAAATATCCGCAAAACCTTCGCGCTGGCAAAGACGATGGGCCGCGACAACTCTTTCAAAGACATCTCGCAATTACTCATCCAGCTGGATCCCGCAAACCGGCTGAATCTCAACATTGCCCGCTCGATGCTCCGCTACGGGTTTTACGGGGAAGACGGTTGCCAGCCCCAGCGGATGGCGGAGGTCATCGTGCCAGCAACCCGCATTGCACGACGGCTCGTCGCCGCCGACCCCTCGGCAGTCCAAGCCGCCTCGTTCTTCGCAATGGCTATGAAGTTCGGCGGCGGAGATCCGACGGAAGTCATTGCAGCGTGCGATGTCGCATATCCGGGGAACCCGGACACGCTCTGGGCGAAAGTGCAAATCGCGGAATACTCCCGCCGGCCGGAAGCGCGGGAACTTGCGAAAGAATTCCTTTCTACTCCGCAGAACCCGGCCGACAAAATCGACCAGGACCGGCGGAAAACCGCGCTGGCTTACCTGGAAACGCGGGATCTGGCGTGGGTGCCCTGATGACGGTGAGCGGGAGCCGCGCGGATCGCAAAACCGCCGCGGCTCCTGCGTCGTCGGGCCTGTGATTCGAAACTTTGAGCCGGAAGTGAAAAAGTGCCAGATGCCCCGCTCGCGATGCGGGGCTTGCTATTGTGCTCTGGCGGGCACCGAGCCACTATGGGTGATTCTAAGCCGCAACCGGGAGGCTGCGCGGGTCGGAATTCGTTCTGCGAAGTTCGAGCGAACGCATGGCGGCCACAGCTGCCCCTTCGTTTGCGCTGTCGGTAAGGATGTCCAGAATGTCGTCCGGCGTCGCCCGGTTCGTGGCCACAAAATGCTGGATCAAGTTGTTTGCGCGGCTCGCCGCGGCATGGTCGGCAACAAGAAAATCGAGTGCCTGCCGCGGCGCATTCGCGTTGCCTGCTACCGCGGCCCTGACCCGGAACTCGGTGTCGTGCGCGAGATTGATGAGGGAATCCTCCGGTGTCGTCTCGCGCATTGCGGACCAGCGACGCACTTCCGCGTGTTCGTCATCTGCGAGGATCGCCAGCACCTCCGGGGTCGTTGAGTCAGCCATAGCGAGGCTGGCGCGTGAGATGAAGCTAGGATAGTCGGCTATCGCGAGGCTGGCGCGTGAGAAGAAGTTTGTATCCATGCCATAAGATACTGAGGACATCGCCGCGCCCCCCCAGCGCCGTAATTTCTGGCGCTCAGTTAAGCATCATTTCCCCGCATGACGGACACCTCAGCGACACGCTTAGTATCTTTATGCATGAGGACATACAATTCACGAATCGGATCACTCGTCGCGGACGGCTCACTACTCACCCCGGAGCAGATGGCCGCCCTGCGCGATCAACTGCCGGAGGAGGAAAAATACAACCTTCGCATCGTCGTCTGCTGCCTCGGGGACAAGCTCGTAAGAGACGAGACCATTGCAGAAATGGCGGAGTTGATGGATTACGTGGCCGCCCGCCGATTGAAGGGCCTGCCGCTCGTCGCCAAGCCAGGACTCGCTTTCCCCGAACCTGAGATGGCTCTGAGTGTCGGAGAGAGCGGGCGATCCATCAAACCCGGCGATGGTATCGTTCGCATCAGGGACGGGAAATCTGGCGTCGTGGTAGCCGCAAGAGGCACCTACGTCTACGTCCTTTATGCCGGTGGTAGAGCGAAAACCCGCGTGCGTCGGTCATCAGTGGAAGACGTTAACTATTACACTGTTACCGCGCGATAATCTGCGCGAGCAGTGTATTGGCGGCAGGTGCGCAAAACACCCAGGCAGCCGCGGCGGACGCCAGGAACGGGCCGAGCGGCCAAATGCGCCTTCCTCGCCCGGCAAGAACAGCAAGGCTGGCCACGAACAGGAATGCGACAATCGCGGCAACGATCGAAAACATGACTCCCGGCACGCCGAGGAAAACCCCGACAAGGAGCATAAATTTGACATCTCCGAGCCCGATTCTGGGTGCCCACGGGATTCCGAGATTGCCCGGCAGAAAGAGCAACGCGGCCCCGGCGAGTCCGCCCCCCACTGCAAGCCCGACGCCTGAAACCCTGTCGGCAGTCCCCATAAGTTGCGGGATGAGCAGCACGTAGCCGAGCCCCATTGCGGCCCCGGCGAAATTGATTCGATCAGGGATTCTCAGACTAATCACATCCCCGACCGACACGCAAAGAAGCAGGCTCAGGAGCGCGCAGTATGGGAGTCCCCCTGGCACGCCGTAAACCGCAAGGGCGGCAGCCCAGAGAGCGGCTGTGGTGAGGCAGAAGAGGAACCACTTCATACACCCTTCTTCCCGTGCCCCGTCGCTACGTCAATAGGACTTTTTTGCATTCTGAGGAGAATTCTACCACCCGCTGCAATTTTCTCCAAATCGGGGTTCATGCCTACCGCGGCGCATGCCGCCGTATCTTTCTGTATCTATGAATCTCCCATCACTTCTTTCCGGCATCACCTACGACGAAATGGATCATTCGCTCGCCGTGAGAAAGAGCATTCTGGAAACCCGCCCAGAGATGCTCGAAGAATACTTTGCGACCTTCGGTGTCGGCTATCCGGCATTCCACATGGCTATCAATTCGCGAAGAACCCGCGAACCGTCGGAGACTATTGAGCACACAATTAACGGGCTGCAACTCGCCGCCTGGATGCTCACAACCGTGGCCAGCCTTCGAGAAGACAAGAAGCTCGAAATGGGGTTGATGGGGATAAGCCCGTCGGACCTCGTGCAGTCCCTCAATGACGTGTTCGAAACCGAGAGAGAGCAGTTCTTTCAATTCTTTCTCAAATTCCGGCGGAAATACAGAGGGATGGTGCCACGAATGCTCGAAGTCAACGCGCTCTGCATGCAGAGCGGCATCCCCGTCATGGGCGATGCCGTTGTGCTCATGGCCGGTGCCCTGATTCTCCATGCGGAGCTTAACCGCGGAAAACTTTAATTCGCCACCTGACATGCAAACTCTCAGAACATCCCTCCAATCGATAACCGCAGCGGAAATGCAGGCAGCCGCGGCCGTTAAGGATCGGCTCGCAGAAATGGGACCAGGCATCATGCCTGCCCAACTCCGCTGCGTAGCGAACAGCTTCCCCGCATTCGCCTGGGCAATGAAACTCTCGAAAAAGCCCGGCGACGTCGCGACAGGCTACCAACATCTCTCTTTCCTGCTCGGGCACGTCAGTATGTCGCGCCAATGCAAAGCGCTCAAAATTGATTTGCGGGACATTTCTCCAACCTCTCTTGCCTGCGCGTTGACGCGCTTCCACGATGCTGGCGATGACTTTGTGGAGCTATTCCTGGCCTGCCACCGTGCGAACTTCCCCGGCCTTGCAGGGGCATTTCTGAGTTCGCAAAAGACGAACCGAAGACCGGAAGGGAATGGTGCTCTCACGATGGCCGCGGCGCTGATTTCGCTGACGGAATAGAGGGAGCAACGGGCAGCGGCAGGGGCGCATGCCTTAACGCCGTATCTTATGGCATGAAGACATATCTATTGCTCACAATCTGTGCGGTCGGTCTTACTGGCTGCGAAACCCTCGTTGCCCCCGACGGGCGCAAACGCGTGATCATGACGCCTATGGCGGCGGGGATTGTCCAAGGGGCAATCTCAACCGGCATTGGAGCCGGGACGGGCGCTCTCATGAATAATTCCCCGGGCGTTTTGACCGGTGCTGTGGCTGGTGCCGCCGGATCCGCTGGAAGCCAACTTCTTTCGGCATGCATCCCGACGCGCGAGAACACGCCGATTGAATTCCGCTCGCAGCGACCATCCGCACAACAGCCTGCCAGGCAGCCCGCATATCAGCCAGCCGCCGCGAGATTTCAGTTGCCGCAATACCCGGTTCGGCAAGCTCCCCCACTGCCTTCCCAGCAGCCGCCCGCACAGCCGTATCAGCAGCCTGCCGTTCCCTATCAGTATCAGCAACCCCAGGTGATCCCGCTTCAATGATATGGTCAACCCAAGACCCATTAGCACCGGCCAAGCTTACAGCCACGGGTATCTTTCCCAGGTCGATTCCAGCGAATACTACGGCGAGGGCAACACCGTCAAAGGGCAATGGTTCGGCTCTGCCGCGGCGCATCTCGGACTGGAAGGAGAGGTCACCGAGGCCGCGTTCTCCGCGATCCTCAACGGGCTCCACCCGGAAACGGGAGGGAACCTGCGCATGCGGGCGAATACGTCTCAGAGAAATGCATCTGGGGAAGTCATAAACCATGGGCGCAGTGGCCATGATTTCTGCGTCACGTCCATCAAAGACCTCAGTATAATCTACGCGATCGGCGGTCGGGATGAACGGCTAATCCAAGCACACGAGCGGGCAACCGCGGCCGTCATGAAGGAGGTCGAGGCTATGGCTGTCGTCCGGGATCGGGCTGGCGGGGTGGATGCAAAAAAAAGCGCTCAAATAGTAGGAGCAAAGTTCACTCACGCGTCCTCACGCCACACTGACCCTCTCATCCACAGCCATTGTTTTATTGCGAACGTCGCACGGGATCCAACTTTGGACGGTGAAAAGGGGGAATACCGCTCGCTGTTCGCTAGCGATATCTACAAGAGCAAAAAGTTTCTCGATGCAGTTTACCACGCTCACATTGCTGCCGATTTGCGGGCCATGGGGTATGATCTGACCCCGCTTAAAGACAGCCGCGGGCGCGATGCAGGGTTTGGGATCGTCGGGATATCAGAAGAAATCCGGCAACGGTTTTCCAATGGCTCGAAGCTTAGAGATGAGGTGATTGCGGAGGAGCAAGCCCGACGGTCGGCAGTGATCGCAAAATTCAAGGAAAGTGGGCAACCCGACCTTGCGGCATTCCTGGCGGGGCGTGGTGAGAAATGGGCGAACATGAGCCCGACGGATTTTTCCAACAGTGAAGTTGCCAACCTTCTCCGCGCCCGCCGACCGGCCAAGAAAGTTGGGATGGCCGCTGAAACAATCGAAGACATACAGAACGCGAAAATAACCCCTGAGCAAAAGGCGCAAATTCTCGGTGTCCAGGCCGCGGCAGCAAAAGCCGGCCCACGGAAAAAGAACGAGGGGAGCGAAATCGCAGCCATCGAATGGGCGGTCGAGCACTGCCTCGAACGCGCATCCGTGGTCAAGATGAACACGCTTCTCGAAACCGCTATCAATCACGCTTCTGCGGAGAATCTATCCGTAGACGTCGCAAAACTGCGGGAAACGGTCGCACAAATCGAATCGGCGGGCGGGCTCCTACGCGCGGGAGACCGGCTCACGACACGGGAGGAGCTTGACCGGGAAGCACGGTTATTTGCCATGGTCGATGCCGGCCGCGGCGAGTTTGAACCGATTGCCGAGGTGAAGGGGGAACCGTTTGCGGAGGTGGAGGCGGAACTCACCAAGCGCACAAATGAGGCCACGCCCGAGGAGCGGGAAAAGCTCGAAGACGAGTGGCAGTCATTGCGGGATCAGAAAAAAGCCCTCACTTTCGTGTGCAAATCCCGGGACAGATGCACGAATCTGCAAGGTGCCGCGGGCACAGGGAAGACGTTCACTCTCAAAACCATTCGGGAAGCGATCCAGGCAAGCGGTCGAGATGTCCTCGGTGTGGCCCCATCGTCAAGCGCAACTGAGGAGCTGCATAATGCCGGATTCTCGGCGATGACGATTGCAATGCTCCTCACGAGCACAAAAGAGCAGGATAAACTCGGCTTCGGCGGAACCCTAGTCGTAGACGAGGCAGGAATGGTGAGCCTATCTCAGATGCACGCGATCATGTCACTTGCGACGCAAAAAGAGAAACAGTGGAGGGTGCTCTTTTCGGGCGACGTGGCCCAAATACAAAGCGTCACGGCAGGTGACTCACTCGCCTCTATGGAGAAATACACGACCCTCAAAAAGGTAAGCCTGCTGAAAGTTCGCCGGCAGGAGGTGGAGGAATATCGACACGCGATCATGGAATTGCGCGAAAAGACCGACTCCGGATTCGATAAACTCGAAGCGCTCGGCGCAATCAAAGAATGCGCGTCAGACGATGAGCGTGCCGCGGCGGTAGCGAAGAAATACTTCTACGAAATTGCAAAAACCGATAGACGGGGGAACCAGGCTACGTGCCTTGTGGTGTGCCCGACACACAAAGAAATTGACCGAGTATCGACCGCGATCCGTGCCGAGCGGCGGACACGCGCCGAGTTGGGGACAGACCAGGCAAGGGACGTGCACACGAGCCTGCAATGGACTACCGCGCAGAAAAGGGAGCTGTCCCGATATCAACCAGGTCTAGTTTTGAAGCTCACGCGGGATATCCGCGGGGCAACAAAAAATAGCAGCTGCACGGTCGAAGGAGTGGACGAAAAGCGCGGAGTCCTAATCGTTCGGGAGTCGCGGGAAGGCCGCCTTGTTGAAGTATCCCCGTCGGTCAAGGCGGGGTCATTTGATGTGGCAATCACCCGTCAGATCCAAATCTCGAAGGGGGATCGGATCTTGTTAACGAAGAGTGGCAAGCTTAGGGATGGTGGCAAGGTCCATACGGGCGATCTGGCAGAGATCACAGAGGTCAAAAAGGATGGCGGACTGACGCTGAAAGACGGAAGGATACTTTCTGCCGCGTTCCACGACTTTACTTATGGCTACGCGGTCACCGCGCACAAAAGCCAGGGCCGGTCGGTTACGTCCGTCATTGTCAGTGGTGCGCAGATGAAGCGGGAACTTTTCTATGTCGCCGCGAGCCGCGGCAGGGAAAGAATTGCGATATTCACCCAGGACGCGGAGATGCTCCGTGAGTCAATCCGCGCCAGCGGGGAGCGGGAGTCGGCAACTGCAATGGTCCTGAGCGATGAAGCGCTCTCGCACATCAAGAATGCGACGCTGGAAAAATCCCGCGCCCGGCGTGCGGGAAAAGCGGCGAAAAGGGCGCAGCAGAAGGCTTCGCAGCAGAAAGCGGCGCACGGAATGCCTGCAAATGAAATAGGTAATGACGGAAAAGCCCGTCAACAAAGAACACTATAATTATGGCGCACCCCTCTGAGTTTTTTAAGCCAAAGCCAAAGCCGGCCGCGGCCGAGCCCGCGCATGTTGCCGGCCACCCCAGGGATTTCTTCAAAACGGACAAGCCCGAACCGCAGCCAGTTGATGAAGGGGAGGGATTCTCCTTCCCCAAAGGCGCTGCCGGCCGCGGCGCAAAGGTGCAAGCAGAGCCACCCGTCGTTGATGATGGACAGGGGTTTTCTTTCGCTAAGAAGGGCACGCAGCAGTCGCAGGAGCCGGATTTCACGCAACAGCCAAGCCCTGACGCTGCCGCGGCATTGCCCCGTGAGGCCACGCCCTCCACGGGAAGCACTCCACCGCCGACAGTGCCGCTGGTGGCTGGGGCGTCGATATTCGGAAAGAAGTCTGGCGGGGTAATCGACGGCGAAGTCGACGTGATTTACCTGTCCCCGAACGGAAAGAAATGGGCAGGCTTTCCGTGGGTAAGCCTGACATTCGTAGAGTGGATCGAGTCATCAGGCGACGAGGATGACACGATTACTTTCATCTTCGGTAAAACCTTTGCGGCTGTCTCAGGCAAGAGGTTGTCGCGGCTGGCCGAAATCATACAGACAAGGAAAGTCGCGAGGGTCTCCCCGTCCGTTCCTAGTGGAGAATTCAAGAAGGAAGAGTGGGTTCGTAAAGTCGAAATCACACAAGCGCAGGATGAGGAGGAAGAAGATGAATAGAACTATTTTTGGGTATTTCCCCGAGCGCCCCAACTTCAAACGTATCTTTATATTAGGAAGAGATGAAACAACTTCACTCACTAAAACAACCAACCGAGGGAAAACCAAATGAAAACCGCACTCGACCGCTACCTGGCTAGCAAGGACCGCAGAATGGTGGTGAGCATCAGCTCACTACTCAACACCCGACTCCCCAAAGGGGTTAGCGCCGAGAGGACCCGCGAGGGTTGGGATCTGACGGCAGACACTGACGACGGCTACTACGACGTCATCAGAATCTGCAAGGCCGAACACCGGCTTTACCACCCACGGATCGAGTCCAAAGGAACCTGGTTTGGAGTTTTCGCCGAAGATGGAAGCCGGACCTACGACGCAATCTGGATCGGGCTAAAATGCCTAGCCTCGACGCTCATTTTCGGAACCCCATTTTATTTTTGGAGAAAGGTATGATGTATCGCCGCCCAACACGATTCCAAAGGTTCTGGTGGAAGCACCTTGTTCCCCACGGTGGCATTTACCTGATGCTCATCGCATTTCTCGGCTCATGCGCGTTCTTGATGGTTCTGCGCGCATATGTCGATTACGGCGCTTCGCGGACGATTGTCCGGGAAGTCCCTGCTTTTTTTCGCTCCCGGTAAGAAATATCGCTAACCGCCTCAGCCCCCTTTCCGCAACTTAAAAATATGAGCACTCCATCCCCCAAAATCTCGAACGAAACCCCCGGCATGTTCAAGAGGTTCTTCAACGCATTAGTAATCAAAGTCCAGAGGGCATGGAACGATCCATACCTCTTCTTTGCAACCAACAAGTTTACCGATTGTTGCAGCGACTCTTACAACAAGTTTTCTTGCCGCCTCATCCACCCACTTGACAGATATTATAACGGCGTAATAGCGGTCGGAGAGAGTGGATCGGGAAAAACATCGGTCCTGACATCGTTAGCCGAGGCAATGATTCACGATCAATGGGGTGGGCTCATACTGAGCCGACGCTTTGCATGGGAAACATCGCCACTCGTTCAGGAAGCGCAGTGGATGAAAAACGAAGATGAGGTAATCTTCATTGACGAATGGACACCGGGGATGGAGCAACTCGTGCGGGAGGGAAAGATCATGGTTGTTGCGGACCACCTGGCATTGGATAATCAAGGGGAGGAAGCCAACGAAGCGCGCCAGGCAATTTTTCGCGGCTTCATAGCAGGAATGCAGCTATTGCCAACAGGCCGCCCCGCTTTCGTGTTCGCTGACGAAGCGTTGCCAACGATAACCTATCCGTCCAAATTGCCGCAATGCGCAGTTCTGGCCGCGGCAACAGCATGCGACACGACGGATGATTCCGGCATACTGATACTGCTGCGGACGCACTGCCAAAAAGCGGTGTCGGGCGCCGCCCGCCTCCTTGATGTCAGCGAGGAAAAGGCGGCCGGCATGCTCGGTAGTCTCCGTTGTGACAAACGGGGAGTTCAGGCCATCGCTGGCGCGCCGGATGCTGGTCTGCACGTGCGGGTTCCATACCCATTTCAATGCCATCTTCCTCCTCGTCGCTCGTTGTTCTCTACTGCCTTCCTTTGCGCGGCAACAACAGCCTTGGCCGCGTATTCCACCTATCTCATGTGCGCCGGGTTCCAGTTGTATATTAACAATGGTTGGCAATCCACAGCGCAAACCACAGCGTTCCTCTTCGCTCTTGTTTGGCTCACCCCTCCGAAGTTCATAAAAATTGGAGCCTTTGCGGTGCTCGCCGGGGCTTTGATTAGCTCGCTATTAGTAAATCTGCCAACCATTTCGGCCCCATGGCTCTCGTTGCTTTTCGTGCTGCACCTGTTCGCGGTAAACCATATCGCGTTCGGAATGTGGGAATCACCGGAGAATGGCGAGTAATCCAGGAGACCTAAAATGAAGACCCTCAACGATACCATCCGCTCCCTCTCCTGGCTCGCCCTGCCGGGCATCTGCGGGATCACCACGTCGCTGACAGTCGCAACTGTATTCATCGTGTGCCAGTTTCCGAGCGTTGCCGTCTGGTTCGGCGACCATTTATTCATCTGGCTCACCGTTTGCTATGCAGCGGGAACCCTCCTCGGCGCGATCCCGCGTGGGGCCTACAAGCTCATCACGTTTTGCCTGGTCGCGGGTTTGATGACGGGCATGGTTATAGCTCGATCCCCCGTTCTCACCGGGCCGATGTGGTTCGCGTTCGGGTGCGGCTACCTGCTGCTTGTAAACTGGATTGCCATGGGGATGATCCAGCGTGTCCCGCCCTGGCGTTTCAGCGCGCCGGAAACTCTGCAAACCGGTTCCTGATATACGTTTGTGCCTCCGAAGTCAGGATTTCTTCGATAGTGAGGCCGGAATCCCCAATCTTCGTCTGCTTGTATTTGTCCAGGACTTCCCCTTCGTAGATCAGCGCATTCTGCCGGTCGGTCGCTTCGACCTTGTATTTGAGGCCCGGAAGGAGGTTCACGTCGGCGAACATGTGGGCCGCCGGTGGTTTGACTGTGATTGTGTATTCCTCTCCTCGCCATTCGAATTTCGTGGATTTGCTCATGAGGGCGAGTCTGACGGGGATTCGAGGCATGCTTCAATTGTTATTTCCGGCTTCTCCCCACGTTTACTCGCCGGATTGCTCGGACAACTCCATTCCTCCGGCCCTACGGCCGCGGCATCTCAGCCGACATCATGGCTTCGCTGATGAGCCCACTGCCCGGCATCCAGCGTTCGACTTCGCGGCTCACGATCCAGGCAACCTGGTTGCTCGTGCATGCCTGCCAGCGGCTGTCTTCACCCCTGTCCTCGTTCAGCACGCGGAGCCGGGACCGGTTGCCAATCTGGGTGTCGGTCCGCAGATAGAACGGACCGTCGGCGATGGCGAGGAAGAAGACATCCTGGCTGCGGGCCTTGCGGATGCAGTCAATGAACTTCTTCAAGTCCTCGTATTGGTTGTTCTGGCTCCCGCCCTCGTCGCCGGTGAATTTGTGGCTGGCATAGAAGCGCAGCGTTCTGCCCGCCCGCTCCACACTCCACTCAAAATCGATTGTCCGGGCCGTCTTGTCCACACCCCGCTCGACCAACTCCCCTTGGGAAAAGACGCCCCCGTTGCAAACCCATTTTGACGTGTTCCCGCCAGAGGGAAGAGTCCGGAAATCGTTCACGAGTGGGGACAGGCTCTTTGATATGAAGTCCGCCGCGATCTTCTGGTGGATGCTCTGCCGGCCGGGATCCTTGGCGAAATGGAGGGAGAACAGCCAGTCGGTCTGGATCTTCGCGTAGATCGTTTCCGGCGAGAGGTTCCACTTCTCAGCGAATGCCGCCACCTTCTCAACCAGCGCTTGGCTCGTCAGCACTGATGGGCGCTTCATCTCACCAGCGTTCTGCATCCTGCGCTTGCAGACAGCGGTTTCGAAATCGATCCGGGGTGGGGGGGTGTCAATCATGGGAGCGCGACGTTGAGGATTCTGCGGGCCATGGCGAAATCGAGCCTGCGGCGGAAATTGCCATCCGCCCGGAGCCCCTTGAACGGGGTCATCAAGACGTCGTGGGTCTGGCCGCGGTAGGATTTGAGCACGGCATTGGCCCGCGCAATGATGCCAGCGATCTTGCCCGCGCGGGCGGACCCGGGGAATTTGATGCGCGTAATGCTCCTCGACGTTCCCAGGACTGATTCGGGCGGGATCTCAGCTCCGGGAACAAACTCTATCGACGCAGTCTTCGTGCCGTCGATCGCCCGGAGCCCGATCTCCCCGCTGGCGTCGTTGAACGTCCAGGGGATAACCGCACGCGGTTCGGGCAGCTTGCCTTCCAGCTCATGGAACCTCCCCAGCAATTCGTTTTCACGGAACACGGGAAAGTCTGCGCTGGTGTCGGGGGCGAACAACGCGAGGCAAACAGGCACCTCTGTGTCCTCGAACATCTTGCAAGTCAGCACGCTGACGGCAAACAGCCGGTCCTGCATGATCCGCTGGGTGAGGAAGGAAGCCGGAATGATGGCCGCAACATACCGACAGGCACCCAGCATCCTTTCCAATGAATACTGATACAGATCCTCGTGTGGCGTGTCTGGGAACCCCATGCCGCGGCGGGTGGCGGAGTTCTTGGCCAGATAAGGCGGGTTCGTGATGGCCACCGTGTGCCCGGATGGAAAGTCGGCCAGGGTGTCGCGCTGAATGACGCCGTCTGTTGCCGGGCAGATGTCGTAGGATGTCCAGTCGCGGCGGATACCGGCATCGCGTGCGAGCCTCACAATGTTGTTGGCCCCGGCGAATGGTTCAAGAATGCTTTCCTCACGGGGCATCGCTCCCAGGGCGAGGGCTTTCCACTTGTGGAAAATGTCGCAATCAAACGGGTTCGTGATGGTGAAGAATTGCCCAAGAAGGCGTTTCGTTTCGCTGGCGGGATCGCACGGGGTGGTTTTCATGGCCCCCCGCGCGGGTCTTGCACCCGCATTTCTCCCGCGTCAGCAGGAGCGCTCTACTTTTGAGCGACCGAGGGGAAAGGCGGCCTTCCGCCATTAACTGCCGTGCCAGCGCAATGCGTTAGCTCGCAGAATATTCGCGCGGCTGGCGGCACTCTTTTTGGCCGTGATCGGGCCTTTGATAACGCGATACACGCCAACAAAGACTGCTCCGCCGGTGGCCAGAACATTGTAAGTCCTCCGCTCGGTGGAACGGTTGGTTGCGTGCGGGCGCGGGTTGAACCGCTTGCCGGTGAGGGTGACGAGCAGGTGCATTGGCTCACAAGGCGCACCGCCGGCCGCGGCAATTTCATCTGCGGTCAACGAGACGACAGGCAGCCCGGAGCTGGGATAGCCCGTGCGTTCGGATTCTGCGATCCTGCGCGCCCCGGCCTTGGCCAGATTCTTTGCGTGGGTTATCTCGGCGTTTGTCGGGAGCACGAGCTTGTAGCGGGATAAGGTTTTCATAAGATTTAGTTGGTTAAGGCCCGGATGATTCCCCGGGCGTGCCAGGAAATCTGGTTGAGGCGAAAGCTTGCGAGACAGGCTGCAATACACTTAAAATGCATTTTGACTTGAAATGTGGCGCTCATGATAATTGCCCATACCCGTAGAATCGTTGCGGTAAATAGAAAATCTTTCGCGAATTGCTAAATACTTAGCGATTTCCTGCGCGGGCGCGGTTCCGGGGGTGGAAGCTCTTCGGATTGCAGGGAGCGGATGACCATTCCCGACTCATCCCATTCCCGGAGCCCCGGCTCACCGTTGGGCCCGGGGACAACTCTTCCGTGTTCGCGGAAGATCACCATCCGCGGCTTGCCATCATCGAAGCTGTAAGCCTCAGACGCCTCACCCTTGGGGCCATTGGACGGCAATCCTTCACTATCGACAAACAGCGTGTGCGCGATGCCCCCAGTCGGAACATGCCCGTAAAAATGAAAATTGTAGATCCCCACATAGGTTGTCTTTGCTGGTGCACCATCCGGGCCGTTCACCCGCTTGCCGTGCCTGTAATATTCGACATTCCTAGTGCTCCCGTCGGGAAACTTGTCTTCGACCGCCGGTTCTCCATGCCGGCCATTATTGAGCTGCGCATTAACCATCCTGCGGATTTCAGGCCCAGCGGTTGTCATCCTGATTGATGCTGGCTCACCGTTCACCCCGTCCCCCATGACGCCCTGACTGCCGCGGCGGATAACAACCTCACTGTCGGTCTTAACGACATATGCCGGTTCCCCACGCGAGCCGTCTTGCAGTAGGCCGTTGACCTGGCGCGTGTCGCTGAGGACATCACAGTCCTGCGTAATCGTCGTCGTCCGGACGCGATCACTGGCGGGAGCCACTTCCAACGCTTTATGGTTCAATACGTCAGATGGTGTCGCGGCTGCTGCTGAATGCCGCGATGTGAACGTAAAGTCAAACTGTGTGTCGAACCCGGCTACTTTGGATGCCCAGAACTGCGTCATGGCCCGGCATCCCATGCTGAGAGTGGCGGTCCATCCCCTGTATGAGTATTCAACTGCAGCCCCACGGTCATCATCGTTGCTGACGCTCACGAGAGGGTTGCTCGGCCTCCCAGATCCGGGATCGATGGTTACCCCCGGCAGGACATCCCGCAGTTCGTCTTCGAGCCATCGAGCCGCGGCAATCGAGGCAGGACACGGTGGCTCACTGCCTTCAAGCCGCGCACTGGCCGCTGATCTGGCGCAGTCAAGGAATAGGCGATCGGGGCCGTCGAGGTGTTTTGCGAGCATGCGCAGCCGGTCCAAAACCTCCGGGGCAGATCCTTTGTTGTATGCAATCGCGGCCAGCGTGCGCCCGCGCTCGACCGGCGAGGCCACAATCGCGGCGTCGACCATCTTGATGCTCGGTGCCTGCGAGCAGGCCGCTTCGCGGATCATCTGTGTCGTCTGCGTCCGGCCATCCGGCCCAGCGAACGTCAGCGCGGGCACATCTGAGTAAAGAGCAAGGGCGTTCATAAGCGCATTCCTCCGCGGCGCGGAGCCGGTGCTGGCGGTGGGAGTTCGGTCTCGGCGGGCCTGAAACTTGCCCAGGCTTCTTTCGTGGTCTGGATCCCGAGGTAAAAATGCTCTTCTTTGACGGTAGACTGCTTTCCCTGCTCGTCGTAAGAGAGCCATTCTTTGGCGGGCTCGCCGTTCAGACCGTTATGCAGGGCCCCGGCAACCCAGCGTTCTGTGTAAACCGGTTTCCCACCTTCGTAGCGCGTCAGCGCGGGCTCGTTCTTTGCCCCATCTTGCAGGATCCCAGCGCGATACCGGCGAATCTCGTGCAGCGAGCCGTCCTCATTCCAGGTCACGCTCCCGACACCGTGCGAATTATTTTCCAGCATGCCGTTCTGCCGGTGCGCGTAATACGCCTGCTTGCCGCCGGGATATTTGCCGGTCATCGCGGGGGAGCCATCATTGCCGTCGTGGATTTCTCCATCTGCGTTGTAGCGCGTCTGGCGGACATACCCGTCCTGGCTCGTGCTAGTGCGGAGAATCCCGCCTTCTTGTGTGCCGATTTCGACGATTTCGGTGTTGAGAACGAAGTTTATACGAGCCTCGCTCAAATGCTGCGGCACACTCGCCGCGTTCCTTTCGTCGTAGAGGTATTGGCCGGTGTGCTCTTCCTGAGCGATTTCGCCAGTGAACTCGCCCTGATATTCGAGCGCAGCTGTTCGCGGGGTTTTCGCCTTGCCAGCGAGGTTCTCCATCTCCTCCCGTTCCGGGTAATTGCCCTCCATCCAATGCTTGCCGGGCTGATCGCTCGCAAGCGCCTGCGCCGCGGCCCAGAAAACCTTTCGCCCGTCGGACTCGCCGACTTCCGCAGTCAGCTGCTCAATCGTCATGTCGCCGACGGATTTTGCGTCTTTCCAGGCGACGTATTTGTCGACCTCGACATCCGAAACAATTTGCTCTGCTTTGCTCACGCTTGTGGCCGTGAGTGCCGTGGGTGTTTGCTGGTCTTTCATATGCTTAAAAAGTTGGGAGCCTGCGCCCCGTGTCGGCGACGATCTCGCCGAACTGGTTGTATTCCGTGATTGCATGCCCTCCCTCCGGGGCTGAGAGCACGCCGCACCGGAAATGGGCTTCAAGCCACTTTCTGCCGTTGCGAAAGAAAAAAATAATTCCGGGTTCTCCGTTGATGTCATTGACGGTTCCGCCCTCGATGAGGGCACGGAAGCGAAGCCCGCCGCCTTTGTAATTTTGAGTAATCATGTTCATGCTACAAGATACGAGGGGGGCCGCCGCGGCCCGCGCGGGCCGGGCTGATTGCGAGTCCTAAGAAAACAAAAAATAGTTGAAGATCCCGTATTGACGGGAGTTCACCTACGGGTATGGGGAAGTATGAAAACTCCAGCCGTCCCCTCCGAAATCACCCGCCTCGTCTCCTTCATGCTGAAAATTGGAGCCAGCGAAGCCACCATCCTCCGCGCATTCGAATCAGCTGCCCGGAGCGGCAACGAAGGAGCCGGCCTCGGCCACCTCCTCGGACGCACGGCAATTGCGTCTGTCACAATGCCACGCAACACCCGCGTTTGATTGGCCGCGGCACGGATGGGCTGTCGTGAGAGCGCAGATCGCGGATACGGTGTCCTGACTGTCCACTTTATTCACTCACGGCAGGGCTACGATGCACCCGCCCTCACCGATAAAGCCGCGGCGAAAGAGAATTATGCCCACTGCGATTAGCAGCGCGGGGTCATGTCTGCCACAAGTTTGGCGAAATCAAGTGCGATCTTCGACTTGCGCAGCGTTGCTGCAATTGCGCGCGCCACGTTCAGGGCAACTGGTTTGAAGGCGATCGTCTCAACGCCAGGGATGCCGCAATTCTCGGCGAGCGTGCAAAAAACGGATCGCACTTTTTCATCCTGGATCCCGTTGAGAAAATCCAAGAGCGTCTCGTAGTTCGTGGGCTGGATTGTTGTATCTGAAACCCGCTCCTCAAATGGCATCACGGGGCTTGGCACACCCTCACAGCGATACGCCCAATCCTTCTCGTAATCTGGAAGTTGAGAGATAAGCGTGCAGTGATTCATGGCCTTCTCGCCTTTCCCCTGGTTGTGATACAGGTTATGCATATCGATTCTGCGAAACTTCATCGCCGCCCGAACAAACGACATCATTGGCATGGAGGGGTCCCATTTTGGCAAGGATCGCATCACTTTTACCACAAGCTCTTGGACTACGTCCTCACGGTCAGCCTCTGAAAACCCCGTGGCGTATGAGTAAGCCAGCGGGTAAAAATCGGCGGCGTCCTTTTCGGCGTTCGGTTTTGCCGGATCGTAATCCGGGAACGTGATTGTTCCGCCGTCGCCGGTGGGACGGTTGCGAAGCCACAATAATGAGGCAATTACGATGAGCCAGCCGAGCGCCAAGGGCACACCGTTGGATGGCATGCAGAGAAGCGCGGCGGGAATGATGGTTGCGAGGAGGATAGTGCCACGGGCACTCGGATGGGATGACGTGATGGTCTTCACGGTAGTAAAGATACGTTTTGAACCGGGGCATCCCGGAAAATTCCCAAAAATAGTTGGAGAATCTTTCTGTGGGCTACGGCCCGACAATGACCGCTATGTCCTTTGACGCTCCCTCGGATGACAACACGGTGATTACTGCGCTGCCAGGCAGCGAGCCGGCCGCGACAGTTAATTGCTGGTCTGTGTCGTAATCCGCTGGCGTGAACGTCAGCGTGTCGCCGGACACAATCGAAATATTGGCATCGCCGGAGGCTTTTGCTGAGGAAACGACGATGTCCGCCTGAGGTTGGGCCGCCAAGTGGACCAAAACGGCCATACTCTCGCCGGCCGGAATCGAGATTGATTCCGCTGAAAGCACGATCCCGACCGCAAATGTCGCACTAATCGTTTTATCGCCATCCATCGTGATAATTGCCGTGGATCCACTCAAATTTGTGCTCCACGCGGCCGGCAGGCTATGCGTCGAGTCCGGCAGGCCCGTCAAAACCACAACGGTTCCGGCGTCGTAGTATCCCGCGATATTCGGCTCTTTATCCCGCGTTATTGTCCCGCCCGACGCATTGACAGCCAGCGCGTAGTCGTCGTCAACCTCGGTGGCTGTAAGGGTCTTCTCTGTCAGCCCGGGCGCGGATACCCGGATCGAGGCAAACCCGACCGCCTGATCCATATCGTCCTCCGCCGCGGCAATGCTGACGACCTGTGGGATATTCCAGTTTGCCGCAGTGAATGGCAGACTGTTCGAGACTGTGATGTCGTCATCGCCTGAAAGTTTTTCGCAAACAACTGTCAGCGGGGAGGCGGGCGGGGATGTCAGTGCGACGGTGAACGCGGCCGATCCCCCTTCGGGAACCGCAGCTGTATCGGAAGACAATACGATTTCAACCGGCACCAGCGCAAAGGTAGCGGTGACAGATTTATTGGTGTCAATCGTGAGGCTCTTCTGACTGGGCTGGGCTCCGCTCAGATCGCCGGTCCACCCGGTGAACATATAGCCGGGATCCGGATTGGCAGTCAGCGTAAGGACGGTACCCGCGTCATAGAAATTTGTGCCGTTCGGTGCCTGGCTTGCAAAAACAGACCCGTTGTCTGCCGCGATAGTCAGCGACCGGTCGCCATCCACTTCGTTCGCCGTACCGATAACATTTGCCGCCCCAGGCGATGAAACGAGGAACTCCGCCGTGCCGTTCACGCCTTCGGTGTTGTCCTCGGCGGCAGAAATACTCGCGAGCTGGTAGACATTCCAGTTTGAGGCGTCGAATACGAATGTCGTATCTGCCGGGACGGACAGGCCGGGATCCCCGCCAAAAAGCTTGGCGACGGACACAACCATTTCTCCGGCTGGCGGCCCGGCCAGGCATATTGAAAACGGTGCGCTGGCACCCTCGGCAACGGAAATGGATTCATTTTTCACGACCAGCGCCGGAAGCGCCCACGCCCAATTCGCCGATACAGTCCGATCCCTGTCCATCAGGACAGACACGCTCGAAGCACTGGTAGAAACCCCGCCGGTCCAGCCCGCAAACTGATAGTTGTCGTCGGCAACCGCCACGATCACAGCCGTGTCGCCCCGGCGGAAAGCCTGCGTCGAAACGCTGGGAAATCCGGATATGATTGCCGTGCCGCCGGTGCCGGACACCAACGTCAAGTTCACGGTATCCGAAGAGACAACGCCCCCGCCAGCATTGAGCAAGCCTGCCGCGGCAACCCCCTGGAACGGTATGTCGGCAAGGACATACGCGCTCGTAGGCGACCGGAACACGCGCAGAGCCCAGGCGAATTCGAGGAACCCGTAATCGGCGAGCCTGAACATCTTGCCGTCCGGGTAGAGAGGGATAGCTGATGTCGCATACTCGTAGACCTGTGTTCCGCTCGGCGATGTGCGCTCGCATGACAGCGCATAGGTGCCCTCGGGTGTGGATGGCGTAGCCACAAACCTGATTGTCCCGCCCGGAATTTCCCCGTCGGGGGCGAGCCCGACCGTTAAGACATTCCCGATATTCGACACCTCTCCACCGTCGGTGATTGTCGCGCTCTGCGCGCTTCGCATGGCGGCCTTGATTTCGGTGACCATCCGGTAGCATTGCTGCTCGGAATACTCGGAGCTGCCGGTCCTGACTGAGCGCTTGATAGTCAAAATGCTCACAGCCGAGAGGCCCGCAAACATCATCGCGGCAATGGTTGTTGAGATAAGGACTTCGACGAGGGTGAACGCGGAGCACTTCCGGGCGAGTGGGAATTTATAGGTCTGCATGCACGTAAGATACGTTCAGCGGGGGTTCGCCCCCGCTGAACACAGTGGATAATTGGCCCGTCCGCGGGCTGGCGGGCTGACCGCGGCGCATGCCCTCGTATCTTGTTTGTGTTGGGAAGTGGAGAAAGTGGGTTTTATGGTGCCCACTGCCGCCGTCAGGAGTGATGGCCTGGCGGCGGTCTCTCCCCACCTTTTTACCCGCAGCCCGAAGCGCGCGGGCTTACCTCGTATCTTGGGGAATGAAAACATTGTATATCGCGGTAATCGCCTCGCTCGTCATCTCAGCTGTGGCTCAGGCCCAGACCTGGAACCTCAATGGCAGCGGCAACTGGAATACAGCCACGAACTGGACGCCCCAGGGGGTTCCCAACGCGGTCGGGGCCGGCGTCGTGCTGGGAACGCAGACGAGCGCATCAATTGCAGTCACGCTCGCGACGCCCATCACTCTCGGATCGCTCGCAATCGACAGCACGAAGGCTTACAACGTCACCGGCTCCCAGTTGATTTTCGATGCCGCGGCAGGAAACGCATCTCTGACGGTCTCAAATATCGGCAGCGAGACGATTTCGTCAGCCATCCAACTTAACGACACACTCGTCAACACAAACACGAATACCGGGCTGACGGCATTGAAACTCAGCGGTGCAATCACCGGGACAGGCGGGTTCACAAAGGAAGGCTCCGGCGTCACCTCATTAACCGGCACCAACACCTACTCCGGCTCAACACAGATCAACGCGGGCACGCTCTCGTTTGTTAAAACGGTATCGAAATCAACCGGGCTCGTGAGCGTCGGGGCAAACGGGATCGTTGGGGTCGGGACAGGGGCGGCAGGATATACCTCTGAACAAATCGACTCACTGTTTGCCAATACGCTGACAGGGTTTTCCATGGATCCAGGTGCCGGGATCGGAATCGACACGAGCACGGCAGATTTCGTTTATGCGACGAACATTTCCGGGACACGCTCTCTCTCGCACCTGGGGACCGGGTGGGCGCTATACTTGACGGGCACGAACACCTACACTGGCAACACGATTGTCAACGCTGGGAGCATGTACATTGGCAACGGGGGAACCGCTGGCTCAATCAGCCTGAACAGCACAATTGTCGTGGAGAACAACACAGCGGTAATCGGGTTTAACCGCTCCGACAATCTCGTCCAAGGGGTCGACTTCGCGAGCGGGATATCCGGCCGCGGCGGAATCAGCCAGAAAGGGCCGGGCACGCTAACGCTCAACGGAGTCAATACGTTCAGTGGCATATCCTTTGTCCAAGGCGGGATTCTGCGAGCGGGCTCAACCACGGCACTCGGGAACAATGCGTCGTATCAGTTTACGGCCGCGGCGGGTGTCACGCTCGACCTGGCCGGGTATGATGCGAGCCTGGGCGGGGTGTCTGGTGGCGGGGCGGCTGGCGGGAACGTGGTTATGGGCACGGCAAATCTGACTCTCACGCTCGACGGGTCATCCACCCCCTCTTTTGGCGGAGTCATTTCGGGATCTGGCTCTCTCGCCAAGAATGGTGTGGGAACACAGACGTTCACCGGCAACAACACGTATACCGGCTCAACTGTGATTAACGATGGCACGCTTCAAATCGGGAACAACGGAGCGACAGGCTCGATAGCATTAGTCAGCGGGATCACTGTCAACGGGGCGGGAGTCATCGCATTCAGCCGCTCAGATAACCTCGTCCAGGGTGTCAATTTCGCGAACGGGATAACCGGCACCGGCGGCTTTTCGAAGCGCGGCAGCGGCAACCTGACATTGACTGGAACGAATAGTTTCAGCGGGGCCTCGACAATCACGGCGGGTAGGCTGATTGCGGGCTCGGCAACGGCCATCGGGAACAATGCCGCATATACACTGTCAAACACGAGCGGTGCCATCCTCGACCTGAACGGCTACAACATTGGCCTCGGATCGCTGGCTGGGGGAGGAACCTCGGGCGGCAATGTCGCCCTCGGTGGCGGGACGCTGACTGCTGGTATTGACGACACATCCACGGTTTATGGTGGAATAATTTCCGGCACAGGCGGGCTCACGAAGATTGGTGGTGGCACCATGACGCTGTCTGGCAACAACTCCTACACCGGGACAACGACGATCTCCGGCGGGACGCTGCGGATCGGGAACAGCGGCACAACCGGAGCCATCGCAAGTGGCAACATCGTCAACAACGCAGCGCTCATCTGGTCGAGAATCACCGGAGGAACAAACACCGCAATAGCCGGGAACATCTCGGGAACGGGCACGCTCACCAAGTCCGGCAATGGCACCCTCACTCTGACCGGGAACAACACGTATTCAGGAAACACCGCTGTCAGTGCGGGAACGTTGCAGATTGGCAGCAACGGCACGGCGGGCACCCTTGCGGGAGACGCCGCTGTATCAAGCGGGGCGACACTGGCATTCAATCGCTCGGATTCGCTAACGCATTCCGGTGTGATTTCCGGCGAGGGCAGCCTCGCGAAGTCCGGCGCGGGCACGCTCAACCTGACCGGCAACAACACATTGACCGGCACCACGACCGTCAACGCGGGCACTCTGCTCATCAACGGGACATCCGCCGGAGCGGTCATAGTCGGGGCCAGTGGCACGCTCGGCGGCACCGGCACGATTGCGGGCAATACGACGATCCAGGGAACGCACAGCCCGGGCAACAGCCCAGGAACCCAGACGTTCGCGAGCAATCTCATTTACAGCGGGGCCTCGCCAAATGTCCTCTGGCAGCTCGTCGGCAACACGGCGGTCAATGTGTCGAACTCAACGTTTGACTCAATCGTCGTCGGGGGGACACTAAACTTCTCCACCCCCACTGCCCTCAATCTCAGCTTCGACTCACCCGGCAGCATCGTGGATTGGTCGGATGGCTTTTGGGCATCAAGCCACACAAACGCCTGGCTTATCTACTCCGCGGCAGGCGGCATCAGCAACTTCTCAAACCTGAGCCTTGCGGTCGCTCTCTGGAATGACAGCACGGCCCACAGCTTTGCGGCCGCACTACCGGGCTCCTCGTTCTCGGTCTCCACGCCAGATAACGCGAATATCTACCTCAGCTACAACGCTGTTCCCGAACAATCGACGTTCGCGCTCTTCGTTCTCGGGATAGCATTTACCGCCTTCCGCATCCGCGCGAAAACACGCCGCGGCGAGCAGTCATTGCAAAATAAATAAAAAAAATGCGGGCTGGCGGGCCAACCGCGGCATCGGTGCTCGTATCTTTACACTGTCATGAAGAATCTACTTCTCACCGCTGTGCTCCTAATCGGGGCTGTCACTGCATCCAACGCCCTCACACAAGAGCAGATCGATGCCACCGTAGCAAAGATCACAACCGGAGTTTCCATGACGAATGGAATCGCGGTCGCTTCTTACACCGACCCATCCGGGGCCGCTGTCGTTGATCCGACGCCTGAGCCTGATGGCGGCGGAGTCACACCCGACCCAACCCCTGAACCGACGCCAGTTGGGTTGCGTGGGGCTCCTGCCCCGTGGGGAGATGACGCGGTTTTAGCGGCCCGCGTTCCGCCTGCCTTCACACGGTCAGAATTGGACTGGATTGCGGACAACTTTGACCTGCTCACTTATGACCAGTTCATTTCATTCAAAGAGAGCATCCCCGGTGCACTCTTAGCAGACCGCCAAGCTGTTGCCCCAATGATATTCGTAAAAATGAGCGAGATTCTTGCTGACCCTTTGATAACTCCTTATGGCTATTACGGACCATACGCGACGGCATATTCACGCCTCTGCACCGGCAGTCTCAATGTTTCTACGATGGCAGTTTTCAATCCTGGTTCCTCTTCTTTATATTCCACCTTCGCGACGAACGCCCGGTCTGAAACGACTGCAACACAGTGGAATGATGCGTTGAGTTTTCCGCTAAACGCCACCCAAATCGCGAAGCTGAAAACCACTTTCAGCGTTGCGACCGGCTGGAATGCGAGTGTTGACGCGACAACTCGAACGACCCTCCTTGCTAGGATTAACGCCCTGACTCCCGCCTTCTAAATAATTAGCCGCGACATGCTTTCTGATCGTCCGACAGCAGAAACTCGATTCGATCACTTGGTAAATCGCAACTTGATAACCAAAACGACTCATGAAAACACTATTCAACAAAACCAAGCGGGCGTTCACGCTCGTCGAACTCCTCGTTGTCATAGCGATCGTCGCTCTGGTCGTATCCATGGTCGTCCCAGCAATGCGGACGAGCAAGATTGACAGCGTGAACCGCACGGCAGACGGGAATTCTAAAACACTAAACGACGGTACCGTCCGGGCAAGGGTCAGCCCGGACGTCGACCAGGTTGCGCTGGAAGCCCTCGTCTCGTCGAACAACATAACAAACTTGGCGACATTTCTCGTTGAGCAGGGTTTCATCGGCGTGAAATGACGTTCCCGTGGCCAGAGAATTTCCCCCGCGTCGTTGCAATGACGACCGGGGGAAAACTCGTTACACACCCCGACCATGCCGCGGCGAAGGCAGGGGACATGGACGCTGCGGCCCGGCTGGTCATGGATCTCTCACCGGTCGAGAAGATCATGGCGCTGGCCGCGGCATATCCAGGGGCGATTGTCGCGGCCGTTCATGCGCAAGAATGTGGGGGAATCAACGAGATTCCTTCCAAGTTTGCCGATTACATTGGCCACCTGACAGGGGTGGATGTGGACACCGAAATCATCCAGAGCAACACTGTTTTCCGCACCGGGAGGGGCGGATGGTATCGGATGGCGTTCAGGCCGGAATTTGAGGGCGATGTTGCGCCCGGCCGCGACTACATCCTCGTGGATGATTGCGTGACCGGTGGCGGGAGCCTCAGCGAGATGCGGCAGCACATCTGTCGCGGGGGAGGCGAGGTTGTCGCCTGCTCGACAATCGGCTACGCAAAGTTCTCTACAAACCTCGTGATCTCGAACGAAACTCAACTGGCAATCCAAACAAAATATGGAACAATCAACACCCGTGAATGGCTCAAAGAAAACAATTTGTACAACGGCGAAATCGGGGCTCTTACGGAAAGTGAAGGACGCCTTTTGCGCAATGCCAGGGGCCTTGACGAAGCAACAAAGAGACTCTTTGCGGCAAGACAGGAAATCCTCGCAGAAGCACAGCCAGTCTTATTTCAAGAATTTCGAACAATGAGGCTCCCTGAGTCCGTCTCCGTCGGCACGCACCAGGCCGAGCGCACGCGCTAGCGCCCTTCCTCGCGGGAAGCTGCTGATCTTCCTGCCTCGCCTCCGTCAGTCGTTCCGTTCGGTTTGAGCAGCGGCGAATAGCCCGGCAGTGGCATGCCGCGGCGGGTGTCCTTCTTGGGGAAGACCCTCTCCATGATGGACAACTTGGGGGCTTCCTCGGGTGAATCTGGTTGATCGGGGTTCATGTGAGCAAAAATATGACCGGAGTGGAAATTACAGCGAACGTGAACCTCGGGGTGGGGTGTTGGCGGGCGGAGCCGGTTCGCCCATCGCGGGCCGGATGGGTTCCTGTGCGATCCCTTCGCGTTCAGTGATGCCCGTCGGGGCGTGCTGGCTAGAATAGACGCCATCCAGCGGGGTGACCGCGGCTTCAAGGAAAAACTCGCCCGTGCCGCCCGCGAAGCTGACGTCGTGCGGGTCGATCCAGACCGCCATGACTTCGCCGTCCTTGTTCTTCGTCTTGGCATAGAACTCCGGGCCTTCGTCCCCGTAGCCGGTGACGCTCGGGTCGTGGGAGAAATACGTCGCCTTTTCAAACCCGCCGCGGCGGATCGCAGCCGCCTTCTCTTTGCTGGTGCCGTGGAAGAGCCGGACGCAGCCCGCCGCACTGATAGTGAGGTCAATACCGTATTCCTTCGCTTTCTCGGCGAGGTCTTGCGCGGCAATGACGCGGGCTTGGAAATCTGCGGGATCCATCGCGGGAGAGGGTAGCGCAGAACCGGCGGGCCGTAATTCAATTTTTGTGCCCAGCCTCGCAATGACGTCGCGCGTGAGGATCGCAATGAAATCGTCAGCTGTCTCAAACGTCGGGATAGACCAGACACCGCTGACCGGCACGTCGCCAAGAATGGCGCGTTTGCTGTGTTCCAAGAAAAGGCCATCCCGGATTTCCGGCAGAGCGGCCACAAGCGGGGTGATCGCCCTCGCGATTGTCTGGAAGTTCGGATGTGGCTGTTCACTGCCGGTGTCGTTTGGCCATGGCCACGAATACGGGCTCTCGTCGTTTTCCCAGTCTTCCTGGGGATCCGTCATGCGCGTCGGGTTCTTCCTTGCCGCGGCAAGCAACCGGGACAACCGGCGATCGGTGGCAATGAAGCGTTCTTCGATTTGGAGCCCGATTGCGTCGCGCTCAATAATGTGGTCGGCAACGTCGTCCTCGTCCGGGAGGAGTAGGGATTCAGGCACGTCGGCCGCGACGATCCCAAATTCCTTTGGGGCCTTGGCGTAGTTCCCACGGAATGTCCTATAAATCATGTGCCAGGCGCAATCGCTCGGCTTCGTCGAAAAATACACACAGCCATCCATGGGTTTCCAGTGCGTGCCATCCCACTGCGACGGGTGGCCGGGCTGGATCCGTCCGGTGGCGGCAATCAGCTTCGCCGCTTCGAGTGTGGTGCCGTGCCAGAGCCTCATAAAGAAATCCCCCTCGATCTTGTCGGTGCTGGTGGTGGAAGGCTGGGCTCGGACATGCCGCGCACTTCAATGACCGGCGGCATTTTTCCATACATGCAGGGGCAGTCGCGATCAAACCTCACGGAAAGCGGATAGACGCGCCCGTGTTTATCTCGGGCAACGGTCGCGGCAGATTTGATCTGCGCCCCGCCGTCAAATGGCACCGCCCAGGTATGCCGGCTGCTGTCGGTGAGGGAGGTGTCGGAGTTTGTGTCGATCAGAATCACCCCGTCGTAGCCCTGGCGTTTGAGCGACGCCCGGAGCGCGGCCCCCGGCACAAGATCGGGGAATTCCTTCTGCGCCACACATGAGAGCTTTTCAAGCTGTCCGAACGGATCGGATAGCGCGATTTCGTCCCTCCGCCGCATGATTTCCTCAGCGGTCCCGACTGTCTTTCCCAGCTTCCGCATTTCGCGTTCAAGCTCCCGCCGGCCGCGGCAGACATCCAGGCCATCATGAATCTCAATGACGCGATTCTCGCTCGTCTTGTCCGGGCGTATGTATTGCGCAATCGCCCGCTGCTCGGCACGCCCGGCCTGGTGCTCATCAAACGGGATAAACTCGTTCGGGTTTCCGAATCGGGTGTTGAGTTCGTGGAGCCGGGCTTTCATTGCAAGCCGTCTCGCCTGTGCGCCCGGCTCGGGCTTCAATACCAGCGGGTTTTCGAGCTTCAAGAACACGGGATATACGTTGCTCCCGTCGTCCTTCTTCCAGCTTGGGAATTGTTTTTCGGAGTCCGTCAGCCACCCGCATGAAAGCCCTTCAAGGGTGTATTGGAGCGCCCCCTTCTTCCCTGTGTGCTTGTAGCGGTCCTCGCCCCCGAGGAGCGCACCATACTTGAATTCGTCGAATGGCGCGGATGCCGTTGCCGTGTGGTGCCAGATTTTCGACGGATATCCCGCTTCCTCAGCAGCCTGGCAAACCATCAGTTGCGCGCTGGCGATGTCGCCGCGGCTGACTGCCGCGAGATACCGTTCATAAGAAAGCGCGAGATTCATAAAATCGGGAAAGGCTTAAAGCTGGCGTCCACCGCGCTCTGGTTGGATTTCAGGAGCCGCCACCGGAGTTGGCATCCCGGACTGTTTTGTCCCCTGGCTTTTCAGCACCGTCAATTCTGGCAGGTCGCTCAATCCCATCTGCCTGAGAGACTCAACGGCGTCGGGAATGCGAAGCGGACAGGCCAGAACATCGACCAGCCAGTGCCGCCCATTGCCAATATTCTCGGGTGTGATGGGCTGTCCGCCCTGCGCGAAGTAGTATCGGACAATCGGCCCGTGGTTTGCCGCGATTTCGCCTCTGGCATGTGAGCAGCTGATGGCGTAATGGAGGACATTGTTGGCCAGCCGCGGCGTCAACTTCACTCCGCATCTCTCCATCTTTTCCAGCCCTTCCACACCCTCGCTATGCCAGTTCCAAGCCCGCTCAGACCAGCTTTGCAGTCGCCCCGGAGAAACCTTTTCGACTGCCGCGGCCCACTCGATTGGCAACCTGTCACGGGTTTTCAAGTGCCGGTTCGGATCGTCCTCAATGCCTCCCATCACGAACGTGGGACCTACGACCCAATTTTCGTAAGGGGCAAAAACCTTCTGTAAAATGTCCGTCAGCTCTCCCCTCATGGGTGGCATCCCCGCGTCAGTCAGCGCGACGAACGCATGCAGGTTCTTCGCTACCACGCATGTTCCGAGCAGCGCATAGCTGAGCCCTTTCGTCCGGCTATTCCCGTCCCTGACTAGGAACTCGCCCGGCAAACCGGCGAGGTCGACACCGTCGAGCGTGTCCCCCGCCCGGACCTTCGCGTAAACCTCGCCAGCCCGGATATTGGCCGGGCTGCTGATCATCTCGGTCAGGGTCATAGACGCATCCCTCCGCGCTTCGGTGCCGCGGCGGGTGGCGGCATTTCGGCGCACATAGATTTCTGTTCAGGTTCTCCGCGCTCGTCCAGAGCGGCGAATAGGCGGGCAGAGAAGTCAGGCGTCGGGTCTTCCTCCTCGACGCCCTGAGCAGCGATGAGATCGGGCTGGTGGACGGGGTCAGGTTTGGCCACCGGCACGTCTGATGGCTCGACCGGCTCGATGCCAGGCTTCGCGGCCTCGGGAGCCACTGGCGCAGGGTCAGGCTTGACCGTCAGGTCTGGAACGACAACCGGCTGAGCTTTCTCCACCTCGGGGGCCAATTCCTTTTCCACCTGCGGGGCATCAGGCACGCGGCCCAGAATATGATCAGCGGCTTTGGCAGCTTGTCCGGCGGCAGAGACTAGGATACGTGGGTCTTCTTTAATTTTCTGCATCCAGCTCTCGATGTATGCCGCGCTCTCCTCGACTTGGACATCGAGCCCGGCTTCATGGCAGAGGAACGCGCCGCCAAGTTCGGCAACCAGTTCCTCTTTGGAATACGATTCGGTCGACGGCTTGGAGTCCGACGGAAACCGGTTTAGCCGTTTCGGGTGGCCACTCGCGTGGGTTAGCTCGTGAAATACCGTCTGATAATAACGATCCGCGCTCGAAAAGTTTTCGATAGGTGGAACCACCACGGTGTCTGTCGTGACACTGTAGTATGCCACCATGCCTTTGTTCTGGAATTCGGGTTTGCCAGGAAACTCCGCGAGAATCTTCTCCGCCGCGGCGATGCGATCGGTAGGGCCGTCTTTGGTGAGTTTGTCGCGCCATTCCTTAACCATTCTTGGCTCCCCGTCCGGCCAATCTGCTTGGTCGGCGTTGAACGCGCTGTAAAAGCGACACATCATGACCTGCTTTGTGGTGCCATCTTCCTTCGGGTCATCGACGTCCAGTTTTTTCCAAAAACTGACCGGCGTAGAGCGTTCGCCCTTGCGAATAACGCCACCGAGTTCCTTGATCTGCCGAAAGGTCCCCCAGAACGGGGTGTCGTGCTCCCGCGCGCAATACCCAAGCAAAAGCTGATTAAACCCGCGATAGCCTTTCCCGGTTGAGAGACTGCGAGGTGGCCCGCTCAGCCACGGCTGATGCCAGGGGACAACGCCTTTTTCCAGCGCTTCGCTGATTTTGCTGACGAGGATTGCGTAGGCGTCTTTTTTAGGTTCGTCGTTCATACGGCCTCCTCCAATTCGATGCCGGCCATCACGGGGATGACAGTCAGCCAGTCATCGCGCTCAATAACTTCGCATTGCGCCAGCAACGTGCCGTGTTCGCGGATAAAGTCGTCAAGCGAGCCGTTGGGATCTGGCAACGGGATGGCGTCGATCTGATAGAGCCCAACAGTGTTCCGAGCGGGGATCTCCTCCCCTTCTTCGGTAATCATCGGTTCGACATTGCGCACAAGGAGCGAGCCGCTGGCAAGACGGACAACCGCCGTGTCGTCGCGCAAACCGTTGTCCCTTAGCAACTGCTGGTAAGGGGAGAGCGTGACGTGTTGCGGGCACTCGATCTCAATGACGAGACGTTCGCCGGGCTGGGGTGCACGAGTGTGGATGAGGAAGTTTTTCATAGGATTTTTGATGTTTCTGCGTTGCGTGATAAATATACGTTTGACCCGCGGGCTGGCGGGCTCAGTCGAAGCAGAAAACGACACCCGGCTTGTCGTCGCGGGCGTCGGGAGAATATTTGAGCGTCGCGGAAAACGGCTTACCTGTCTTTTTGGAGATGAACCCCTCGAACTTTTTCCCGTCTTTCGCCGCCAGGATCGCCTGGTAGTCTTCGACGCTCATTTCCCGTTGCGCGATGGATTTCCAGCAGGCGAGTCCCGGAAATCCTGGGAATGAAAACATTTTCTCGGTCTCTGTGGCCGGCTTCCCGGACTTCGGGCACATAGTGCCGGTTGGTTTCTCGACGCGGGGAGTGTTGTCAAAGACGAACTCGCACCCGGGCGCGATCTCTTCGTCGCGCTTCCTCTCTGCGTTGTAGCGAACCTTAGCGCCAAAACTCTTGTTCTTGGCTTTGGAAAAGAAACCCTCGAACTTCACCCCATCGGTCCCGGATTTGAGTATCGCCCGATAGTCCTTTGCGGACATCGTCCGCCCGGCCATGGTTTTGTAAAACACGGCTTCGGGGAATCCGGGAAAATCGTAAGCCTTCTCAAACTCCAAAACCGCATCTCCGGTTTCGGGGCATGTCACGCCGGTGTCTTTTGGGAATTCGTTATCCTGCGCGTCAAGGAACGCGTCGGCATCTTCTGCGAGGTCGTCAGTGTCCATATGTAGTATAAAGATACGAGGTCGGTCGTCGCGCCCCCCTCTCAGCGACAAACACGATTGAAAAATGGTCAACTGCCAGGCTTCCCAAGCCCCGGCTTTTCCCTCGCCACACCGCGGCCGGGTGTGCCACGTTTCCCTGAATGCCGCCGATCAAAACCAAGCCGCCAAAACCGCCAGGCGACTACGACCCAAAAAAGCTCGTGAGCTTCCACTTCACCATGACGGGAACGCTGACGTGCGTGCAGGAGTGGAGCGTAAACGATCTCCGCGGCCTGGATTTCGACGCAATGGAGCGGATAGAAAAGGAGTGGATGCTCGAATTGGAGGAGGCTGATTGCCGGGTCATCTCACAGGGCAAAGATTTGGAGGATTTTCCGATTGATATCGACAGCGATTTTGCCCTGCCTGACGAGCCGTTTTACGGATCGATCACGACTACCGCAGTCGAGGGGGTGTCGCTCACGATTACGGGGCCATGGAAGTTGCGGAAATCTATTGTCGCGGGCACGGACACTCTCGTGATTGGCGACGACGAATTGGCAATCAAAGAGGAATTTCTGCGCGGCAAGCCGGCGATCGAGCCCGAAGACACGGAGTGTTTTATTGCGGGGGAACTCGTCGAATCCTGCCCGGACCTTTCGTGCATTCCCTTTTCTGACATCGGGCTGGCACTCGAACTTTACCTCGATTTCACATATATCCTCGACCACTCGCCAATCACGGCCTACCCCTCCGGCCGATCGGCGCTCAACGCCGACATTGTGAATGGCAGCGGCTGGGGAAAGCTCGTCGAACTCGCCAACGCTCTGTCACCTGCATACCGTGCCGGGCTGCGCTGCCAGGCTTCCGGCATAGACCGGCTGTTTGCTGAATCGAAGGCGCTTGGCCTGGCCTGAGAGATCTCCTCCTAGACGCACCTCAAAAAAGACTTTGTACGGGGGAAAAAGTACGCAACAACGTCACCAACCCCTGACGTTATGACCGCCGCGACCTCACCAGAACTTCGTCCGCTTTTCAGGGCGCTCATCAACAGATGGCACCCGGATCGAACCCGACTGGCGTCGAAGCGTCCGCTTTTTGAGGCTCTGACCCGCGAGATCCTTTCCGCATACGAGGCGGGAGATATTGGCGAGTTAAAGCGGATCGACAGGGACGGGTTAAATTGCCTGCACAGCCGTATCTCGGATTCGAAGTTTGGCCCCAAGGCTCCCGCCCGTGAATCACAGCCGCGGCATGCACCTGCAGCCCCGGGTGCATCGAAAGCGGCGGGCAACGACTGGTGGGAAGAGTTTGTCTCTACCGGACGCTTTAACGGTGCCCCGGAGCAGCCGTTCACACCTTATAAAATCCCCTGGGCTGACATTTTTGCGAACCTCGTCAACCCGTATTATTTCGTGTTTTCCGCTTTCGGGTGGGAGGAGAGGAAAAAAGCCAATAATGCAGCTGCCGTGGCTAGCGGGGCGTTCTGGACATACGCTGCATGGCAGGCGTGGCTATGGATTGCCGTGCTGGATCCGGTTCACCCTGCCGCGGCAACAACTCTCCGTGTCTTGCTCGTGCTGGCGTGGCTGCCCATGGGTATCTTGTGGGCGCTCATCGGGGTGTTCGCCTCAATCTTCGCGCTGTTGTTATGGGTGTCGAACATGTTCCTTGTGCCGCTGCTCTCAATGATTCACCCGACACTCGGATACGCGCCGGTTGTCGTAATATCCATCGCGGCCCTCGCTTGCGTGTGGGAAAAGTTGGGGGATGAGATTGTGTGAATGGGCCGCGGCCTGTGGCGGCCGATTGAATCAGGTGGCGTCGCGCCACGTCACAACGAAGTAATCCCCGTTGGCCTTCGGCAAGTCCTTCCGTTTGATCATCTTGGCGTCGATTCGGAAATCAGCGTCAATTTTTACAATCACGAGAACGCCAAAATTACCTGACCTCTTCACCCGCACATGGCGGCTATCCCGGAGAGGGGAGATAGTCTTGATTTCAACCAAATCTTTACCGATCCGCCCGTCGGAGCCCTCCGCAGTCGGGACCTCATGCAGGTCAATACCAAATCGGCGCGCGGCGTATTGCTCTCCAAGCTCGCCGTAAATGTTCAAATGGCGTCCGGTTTCTTCCAGGTAGTTTTTGGCGAGGACGATCAAGTCCTCGACCAACCCGCCATGCGCTGACGGTCCGGCCAGTTGCTGGTTTATGTATTCCCAGCTGATCCATTCGCCATCATCCCAGACTGCATCGCCGCAATTCTCGATAGGCATTGTCGTCATGGCGCATCGGGGGCTTTTCACACTTCACCCTCCCGCTTTGGCGGCCGTCCACCCTTGACGGCATTCTCCCGCGCCCGGATCGCCTTCTTTTCGGACTTTTTTGCACCGGCAAGGGCCTGCTGTGCCGCCCTGTGAGGAGCGACAACAACGTCTCCCTGTGCTGTCACGATCACTTCAAAGACTCTCCGCGGCCCGCGTTTTTCAACTCTGGCTTTGATGGCCGTGCTGAGCGGCCTCGGGTTCCACAGGCGGCCGAACAGTTCGACGATTTCTAGCCGGGAGACGTTCGTGTCGAGGTCGCCGATATCGGCCTTGGATAAAGTGACCGCGGCCACGAGCGGCACCCCTTTCTTGTGCACACCCGGCTGGTGGGGCTTCTCAGACGCGACAATCCGCCGCGCACCGATCTTCGCCAGTTTCTCAAAAACGCCTTTCATGCCGGCACGTTACGACAGCCGCCCGTCTGGGGGCGAGAATTTACGCGGACGGGGTGCGCAGCTGCTCGCGCTTCTGCCGTTCGTATGTGGCGTGGCGACGCTCGGCATCGTACCATCGCTCGGACCGGAGAAAGCGCAGATCGCGCTCGGCCAGAGATTCGGGGTCAGCGGAGTGCTGGATATAGTCGGAATGCCGGCGGGCAATATAATCATCCGCATGCTGCCGCTCGTCGCTACCGCCGGAGCGGAATGAGCCGGTGGCGTCCGCCACGAAACCCGCAAGGATTTCGTGGGTCGTGATACCGTATTTAGCGGCGACCTGCTTCAAGCCACAATACTCGGAAGTGGGGAGATCGAGAGTAATTTTCATAGATAAAGGATACTGGGGTTGATTGCGCGGCCCTCAAAAATCGCTCGGAAAACCGATCGTGAGGACCGGCTCGGCCTCGTCCCCGGGGCCGACGTGGATCCAAAGTTCGGTCAACTCCCGAAGCCGCCCATCCAAGTAGAGCGAAAACGGCACGCACTGAACACCGTCTGCCGCGCGTTTGATGGCCTGCCGTGCCATGAAAAAGACGTCGTGGAGCCGCCCCCGAAAGTCCTGGCCGGAATCGGACGGGATGGATTCGAGTTCGGCGAAAAGGGTGGCAGTGATGACCGTGTGGTAGCGGAAGCCCATTGCCGCGGCTTCAACGGAAACGTCAATGAGCACGCCGTCGGCGAGAGCCTGGGCGCGGCTATACGAGAAAATGACGGGCATTTCGAGGGGAGGTATGGTGTTCATGCGGCAAGAAATATCCGAACGCGTTCGGATGTCAACAGGGAATTATGAGCCGCGGCAAAAATGATTTTTGCGATGATTTCGCAATCGCCACCCCGACGGTTTTCCGTCACGGTATTTTTTCCATTTTATCCGAGGCTGCACCCCGCAGATGTCCTACTGGCACTGATAGAAAGGAACGCACAAACCATCATGCCCACGCTCAACTGGATCGGAAAAGAAGCCGTCGTGAAACACCATCTCGACGTGCCTTTTCACCTGCTTAAAGACGTCCCCGCACTCTCCTGCGGTGATCCCGGAACCGGCAACCTGATCCTCCAAGCGGACAACCTCGTCGGCCTGAAAGCCCTCCTGCCGTATTACGCGGGTGAAGTGAAATGCATAACGATTGACCCGCCCGACAACACCGGCAACGAGGGCTGGGCATACAACGACAACGTGAAGAGTCCGGCAATCACGCGCTGGCTCGGCGAGGTGGTCGGCAAGGAGGGGGAGACCCTCGACCGGCACGACCGCTGGCTCTGCATGATGTATCCGCGGCTCGTTCTGCTGAAACAGTTTTTGCACGAGGACGGCTCAATCTGGATTCATATCGACGATTCAGAGATCGGACTCCTCCGCGTCGTCATGGACGAAATATTCGGCCCGGCCCGCTTTGTCGCCTGCAACGTCTGGCAGAAGCGCTATTCGCGCGAAAACCGAGAGGCCATTGGGGATGTTCACGAGTATGTCCTCGTGTATGCCATGAACCCGGAGCGATTCAAAATCACCAGAAACCTTATCCCTCTCACCGAACAGCAGGGGGCCATCTATAAAAATCCGAACAATGACCCAAAGGGCCGCTGGCGTGGTATTCCTATGACAGCACAAGGGTGGCGGCCAAACCAGATGTATGAAATCACGGGGCCAACAGGCGTAAAACATAAACCGCCAGAGGGTCGTTGCTGGTCAATGATTGAGCCTGAGTTCAAAAAACTCCTCGCCAAAAATCTCATCTATTTTGGGAAGAAAGGTGACACGCAGCCGAATGTCATTCGGTATTTGAGCGACGTTGAAGGTTTTGTGCCATGGACTTGGTGGCCGCATGAGGAAGTCGGGCATACGGATGAATCAAAAAAAGAGATTCAAAGTCACGGGTGTCCGGTTAACTGACTGATGAAGTTTTGGAAGATTCATAAAATGAGCGGCTTGCGTGACGAAATCGATGTGACGCATTTGAATTCTGGAGCCCCCTCAGACAGGCTGCCGCATGAATTCCGGCCGCTTCATC
>JBGTAT010000504.1:0-2564 GCA_041749755.1 Terrimicrobiaceae bacterium | reverse complement strand
GCCCTGGCGGGCGAGCGGCTCATCATCGACGAGCATCAGGCGGAGCACGGTTCCCCCCGGAGTTGAAGGAACGCCCGAACGCGATCGCCGTCGGCCGCCAGCTCGAAGCGGTGGCGGCCGGGATAATGGAGGTCGAGCCTGCGGCTCAGGGTATCCAAGCCGAGGCTGATCCCATCATTTTCCGGACCGCGAAGCTCGCCGGAATTTGTCACGACGAGCTCGAGCGCCCCCTCGATGACGTCGGCGCGGATCTCGAGCTCCAGAGGGCGGCAGGATTCGTGGAGGCCATGCTTGATCGCGTTTTCGACGAGTGGCTGGAGGAGGAAGCTCGGGACGTTCCACCACCTCGCCTCCTCGGAGGCGCGGATCGTGACCGACAGGCGGTCACCGAACCGGGCCTGCTCGATATCGAGGTAACATTCCATCGCATCGAGCTCGTCGGAAAGCGGGCTGATCGACCGCTTCCGGTGGTCAAGCGAATAGCGCAGGTAGAGGGACAGTTTTCTCACCATCTCGCGGGCGGCCTCCGGGTGCGGGGTGATCTCGGCGGCGATCCCGTTGAGCGAGTTGAAGAGGAAGTGGGGGTCGAGCTGGGCGCGCAGCATCTGGAGCTCCATGCGGTGGGAGTCCTGGACCGCCTCCTCGGCAATCAGCGTCTCAGTCTTTAAGGCTGCCCCGGTGCGAAGCCAGAAGTAGGCGAAGCTCCAGCAGAGGAAAATAATCCACATCAGGATCGCGCGCAGCATCGCATTTTCCATCCGGGTAAAGTGCGGGTTGTGCCAGCCGGTCACGTCGGCGATCAGGTGCGCGAGGCTGGCCAGGACGAGCGAGGCCAGCAGGCTCAGCCCGGTGACCAGGATCGCCGTGCGAAGCCGGAACGAGACCCCGCACCGATCGTAGATAACCATGAGCACGAGGCTCAGCAGGAACCCGCCGGATTCGACCGCCAGCGTGAATCCGACCGCACGAACGAGGTCGTCCTGAAAAAGCCACCGCACGTAAAACGCGACGGCCCCAAAAAGGAACCAGGCAAGAAGGTTGACCTTGGCAAATGAAAGTCCACCCAGCCGCCCGGGTAGCGGGCGGGCGGGTCTCAATTTCTGCTGGAGATCAGTGCCGGTTTTCACAGGTGATTGGCTCATCCATGCCGCAGAACGCGCGCCCCGTCAAACAGGGTCTTTTCTGTTCCGCCCTGGGCCAGCTCCGAAAGTTGCAAAAAGGCGCTCCACCTTGAGGAATCTTGTTTGGAGTTCCGCGTTGACTCCCTCGCCCCCGCTCGTGTCGGCCACGTGGTCAGGCGGTGCTTATTGGGTAGCCGCACCACTCGCCAGCCGCATAAATGCGGAACTCCGAACCCAGAGCCAGCTTCCCTGTTTGGAGTCCTTCAGGCAGTGCTTTTTGGGCGGCCGCCTGAAGACGGAACTCCGAACCCGGAGGCTCTCCGCCTAACAGACGTGCCATCAGAGATGCGCCCAGCCGCAGGCGCGGCGTTGATCGGCGTCATGCCGAGGGGACGCCGGTCTCGGTGAGGAACTCGTAGTTGAAGCTGTTCCAGTCGAAATTCTGCGACTCGCCCAGGCTTTCCTCGAGATTGTTGGCTTCTTCCTGAGGCAGGTTTTCCGAGAAGACCTTGTCCACGTCGAACGGTTCGGAGAAGAAGTGGCTGGGATTGATCGCCGGCGCGAAATTCGTGCGGAAGTTAAAATCCTCGTTCGGGCTGTCCGAATACGAGGCCCGGGTGACGGTCTGCATCACCGAGGTCGGGGTGTCGTAGACGATGTTGCTCGGGAACTTGGCGAGCCAGTTTCCTCCGGCGTCGGCGACGATCGTCTCGGTCCCGATGACCGCTCCGCGAACATTTTTAATTTCGACGACGATCGTCGACCCGGGTTCGGCGTGCCCGCTGTACATCGGCATGAGCGAGAGGATCGGCTCGGGCTCGTTGCCCGGCGCGTCGAGCAGGTAGTCGAGTTCCTCGTCATCCTCCTCGCTGTCGCCCAGGAAGTTTTCAAAGACGTTGTAGAAGTACCCGCTCAGAACCGACGGCGAGGCGGGGAGGCGCGAAGGCGAGGTGGAGGTGAAGAACGAGGTCTGCGTGGTGAGGACCGGCGGGATCACGATCTCGCCGAACGTGTAGTTCGTGGCGTTGACGTTCGTGGCGAGGACGATCTGGCTGATGAACTCAAACCCGGAGAGCCCGCCGATGTTGCCGGCTCCCTCCAGGCCATCGTTGTAGGCGGACGGCTGGAGAAGCTGAGCGAGCGTGTATCCTGTCGGGTTACTCGCGTAGAGGCCTGTGAACCGGTAGGCGCCATTCGCATCCGTCGTGACCGTGGAGTTGACCCCGCGGCCGTAGACGTCGGTGCCGGTGAGGCGGATGAGGCTTCCGGCGATTCCGGCCTCGCCCGCATCATGGCGGGCGTTGCCGTTGAGGTCCTCGTGAACGGAGCCCGAGATCGAGGAGGGCAGGATTTCGCCGAAGTTGTAGCCGGTTGCGGCTTCGGCCGCTGCGATTTGGATCCCCGCGATGCGATCGGCTCCGCGGCCGGTGCCGGAGGCCGGGT
>JBGTAT010000503.1:0-3810 GCA_041749755.1 Terrimicrobiaceae bacterium | reverse complement strand
GGGCCGGTTGAGCTCTTGGGCGGTCTTCTGGGCGGCTTGCTCGGCGGCACGCATCATCGCCGAGGCGCCGCTGCAGTGAAGGGTCAGCATCTGGACATCCAGGCGGACCGCGGCCGCCACGGCCTTGGCCACGGTGTTGGGGATATCGTGAAACTTCAGATCCAGGAACACCGCGGCCCCGGTGGCCCGCAGGCGGCGGACCATGTCGGGTCCGGCGGAGACGAAGAGTTCTTTGCCGACTTTGAACGCGCCCGCAAAGGGCGCGACGTCTTGGGCGAGCTGCACCGCGGCCTCTGCCGAGGGAACGTCGAGGGCGACGATGATGGGATTTTTCAAAGCGGAAGGGCCGGAATCAACGCCGCCACCAACGGCGGGCCTCACCGGGGCCGGGGGCCGGAGCCGGTTGTCCCGTGAATTGACGGATCAGGAGCTGGCTGCGAGCCGCCTCCAGCGCCATGCGGAACTCTTCGTAACTGGGAAAGCGCTGGGCCGGATCCTTGGCCATGGCCCGCACCAGAACATCACTGGTGGGCTGGGTAATCTCGGGGACCGCAGAAATGGGCGGGACGAGCGGCGTGTGGACCTGGGCCGAAATGACCTCCTCGACCGTGGTGGCTTCAAAGGGCACGTGACCGACCAGCGCGTGGTACAAGGTCCCCGCGAGCGAATACTCGTCGCTCAGAAAACTCTCGCCAGTCTGCTGAACCCGTTCCGGGGCGATATAGTAGGGCGTGCCGTACACCGGAGCGTAGTAATCCTTGTCGGCATCCGTTTTGCGCGACAGACCGAAGTCCACCAACTTGGGCTCCCCGTCGGCATTGAACAGAATATTGCCCGGCTTGATGTCCAAGTGCAGCAAACCGTGCTTGAGGGCGGTGGCCAGAGCGCTGGAGACCTTGATGCCGATGTCCAGGACCTCGAGTTCAGAGACCCGCCGTTCAGCCTCAATTTTGCCATCGAGAGTCCCGGCGTCGGCCAGTTCCATCACCAGATACCGATACGTGCCTTCCTGATCGAAGGTGTAAACGTGGATGATGTTGGTGTGGTTGAGCTGGGCGCAGGCGCGGGACTCGGCGACGAAGGCGGTGACGGCGTTCTCGTCGTTCACCAGCTCCTGCTTCATCAGCTTGACCGCCACTTCGCGACCCAGCGTGTTGTCCCACGCCCGGGACACCGTGCCCATACCGCCGGAGGCTATTTCCGAGCGCAGTTCGAACTGCCGCAGGTTCATCGGCATCATGACCGCCCCGTTGCACTTGACGCAGGTGGTCTGCTCCAGCGGAGCCAGCGTGCCCGGGATGAACACCTTCGATCCGCAATGCGGACAGGCGACCATCTTCAACGATTTGCTCAGTGATGACATCTGGCGGCGCGAAAATGTAGCGATGACGGCACCGGGAACAAGCATCTGCTGCGCTTGATTGTACCAGGCCCAGCCGACGGTTACCCTGTTCCCTCATGAAGTCATCGGGAATCGTCTATCTCGTGGGCGCCGGTCCAGGGGATGCCGGGTTGCTCACCGTGCGGGGAGCGGAACTGTTGGGTCGGGCCGAAGTCGTCGTGTACGACGCTCTGGTGAATCCCGACCTGCTGCGTCGGGCTCCGGCGGGAGCGGATATCATCTACGCCGGAAAACGCTCCCGCGACCACGAGCTGCCGCAGGAGGATTTGAACCAGCTGCTGGTCACCAAGGCCAAGGAAGGCCGGACGGTGGTCCGATTGAAGGGCGGGGATCCGTACGTCTTTGGCCGGGGCGGGGAGGAAGCTCAGGAGCTGCGGAAGGCTGGGGTGGCGTTCGAGGTGGTTCCGGGCATTTCCTCCGTGGTGGCCGTACCCGCCTACGCCGGCATCCCGCTGACGCATCGGGACTTTTGCTCCAGTTTTCATGTGTTCACCGGCCACGAGGATCCCACCCGCCCAGAGTCGCGGCTGGATTGGGCGCAAATTGCCAAGTTGAACGGGACCCGGGTCATCCTAATGGGCATCGAGCGATTGCCGCAGATTGTCGGGGAGTTGAAGCAGCATGGTGCCCCCGGGAAAACTCCGGTGGCCTTAGTGCGCTGGGGAACGACGGGCCGTCAGCAGACCTTGGTGGGCACTCTGGAGACTATCGCGGGTCAGGCGGAACAGGCGGAATTTGCCGCTCCGGCGGTGGTGGTGATCGGCGGCGTGGTGGGGTTGCGCCGGGAGTTGGACTGGTTCGAGCATCGGCCGCTCTTCGGACAACGCATCGTGGTGACCCGCACCCGGGATCAGGCCAGCCAGTTGAGCCGGCAATTGCTGGAGAGGGGGGCCGAAGTTCTGGAAATCCCAACCATCAAGATTGTGCCGCCGGACCAGCTGGGGCCGCTGATTGAAAGCCTGACCGGCTTGGGTGAGTACGACTGGATCATTTTCACCAGCCCGAATGGCGTCGATGCCTTCTTCCGGGCTTTCTTTGAGATGTACCACGACGCGCGCGACCTCGGGGGCGCACGGATCGCGGCGATCGGCCCGGCCACGGCGGCCCGGGTCCACGCGCACCACCTTCAGGTCGACGTGCAGCCAGAAAAATATGTGGCCGAGGAAATCATCAAGGCGCTCGAAAAAGAGACGAGCATTGAAAACCTGAAGATCCTTCTCCCGCGCGCCGAGGGGGCCCGCGAAGTCCTGGCGGAAAAGCTCACCGAGCTCGGGGCGATCGTGGACGATGTGGCTGCCTACCGGACGGTTCCGGCCGCGAGCGACGAGGAGGGGGTCCGTCGGTTCCGCGAACAGGGGGCCGACTGGATCACATTCACCAGCTCGTCAACCGCCGAAAACTTCCATGCGCTCCAGCTGCCGTCCCTCCCGGGCATCCGGAACGCCAGCATCGGGCCGGTCACGTCGGCGACGCTCCGGTCTCTCGGGATGGCGGTCGATGTTGAAGCCAAGGTCCACGATATCCCCGGTCTCGTCGCCGCAATCGTGAAGGCCTCCGCAAAGTCCGATTGACACCAGGCATCCGGCGGGGGACCTTGGCGCGTATGGATCAGCAGACAAAGACACAAATGATTTCTGATCTCGAAAATTTAGGCGCATGGTCCGGCGACGAGCTGGAGCGGATCCCGACCGTCGTCGAACTGGGTGCGGACTACCTTCTGGCCTCGTCCCCGCGACGCCCGGCCCCGGCCACCCTCCAAGCCCGCCTCGCCGCGCGCATCGATCAGGAACCAGCACACGTCGCCACCGATCCGGAAGGACGGATCATCGCGATCAACCCGGCCTTCTCCGGGCTTTGCGGGTTTTCGTTTGCCGAAATCCGCGGAAAAAAACCGGGCACATTCCTCCAAGGTCCGGAAACCGATCCGGCCGCTGTGGATACCATCCGCCAAGCCGTCGGAAGCCAAATTTCCTGTACCGTCGAGCTCGTGAACTACCACAAAGACGGGTCCCCTTACCGGGTCCGCATCGAGGTCCAGCCGGTCCGGGACGCAGGCGGATGCCTCACCGGATTTGCAGCGACCGAGACCAAGCTCGACCGCTGAATTTCAGCGGACCTTTTTCTCGATCAGCCGCGAGGCTCCGGGCTGGCCGTGAGGTCGGCGAGCGCGTCATAGATCGGTCGGTCCCTGAGCAGCGTCGGGACCAAATACGCCCCGAGGCACGTTGCGAGCATCGGAAAAAACAGGCTGTAACAACCGGTCATTTCGAGGCAGATCACGATGCCGGTGAGCGGGGCCCGCACGCTGGCGGTAAAAAATGCCGCCATGCCGGCGACGGCAAATGCGAGCGGCGAGGGCACGAGGTCCGGGGCGAGCGCGTGGAGGAGGCTGCCAGCCAGGGCTCCCA
>JBGTAT010000502.1:0-1568 GCA_041749755.1 Terrimicrobiaceae bacterium | reverse complement strand
CTCAAGGATGAGGCGGCGAGCCGCGAAATGTTCCGCAATCTGAAAAGAAACCATGAAGTCCGCTACGAGGACCTGCCGCTGGAAAGCCAGGACGGGCGGCATCAGGAGGTGGAGGTGGTGGCGAATCTCTATCAGGAGGGACATCACTCAGTCATCCAATGCAAAATCCGCGACATCACGGCGCGCAAAATCGCGGAAGACATATCGCGCCGCAGCGGGATTCTTTTCACTTCCCTGATCCAACAGGCCCCCATCGGCGTTTACGTGGTGGGCGCCGATTTCCGCATGCAACAGGCCAATCCGACGGCAATGGAGGTCTTCCATGGTGTCCATCCCCTGATCGGTCGGGATTTTTCCGAGATCGTGCGGGCCATCTGGCCTCGGCGGGCTGCGGATCAGATCGCCAGGCAATTCCGGCACACCCTGAAATCCGGAGAGCCCTACCGATCACCCTCGTTTTCCGAGCAGCGCCGGGATCTTGGCGTGAAGGAGTTTTATGAGTGGCAGATCCAGCGGGTCACCTTGCCGGACGAGAAATACGGGGTGGTGTGCTTTTTCGAAAACGTCACGGAGCGTGCCGTGGCCGTGGCCACCCGGCTACGCATTGAGGTGCTGAGTGCCTCGAACCTGAAACTGAAACAGGAGATCGTCAGGCGCCAGGCGGTGGAGGGGGATCTTCGAGCCTCAAGGCTGGAACAGAGCCGCCTGCTGAAACAATCCCGGCGGCAGGAAGTGAAGCTGCGGGATCTTTCCCATCGGCTCCTCTCTGCCGAGGAGGGCGAGCGGAAGCGCATCAGCCGCGAGCTGCATGATGAGATCATCCAGACCCTGGTGGGCATCAATGTCCACATGGCCGCCTTGTCCAGCGGAGCCGTTACAATTCCTCAGAGTCTCCAGAAGAGGGTCGAAAGCACCCACGATCTGGTGTCAAAGGCGGTCGAAACCGTGCATCGCTTCGCAAGGGAACTGCGCCCGACCATGCTGGACGAACTGGGACTGATCCCAACCCTCCACGGATTCCTAAAACATTTCATGGAAGAGACCGGCATCCGTGTCAGTCTCAAGGTGTTCGCTGGCATTGAGCAATCGACGGACACTAAGCGAACGGGGCTTTTCCGCATCGCCCAGGAGGCGCTCACCAACGTGGCCCGCCATTCGAAGGCCACTCAGGTGGAAGTGAGCATCCAACTCGTTGACGGCGTGATCCGCATGGAAATCAAGGACGACGGGAAGGGGTTTGCCATCGCCGGCACCTCCTTCGGCAAAGGGAAGACTCGCCTCGGCCTGCTTGGCATGAGGGAGCGCGTCGAGATGATAGGCGGCGTGTTCCAGGTAGAATCCGCGCCCGGCGAACCCACCACCATCCGCGTGGATGTGCCTGCCGGAAAAGACGGAAAAAGGAAACCCCGCACGAAGGGTTAGAGCGGTTTAAATAATTCTATAGCCGCCGCTTTGCGGCGGCGAGGGCCGCTGGACTGCATCAGCAGTTCGGGCAGTGTGTTTTCACACAGCCGCTTCACTGCCGCCGCACCCCTGCAACCCTCGGCGCTCTCAAATCAGTGGCCACA
>JBGTAT010000501.1:0-4753 GCA_041749755.1 Terrimicrobiaceae bacterium | reverse complement strand
GATGAAGCGGCCGGAATTCATGCGGCAGCCTGTCTGAGGGGGCTCCAGAATTCAAATGCGTCACATCGATTTCGTCACGCAAGCCGCTCATTTTATGAATCTTCCAAAACTTCATCAGTCAGTTAACCGGACACCCGTGGACGGAAAAATAAAAATATTTCTGGCCTTTGTTTCATTTCACAGAGTTCGGCCCTGGACCGGGGAGCCATTTAGCGCGCTCGAATACATCATTTGCCGTTTTCGTTGAGATACTTACATAAGTCCAACCAAAAACGCAGATGGCATCCCTGAGCCATGGGGTTTGGTAAAAAAATTTCGCCACCCCTCGGCGTCATGGGAAAAAACAAAGAATCGAGCCTCAGATGGGCGCAGATTTCCGCAGATTTTTGGCTAGGTAACATACATCCAGTCAGCGTTTTTTGTATTTGATCTGCGAAAATCTGCGTCCATCTGCGGATAAACTGTCATGGAGGGGATTCCGGCTAAAAAGCCTTCACGGCGATGCCATACATGGCGTACGGGTATTTGTCACGTTTTGGCTCGACAGCGCCGAGGGTGACGGTCCCGGCGGTGGGAACATCCTTACGCCAAACAGAATGTTCGATATGGATTTCCCCGTCTTTATCCGGTTTGAGGTTCTGAGTCGCCACCAGATCGGGCCACCACGGGCCGCTGCGCAGGCGCGTCCCGGTGTCGCGAAAATCGCGTTTGAGCCATTCCGGCGGTGTGGCCCGGCTATCAAACAGGACGTAAACCGCGCAGGGCCGGGTCAGTTCGAGGTTGATATCGGCCAATGGCTGCCGGATCACCTCCCCCTGAAACGTTCCAATGACATCGGCTCCCTTTAACGCTTCCGGGAAAAGCTGTCCGGGCATCGCGTGCCAGGCGAGCTTGTTGTGACCCCATTTTGTGAGGGAAGCCGGGGCGCCCTCGGCCATACCGCCTGGCACGATCGTGTAGCAGCGGTAAAAATTCGCTTTCTTGATATTGTCGGTCACGTTTGAGATGACCGGGGAATCCGGAGCATTCAGTCCACGGATCGCCAGGCGATCGCCCCGGAGAGCGGCTGCCTGAAGACGCTGGATCTTGGCCTCGCGGGACACCATGCGCGCTCCCTCGCCCTCGTAGAGGCTGGCCAGCTTGGTTTCGGGCGATTTTGGAACACCGGCACGGAAAACCTGAACCTCGCCCTCCAGGACCACGATGTCGGTGCTGCCATCGTCGCCGTAGGACACGCCGAAACGCGTGCCAATATCCAGCACTGTGGCACTAGCGGTATCGACCACAAACCCTTTCGCCTCGGATCCGACGTCGGTGGTGGCACTTCCCCGGAGTAACCGCATCCGCATGGGGTTCACGAACTCCAGGGTCACGGGGCCTTCGACATCCACAACGGCACCCGAGGAAATCCGGAACCGCAGCGAACCGGCATTCATTTTCAAACTCTCCAGCACGACCCGCTGGCCCACCTGGTAGGGAGAGCCCGTGGAGGCAAGGATATCGATCGACACCCCCTTCTCCACGGGAGCCGGAGTGGCATCAGCAACGGCCATTGCCCCGTCGCTCTGTCTGCGATCAGCGATTTGCCAAACCGCAAACCCAGCGACCAGAACGGCGGCCGCTGCGAGAACCGCCTTGCGAAACGGGAAAGCGACGATGTTCGATGGAACGGGAAAATCGGTCGGTGCGAGAACAAACGGCACCGGAACGGCTGCGCGCCCCTTCTGCCAGGTCAGCAAGGCATGCATTTGCGCCTGGTCGGCGTAGGCCTTGCGCTCTGACCCATTGCTGTGCAAACGCTGGCGGAACTGCTCGAGCTCGGCCTCTGTTGCCGAGCCCTCCAGCACAGCATGGCACATGTGTTCGAAAGCTGAGTGGTCATTTTTCATACCAGCACCTCCTTTTTGATGACCGCCTGCACACAATCGGCCAGGAGCTTGCGCAGACGATAAAAAAGGGCGGCCATCGCGTTCTCCGGCCGGGAAAGGCGGGCAGCGATGTCCTGCACAGCCTCGCCCCGTCCGTAGCGGGCGGCGATGAGTTCGCGCTGCCGCGGGTTCAAGCGCTCCATGCAGCTTTCCAGAATCTTCATCCGGCTGTCTGCCTCCTCGGCGGATTCCTCCAGCTCCGCGGCCATCATCTCAACCAAGGAATCGTCCAAGACCAACCGCGAGCGCTGCTTGGTTTTCCGGCAGGCCATCACTTCAAAGCGGGCGAAGGCATAGGCCCAGCGCAAAAAGGGCTGGTGCGGGTCGTATTCGGCGCATTTGCGGCAGAGCTTCATATTCGTTTCCTGCAGGACATCATTGGCATCGTTCACGCCGCCCAAAAGCGACACGATGAATGCATACAAGGCGCTTTGCGAGGCCGTCAGCTGTTGCACGAACTCCGGCGTCGGTCCGCTTGTATTCTGGTTCTTTTCTTCCATACACCCATCCTATACGCATTCAGCCAAAATGCACCGGATATGACGAAATCGTCATATAACCGGCTGAGGTGACGAAAGTAATAGCCCCCTGCCGATCCCGTCCAGCCAGAGAAGCCGAAATGACTCCCGAATTCAAATTCCAGCCGCTGAGGGCAGCCGGTTTAGCGGTGTTGGCCGCCTGCCTGTGGGTTTCGCCCGCCCCGGCCAGGGGCGAGGCCCTGGCGAAGACCCCGTCCTATCAGGATGCCCAATTTGATTTGAAGAATGCGAACGGAATGAAGGTGCGGATGGCGTCGTTTGGTGCACGGATCACCTCGATCAAAGTTCCCGATCGCGGCGGCACCTTGGCGGATATCGTGCCCGGCTTCGACACGGTCGAGCCCTACCGGTCATCTCCCAAAAAGCCCTACCTCGGGGTGACGCTCGGACGATATGCCGGACGCATCGCCAACGGGCGGTTCACGCTCGATGGAGTCGAGCATGTGCTCGCGCAGAACAACGGTCCAAACCACAATCACGGCGGAGTCACCGGCTTCGACAAGGTCGTTTGGGATGCGAAGCCCATCCCAAACGGCGTTCAATTCCACTACACGTCGCCCGATGGGGAGGAGGGGTATCCCGGAAACCTGGACGTCACCGTGACCTACACGCTCACGGATGAGAACGAACTGATCATCGATTACCGGGCGACGACCGACCGGGCGACGCCGGTCAACTTGTCCAATCACACCTATTTCAATCTGGCGGGAGAGGGTTCGGATACCGTGCTGGATCACGAACTGGTGATCGATGCGGACGGCATGCTCCCGATCGACAAAACGTCGGTTCCCACCGGGAAGATCGCCCCCGTCGCGGGCACGCCGTTCGATTTTCGTGAGACCAAACGGGTCGGCTGGGATATCGACCAACCCGACGAGCAACTGGCGAACGGGAGCGGGTATGACCACACCTTTGTTCTGAACCCGGAAAACGGGGTCAAGAAGCCTGCCGCGACCCTTTACGACCCGGACAGCGGTCGAAAGCTGAAGGTTTTCACCGATCAGCCGGGCCTCCAGCTCTATACGGCGAATTTCCTCGATGGATCCCTCATCGGAAAATCCGGGCGGCCCTATCTGAGGCGCAGCGTGCTGTGCCTGGAAACCCAACATTTTCCCGACAGTCCGAATAAGCCACAGTTTCCGAACACCATCCTCCGTCCCGGCGAAACCTACCAGACCCGGACGATCTACCAATTCAGCGTGAGCGATTCGATCGAATGACTATGAAAACCAAACACACCCTGCTTGCGGCCCTCCTGCTCGTGCCGTTATCGGCAGTCCACACTGCGGCTGAGTCTCCCAAGACGGCCAAGGCGGAACACCCCGACGTCGAGAGGTATCGAAGCATGGGCTACAACGTCGTGTTTATCGCCGTTGACGATATGAACGACTGGGTCGGCTGTTTCGGCGGCAACCCACAGGCGATCACTCCCAACATGGATCGCTTTGCAAAACAGCAGGCGATGGTGATGAACAAGGCTTATGCCCCCTCCACGGTTTGCTGTCCCTCCCGCTCGGCGCTACTGACCGGAAAGCGGGCCGCTTCGACCGGCGTTTATGGCAACGGGCAAAATCTTAAGAACGCGCCAAAGGCCAAGGATGTCGTCACCCTGCCGGAATATTTCGGCAAGCACGGCTATCACACTCTTTCCACCGGTAAAATCTTCCACAAACACCCGACGGCGGACGGCATCGATGAAGGCCAGTGGGCGTATAACGAATTCCCCACACCCACCGGCGGTGGAGGAAATGGCGGCATGCTGTGGGTGAAAAGTCCCTCGCCAGCCGACGGCGGTGAAAAAGGCGAAGAGTTCCGGTGGGGTGCCGTTAAGGCCCCGGTTGAAAAGACCAAGGACTTCATAGCCTGCCAGTGGGCGGCCGATCAGCTCCAGCGCGAGTTTGACGGCAAGCCGTTTTTCCTCGCCCTGGGTATCTCCAAACCGCATCTGCCTTGGGAGGTTCCGCAGGAGTTTTTTGATCTGTATCCGCTTGATAAGCTCAAGCCGGTCGAAATTGTGCGCGACGACCTCGATGATATCGTCGGTAAAAATGGCGAACCGATGTTTCGTCCGGACAGGCGTTTTCAAGCCGCCGACAGCACCAACCTGCATCTCGAGGCTCAGCAAGCCTATCTGGCCAATATCAGTTATGTGGATCACTGCCTGGGTGTGTTGTTTGATGCGCTGGCCAAGAGCAAGTATGCCGACAACACCATCGTCATGATCTGGGGTGACCACGGCTGGCATCTCAGCGAAAAGATGAAATACGGTAAGACCGATCTATGGGA
>JBGTAT010000500.1:0-1861 GCA_041749755.1 Terrimicrobiaceae bacterium | reverse complement strand
AGGTGTTGAGTTTTTGTTTGGCGACAAAATTATAACCACTCGATTTCGGGCATGGCAGCGTTTTTCGCTGTTCATGCCCGGACTTTTTTACCCCCTGTCCCTTTGCCTGTCTTCGTTTCCCCCTACCGGACAGGCCCTAAGATAAGGGGCTTTTGGGATACTGCCCCTACAGGGCAGGGGCGCTTATTCTCCAAGAGGATGAAGCCCCTTCGGGGCTTAACTTAATGCCATTCTACCCTGCCCCCCAGTTCCCGGGTCCGCGCTTTCGGATGATCGCTCGGTGTCCTGGGTATGATTTTTTAGGAAATGTGATAACCTGACCGAATGATGACTCTCGGCGAATTCCGCTCCGTCCCTGAAGAACCGACTGGGTTGGGTGCCCCGCTTCGGGCGCTCTGGCAGGATGCGGCGGGAAATTGGGAGGCGGCGCATGTCTGCGTTCAGGACGACGATTCCCCCGAGGCGGCCTTGGTGCATGCCTACCTTCACCGCAAGGAAGGCGATTCCTCCAACGCCGGGTACTGGTATGCCAAGGCGGGGAAGCCCCGTTTCCACGGCAGACTGGAGGACGAGTGGGAGGCCATCGCGCGAGCGCTGCTGAACGAAGCGCGTCTCGATGGGGGCTAAAGATTCCGCTCATTTCCATCCTACAGGGTTCCGCAAGCGGGGAGTGGACAGGCAGCCCGGTTGTGGGTAGGGTTCCAACTATGAATCGCGGGCCAGGAAAATTCGCATTGGGGGCGGCGGTCGCATTGTTTTCTGTGTCTGCCGCGGCCCAGGAGGATATTGAGGTGCAGCTCGAGAGGAGCTCGAACGAGCACATGCGCGAGGAGCTCGGGGTGAACCCGATCACGACGCCGTCGATCCAGGAGGTCCTCAAGCAGCTGGAGATTTTCCGTCCTGTCCCGGTCGCGCTCATCGATTCGGCGAACCGGGAGGCGACGTTTAACAACCGGCTTCAGACCTCGATGCACTTCGGCTCGCTGGTGGCCGACGGATTTTTGCTGACTCTGGCCGAGCGGCCGCAAGACCTCCAGGATGTTGGAAAGGCGCTGATCCGGCAGGCGCGAGCGCTGGGCGTTGGCGAGCGGCTGACGAAGCGCAGCAAGAGCCTCCTGGAGCTGAGCGACAAGGGGGATTGGGTGGGGATGCGCCAGGAGTTGGTGCGCACGCAGGAGGATGTCGAGACCTCGATGCTCGAGCTGCGCGACGAGGAGATGGCGCACATGATCAGCCTCGGCGGCTGGCTGCGCGGGTTCCAGCTGGGGGCCAACAGCACGGCGGATGCCTACTCGCCAGCCAAGGCCAAGGTCCTCGGAAACGTCGAGATTATGGACTACTTTCTCGACCGCCTCGACACGCTTCATCCGAGGCTGAAAAAAACCGAGATGGTGACGACCCTGACCGCGAAGCTCAAAGAGATCCGCGCCCTGGCTGGCGAGGCGGCGGACAAGCCGCTCACCGCCGAACAGGTGGCGCGCGTGCGCGACCTCGCGAATGAGACCGAGGCCGCTGCCGTGGCAAAATTGGATGCCGAGGGACGGTTCGAAAACGGCGGCGCGAACTAGCGGAGCCTGCGGAACAGAATGCCACTTGTGCGCGTATGAACAAAGGAGGCTCGTGAGCGCGTGGAGGTTGGGATCCCGGGCCTGGGAGGTTTGCGAGGGGATTCCTTTGGCTGACCGCGCGTTTCGATATGGAATGAGCGCCTTCGAGACGGTCGCGGTTCTCGACGGCCGCTGCCTGCTTTTTGACGAACACCGGGAACGGCTCGCCCGCGCGGCGTCCGAGCTCGGGTGGCCGGAGGATGATTTTGCCCGGGCGGCGTCGCTTCCGCAGCCGCCGATCGGGCCTGCGGCAA
>JBGTAT010000499.1:0-10421 GCA_041749755.1 Terrimicrobiaceae bacterium | reverse complement strand
GTCCGCACGCGCAGCCGCCCCGAACCGCCCGATCGCGATGCAGGCCGACCGCGAGGCTCCCTTCGGCGTGGTGGTCAAGGTCCTCGATGCCCTCAAGCAGGCCGGCATCACGAATGTTCCCGCGTTCACTCAACCCGAACCCACAAACTGATGCTTCTGGAAATCACGACCGATGAACACCCGGCCCTCCGGACCAAGGGACGCGCCGTCGCCCGGATCGATGACAGCATCCGCGAACTGGCGGAGGACATGATCGAGACGATGCGCGAGGCCGAGGGGATCGGGCTCGCCGCGCAGCAGGTCGGCCGACCGCTCCAACTCTTCGTCCTCGAGGTCCCCCAGATGAAGGACCGCCCGAGCACGATGCGCATCGAGGGTGGCGCGGCAGATTTTGAATCCCTCATGCCAATGGTCCTCATCAACCCGGAAATCCAAACGTTTGGAAAGATCCTCCTCGAAGGCGAGGGATGCCTCAGCTTCCCCGGACTCCGAGGGGACGTCGCACGCCCGCTGTCCGTCCTCGTGAAGGCCACGCTTCTCGACGGACGGGAAATCTCGTTCGAGGCCGACGGCCTGCTGGCCCGAGCGGTTCAGCACGAGTTCGACCACCTCCAGGGCATCCTCTTTATCGACCGCATGTCCGAAGAGGACCGTCGGGAAGAACTGCCGGACGACGTCCGCCGCCTCGCCCGCCCGGCCCCCGCCCCGCCCGCTCGGCCTGCGTAAGCAGGTATATCCCGGCAGGATCGGACGACCCGGTGTGGAGGGACGACCTTTTCGCTTCGCCTTGTTTACGTCGGAAGGTGGGAGGTCCGTCGATAAATCAATGGATGCACTTTCACACGAAGTCACGAAGAGGCGAAGAAATCGATGTCAAGATTTGACTACCGACCCCTGGTTTGTTGGGTTGCTCGAAAGAAATCTACTGCGGCAGCGAGGGCGCGCGAGCGGTGGCTCAGCGCATTTTTCGTATCGGCCCCAAGCTCGGCGAACGTCTCGCTGTGGCCCTCCGGGACAAAGAGCGGGTCGTAGCCGAACCCGGCGGTCCCTCGCGGCGCGCCGAGGATTGTGCCCTCGACGGCTCCGCTGAATGCCGCAATCTTTTTCCCAGACCTGGCGAGCACGATGATGCACCGGAACCGGGCGGAGCGTGGTTCGCCGGGCCGGGCCGCGAGGTTTGTGAGGAGGAGGGCGTTGTTGGCGGCATCATCTGCCGGAGTGCCGGCATAGCGGGCGGAGAGCACGCCGGGGTCCCCGCCAAGGGCGTCAACCTCGAGGCCGGAATCGTCCGCGATAACCCATCCGTCAAACCGGACCGAGGCGGCGAGCGCCTTGAGCGCGGCATTTTCCTCGAATGTCGCGCCGGATTCCTCGACCTCCGGCATATCCGGCAGGCAGGAGAGGTCGCAGACGTCAAACGCGTTGCCGAGGATCGCCCGGATCTCGCCGACCTTGTGGAGATTCCGGGTCGAGACGAGCAATGGGATTGCAGGGGCGTGTGGGTCTGGCATAGTCACCGGTTCCTACAATGTCCACGCAGCGCAAGCAATTTCCGTTCTCAGAATTTGAACCCCGATGGCAGAAACACTGGGTCGCATCCCGGGCGTTCCATGCCCTGAACCCGGGCGACCCCGGCTTCGATGCCACGCGGCCGAAATATTTTATTTTGGACATGTTCCCGTACCCGAGCGGCGACGGCCTGCACGTCGGGCATGTCGAGGGTTACACGGCGACCGACATTCTGGCCCGCTTCCACCGCATGCGCGGGTTCAACGTCCTCCACCCGATGGGCTGGGATGCCTTCGGGCTCCCCGCCGAACAGTACGCGATCAAGACCGGCCAGCATCCGAGGGTTACGACCGCCCGGAACGTCGAGCGCTTCCGGGCGCAGCTCCAGGCACTCGGGTTCAGCTACGACTGGCAGCGGGAGTTCGGCACGACCGATCCCGGGTACTTCCGCTGGACCCAGTGGATTTTTCTCCAGCTCTACAACTCCTGGTTCAACCCCGCCACGAACCGCGCCGAGCCGATCAGCACGTATCAAGGAAGCAACCCGGATGGCGTCCGCCTCGCGTACGTCGCCGAGATGCGGGTGAACTGGTGTCAGCAGCTCGGGACCGTACTGGCCAACGAGGAGGTGGTGGACGGGAAGAGCGAGGTCGGAGGATTTCCGGTCGAGCGTCGACCAATGCGCCAGTGGATGCTCCGGATCACCGCGTTTGCCGAGCGCCTCATCGACGGGCTCGACGGCCTCGATTGGCCGGACTCGATCAAGCTCCTCCAAAAAAATTGGATCGGGCGCAGCGAGGGGGCTGAGGTCCGGTTTGAAATTTCCGGGCAGACCTCCCCGATTGCCGTCTTTACGACCCGCCCTGACACCCTCTTTGGGGCGACCTACATGGTGCTCTCGCCCGAGCACCCGCTCGTGCCGCAGATCACGACCGACGAGCACCGGGTAGCCGTCGAGGCGTACCAGAAAAAGGTTTCGTCCAAATCCGACCTCGAGCGGACCGACCTGGCGAAAGAAAAGTCCGGCGTCTTCACCGGGGCGACCGCGATCAACCCGGCCAATGGCGAGCCGCTTCCGATCTGGATCGCCGACTACGTGCTGATGGGCTACGGGACCGGCGCGATCATGGCCGTCCCCGCACACGATGAGCGGGACTTTGAGTTTGCCCGCCAGTTTGGCCTCCCGATCCGCGAGGTCGTGATCCCAGGGAGCACAGGCGTCCCGCCTGTGAAGACGCAGTCTCCATTTTTTGAAAAACTCGAGGAAGTCAAAATCAGCGAGCGCAACCTTCCACACTGGCAGCAGGATGCGAAATACTACTTCGCCACCTGGCGGCTCGCGGACAGCCTGCCGTCTGAACTTCTGCAAAACTGGAAGCTCGAATCCGAGGCATGGCTCGCATCCCGGCAACAACCGCTCTGCCCGGCAGATCAGGAGGAATATCATCGTGTATTCTCCGACAGGATCGATGCGGCTCTTGATGCGGGATCTGGAAGCTGCATTTTGAAGGATCCTGCCATCGCAGAGATCGTGCAATCGGCACTCAGGCATTTTGATGGGGATCGTTACGAACTCTCGGCATTCGTCGTCATGCCGAACCACATACATGTCCTCTTCAGGCTCCACGAGGGACAGGATCTGGCAAAGACCCTTCACAGTTGGAAGAGCTTCACAGCCCATGAGATCAACAAGGCGTTGAAGCAACAAGGCCCACTTTGGCAGGAAGAGTATTTCGACCGTATTGTGCGCGATGGCTCACACTTCGCGAGATTGGTTGATTACATCGTCGACAATCCCGGCAAGGCTGGCTTGCACAATATTAGTGCCTACACAGGCGGGACGCCTGTGCTCCCTGCCACGCATTGCTTTGCCGGCGAGGGGGTCGCGGTGAATTCCGGGTTCCTCGATGGCCTGCCCACCGCCGAAGCCAAGGGCGCGATGGCCGCCTGGCTGGAGGAACGCGGGCTCGGGCGCGCGACGATCAACTACAAGCTCCGCGACTGGCTGTTCTCGCGCCAGCGCTACTGGGGCGAACCGTTCCCGATCGTCTGGGAGGACGGCCAGCACCGAGCGATTTCCGAGGCCGAGTTGCCGGTTGTGCAGCCGGAGATGGAGGACTTCAAGCCGACCGGCACCCCGGAGCCTCCGCTGAGCAAGGCACGGGAGTGGGTGCAATATTCAGAGAAGGCCACGCGCGAGACGAACACGATGCCCCAGTGGGCTGGGTCCTGCTGGTATTACCTCCGGTTCTGCGATCCTGAAAATGCGGCGCGCTTCATCGGGACTGAGGCGGAGTCGTACTGGATGGCCCGCGGCGGAAAGCCGGGCGGGGTCGACCTCTATGTCGGCGGCACCGAGCACGCCGTCCTCCACCTCCTCTATGCCCGGTTCTGGCACAAGGTCCTCTTTGACCTCGGACACCTCACGACGCCAGAGCCGTTCCAACGCCTGGTCAACCAGGGGATGATCCTAGGCCCGGACGGCCAGAAGATGTCCAAGAGCCGCGGGAACGTGATCACCCCGGATAGCGTCATCGAGGAGTACGGGGCCGATTCGCTCCGGCTCTACGAAATGTTCATGGGCCCGATCGAACAGATGAAGCCGTGGAGCATGAAGGGCGTCGAGGGGGTCTACCGGTTCCTCGCCCGCGTGTGGCGGCTCGCCATGGAGGAAAACCAGGAGGGCGAATGGGTCGTCTCCAGCGACCTCGCCGACATCCCGTTCACCCTGGCCCAGGCCCGCGTCGCCCACGCCACGATCAAGAAGGTGACGAACGACCTCGGGCTCCTCGCGTTCAATACCGCAATTTCCCAGATGATGGTTTTCACGAACGAGTTTGTGAATGCGAAGCCGCGCCCGCGAGAGGCCCTTCGGGTTTTGCTCCCCCTCCTGAGCCCGTTTGCCCCGCACCTCGCCGAGGAGCTCTGGGGACTGCTCGGCTTCGAAGGGAGCGCGTCCGCCCAGCCGTGGCCGACCCACGACGAATCGCTCCTCGTCGAAAACGAGATCGAGCTCGCCGTCCAGGTTAACGGCAAGGTGCGCGACCGGATCCTTGTCCCGATCGCCGCGACTCCGGATGAGATCGAAGCCGTCGCGCGCGCCAGCGCAAAGGTCCTTGAAGCCACGGCCGGACTCACGATCGTTAAGGTCGTCGTCGTCCCCCGCAAGCTCGTCAACATCGTCGCGAAATAAACCAGCGCGTCAGGCGTCCATGGCTCAAAAATAAACCCCGGCGGGGTTTGGTCAGACAGCCCCGGGTTGCGAAGCTACCCGGGGGATTCGGAATGCATGAGTCCTGCCCTGAAGGGGCAGCACGTCAGGCGGCGTCTTTTTCCTGCTTTTTCCGGATGAGCGGCGAGCGCTTGCCCTCGACGACCCCGCGGTTGATTGTGATCTCGGCGACGTCGTCGCGGCCGGGGGAATCGTACATCAGGTCGAGCATGATGCGCTCGAGCATCGCGCGGAGCGCGCGGGCGCCGGTCCCCTTTTTGACGGCTTCGGCCGCGAGCGCCCGGAGGGCGTCCTTCGTGATGTTGAGGCTGACCCCCTCCATGCCGAGCAGCTTCTGGTACTGCTTGACCATGGCATTTTTCGGCTCGGTGAGGATCGTGACGAGCTGGTCTTCGGTGAGCTCTTCGAGAGTGGCGACGACCGGCAGGCGGCCGATAAATTCCGGGATGAGGCCGAAGCTGAGCAGGTCCTCGGGCTCGACATTTTTGAGGGCATCACGCTTCAGGAAATCCTCCGGGAGCTCCTCCTGCTTGTGAAAGCCCATCGCGCGTCCGCCCTTCCGGCGGCGCACCATCTTGTCCAGGCCGACAAATGCCCCGCCGCAGACGAAGAGGATCTTCTCCGTGTTGACCTGGATGTATTCCTGGTGCGGGTGTTTGCGGCCGCCCTGCGGGGGGACGTTGCAGACCGTGCCCTCGAGGATTTTGAGCAGCGCCTGCTGGACGCCTTCGCCCGAAACGTCGCGGGTGATGCTCACGTTGTCCGTCTTGCGCCCGATCTTGTCGATCTCGTCGATGTAAACGATCCCCATCTCGCAACGCTTCACGTCGTAGTCGGCGTTTTGCAGGAGGCGGAGCACAATATTTTCGACATCTTCGCCCACGTACCCGGCCTCGGTGATCGAGGTGGCATCGGCGATGCAGAACGGCACGTCCAGAACACGGGCCAGGGTCCGCGCGAGAAGGGTCTTTCCCGATCCGGTCGGGCCGATGAGCAGGATGTTGCTCTTTTCGATCTCCACGTCCGCGAGCGAATCGATGCCGACCGACGAGGCGGTCTCCTGAAGGATCCGCTTGTAGTGGTTGTGCACGGCGACCGCGAGGACCTTCTTCGCATGATCCTGGCCGATCACGTGCTGGTCGAGGCGGGCCTTGATGTCGGCCGGCTTTGGAACCCGGATCGCGGTTTTGGCCTTCTTGTTCTCCTCCTTAAATTCCTTGTCGAGGATGCCCTTGCAAACCGTGATGCAGCTGTCGCAGATGTAGACGCCCGGACCGGCGATGAGCTTACGGACTTCAGCGTGCGTCTTCCCGCAGAAAGAGCACATCGTGAGGTTGTTTGCGCGGGCCATATTCCGCTACTCCGCAGCCTTGGGAAGCTCCTTGCGCGAGGCGACGACCTCGTCCACGAGGCCGTAGGCCTTCGCCTCGTCGGCCGTCATGTAGTAGTCGCGGTCGGCATCCTTCTCAACCTGCTCGACCGGCTTGCCGGTGTGGTGGGAGAGGATCCTGTTGAGCCGCTTCTTGAGTTTGAACATGAACTCGACCTGGCGCTCGACGTCGCTCGCCTGTCCCTGGGCTCCCCCGGAGACCTGGTGGATCATGATGTCGGAATTCGGCAGGGCGTAGCGCTTGCCCTTCGTGCCGGCGCTCAGGAGGACCGCTCCCATGCTGGCGGCGATCCCCATGCAGTAGGTGTTCACGTCGCAGGTCACAAACTGCATCGTGTCGTAGATCGCCAGACCGGCGGTCACCGACCCGCCCGGCGAGTTGATGTAGATGCTGATGTCCTTCTTGCCGTCCTCCATCTGGAGGAAGAGGAGCTGCGCGATGACGAGGTTTGCGACATGGTCATCGATCGGGGTTCCGATGAAGATGATGCGGTCCTTGAGGAGCCGCGAGTAGATGTCGTAGCTGCGCTCTCCGCGCCCGGTCTGTTCAACAACGATAGGGACCAACATAAGAAATGGGATTAGGCTGCGGCCTCGGGTGAGGCGGGTTCACGAACCGTAACATTGGCGGCGATCAAATCAAGGGCCTTGCCCATGAGGATCTGCTCGCGCAGCGGGCCGAAGCCGTCCCGCGCGCTCAGGTCCTTGACGAGCTTCTTGACCGGGATCTCGTAGCGGCGGGACATCTCGGAGACGGCCATCAGCATGTCGGTCTCGGAGATCTGGATTTTCTCCTTCTCGGCGATGCGGAGGAGGAGGAAGTTTGCGCGGACCCGGTCGCGGGCGCTCTGTTGGGCGACGCCGACGAGCTCGTCCTGGTGGGAGCGGAGCTCCTCGTCGCTGACCCCGCGGCCCTGGTTTTCCTCGACGATTTCGCGCAGGATGCCGGAGACCTCACGCTCGACCGCCTGGGCGGGGAGCTCGCACTGGACGTGCGAGAGGAGGTGCTTGATCGCGCCATTGCGCTTGGTGTTTTCGAACTGGCCGTCCGCCATTTTTTCGAGGCGCTCGCGCATCTCGGTGCGGAGGGCATCGAGCGTCTTGCCCGGGTCGATCTTATCGGCGAGGGCGTCGTCGAGCGGGGGCAGCTGCTTCGAGTTGATCCCGTGCAAAGTCGTCGAGTACGTGACCGAGGTCCCGCGGAGGTCGACGAGCGGGAAGTCCGCCGGCACGTCGAGCGTGAACGTGCGCTCCTCATTGATCGCCATGCCGTCGATCGCCTTCGCGAAACCCGGGATGAGCGTGCCTTCGTCCATGAAAACCCATGCGTTCCGGCGGCCAAGCAGCTGGGCGGGTGCCTTGGGCAGGGCCTCGGAGAGGAGCTGGTCGCCGATCTTGCCCTCGTAGGTCAGGACGGCGTAGTCGCCCATCGCGAGGGCGCGGCCCTCGACGGCCTCAAACGAGGCGTGGGGCTCGCGGAATTGCTCCAGCCACTTTTGAATGTCCTCGTCCGTCACCGGGCGTTTGGCGGCATCGACCGGGATCGACGAGTAGTCGGGCAGCTCGAACTCCGGAGCGGTCACGACGCTCGCGCGGAAGCGCATCGTCTTGTCGTCGCCAATCGTGATGTCCTCGACCTTCGAGACCGAAAGAACACGCAGGTTTTTTTGTTTGATCGCCTCGTTGATGCTCTCGCGGAGCAGCTTTTTTTCGAGCTCCTCGCGGATATCCTTGGCGAAGCGGGAATCGATGATCGCCTGCGGGGCCTTGCCCGGGCGGTAGCCGGGGATGCGCGCGTGGCGCTGAAAATCTTTGGCGACAGACTCCCATTCCCGGGAGACCTGGTCGGCGGGCAGCTCGACCTGGAGGTTTACGACACAGTTGGGTTGTGGATCACAGACGACATTCATGGGCAAACGATGATAAGAGCACAGCTTGAGGGATCGGACAACTGATAACCGCAAAAACCCGCGCGATTCGCATCAGAGCGGCCAGAAGACGGGGAGCAGGAGCAGAACGACAACCGCCAGGACCAGGGTAAGCCCGCTGCCGACCTTCACAAAGTCCGAGAACCGGTATTTTCCGGGGCCGTAGACGAGGATGCACGACGGCTCGAGCGGGGCGATGAACGAGACCGAGGCGGCGAGCATGATGCCGATCGCAAAAGTGCGCGGGTTCGAGCCGAGCAGCTCGGCGGTTTTGATCGCGACCGGCAGGACGACGAGGGCGGCTGCCGCATTTGACATCGGCTGGGTGAAGATCACGGTGAGCACGAAAAACCCGGCCAGGATCCCGAGCGGCCCGAGCGGGGCAAACGAGTGCATGATGAGCTCGGAAAGGAACTGGGCCGTGCCGGTCTTCTCCATCGCCACCCCGAAGGCGGTCATCCCGCCGATCAGGATCAGGAGGCGCCAGTCGATAAACTGGTACGCCCGCTCCATGCTCACCGCCCCGATGAGGATCGCCGCCAGCGCGGCGATCAGGAAGCAGGCCGAGAGCGGAAGCACGCCAAGCGATCCGCACAGCACGGCCGCAAAAAAGATGCCGACCACCGCGAGCCCGCGCGCCGACTTCCGGTGCGGCGCGGTCACCTGCTCGAGCACGGGCAGCCCGAAATTTTCCTGGAGGAGGGTGAACCCGGACGGCTCCGACTGGACGAGCAGGACGTCACCTTCGCGGATCCGGATTTCCTCGAGCGACTCGACAAACGTCTGCCCGTGGCGGTAGATCGCGATCACCGAGACGCCGGCCTTGGCGTGGAGGTCCATCTCGACGAGCCGGTGCCCGATCGCCTGCGAGCGGGCGGCCACAAGCACCTCCGCCATGTGGGTCTCCTCGCCCTCGAGGTCGCTGGAGGCAAAGTTCCTGTCCGCCCGGATCTCGATGCCTTCGATCTTCCGGACGAAAAGCAAATTCTGGATGTTCCCGGATACGATGAGCAGGTCGCCCTCCTCGATCTGCAGGCCGGGCTCTGGGAAAATCGTCTGCGCGCCCCGCCCGATCTTCAGGACCTGGAAATCCAGGATCGCGAGGTCCGACTCGCCGATCGGCTGCCCGACAAGCGGCGAGCCCGGAAGCACGAGGATTTCGCTCAGGTATTTGCGGAGGGTGAATCCCTCCGCCAGGTCCTCCTCCAGCTTGTGGACCGGGAGAAAGCGGATGCCGACCAGCATCATGTAAAGGATCCCGACCACTAGGATGATCAGGCCGATCGGCGTCATCTCAAACATGCCGAGCGGCTTCATCCCCTCGCGCTGGATGAACCCGCTCACGGCGACGTTTGTAGAGGTGCCGATCAGCGTGATTGTCCCGCCGAGGATCGACGCAAACGCGACCGGCATGAGAAGCTTCGAGGGACTCACGTTTCCCTTGCGCGCAAGCCCGGACACCACCGGCGTGAAGAGCGCGGTGACGGTCGTGTTGTTCATGAACGCCGACATCCCGCCGACCACACCCATCATGCCAAGCAAAAAACTTTTTGACCCGACATGGGCGCGCCGGCGCATCTGGTCACCGATCCAGTCGAGGACGCCGGCATCCTGGAGCGCGGCGCTGATCACAAAGATCGAGCCGAGGATCACGACGATGTCGCTGCCAAATCCGGAGAACGCCTCCGAGGGGGTCAGGATTCCAGGCACGATCAAGGCCACCAGCAAGAGCAGGGTGATGAGGTCGACGGAAAGCTTTTCGAGACTGAAAAGCACGACCGTGGCCGTCAGAAGAATGATGATGTAGGCAACGGCCATGGGTGAAGTGCGGTGATCGCAAGCCCATGCGAGCCGAAACCCTCTCCGCGGGCCAGAAGAATTTTCGGCGCCTGCGTGGCGCCCGCGCATCTTCGAAAAGTGCAAAGAACAGATGATCCCTCTCGATCTGTCCGTTTGGAGTTCCGCATTTATGCGGGGCCTTTTGTGCCGCCTCAAGGCGGAACTCCGAACTCCGGAAGTGTTCCTCCTCGCGGGCCTGCACTTTTCGGAGAGGCACCGTCCTGGCCGCGCATGTCGCCCCCCGTCGACAAAAGTTTGTCAGTAACGGCGCAAACGATCATAAACGATCGGAACCAAAATTTTTGCGATGAGCGTGACGATTTTAAAAATGAACTGTCCGGATGCGGTCGGCCTGCTGGCGCGGGTGACCGGGTTCATCGCGTCATCGGGCGGGAACCTGCTTGATGTGAGCCAGTACACCGACCCTGCGGCGAAGTGGTTTTTTGCTTGGCATGATGGGTGTGGTCGGCGGGATGTCGGCGTTCATGAACAACACGACCGTCACCGCGCTCTTCACGCCGGT
>JBGTAT010000498.1:0-6358 GCA_041749755.1 Terrimicrobiaceae bacterium | reverse complement strand
TCACCAATGTCGGCGGCGCCTGGCGGCTCGAGACAAAAATTGCCAACGTCACCGCCCCCGACCCGTCCCGGCCCTGGAAAACCGTGGCAGCAAATCCTGCGGCCCTGCATTCGGGCTTCGCCGCCGGCTCCAACGGCGTGGACCTCAACTTCGCCGTCGCCGGGGATGCCTCGGCGGGGTTCATCGCCCCCCGCGCGAACCTGACCGGCTGGACGAACCTTTCCGGGGACATGTTCCGCATGGAGTGGCTCTACATTTACAAGGGCAGCACCAACGACCCGAAAAACCTTGTCGGGCGAATCGCCTACTGGGTCGATGACGAAAGCAGCAAGCTCAACGTCAACTACTCCGGAATCACGAACTTTTATAACACGAACGACTACTCTTGGACCGCAGGCTACTCCCAATTTTCCATCGAGCATGCCGGGCTTCCCAAGCAGGCGAACATGTATGGTGAAAAATGGCCGATCCAAATGGAATTCGGCGGCGTCGGCGGAATCTCCACCACGAACGCGTATCAGATCATCAACAGCCGCGGTGTCCCGAAGACGCCGGGGTTCAAACCCTATCCCAGCGTGCTGGGCGCAAGGATCGGAACCCTCAACAAACCGGGAGGCCTGGCCATTACCAACCTGGCACAGCAGTCCGCTTTCGGGTTTTCGGCAACAGTTTTTTCCAAAGAGGAGGAGCGTTCCTACTCCAGCGGAAAAAAACGGTACGACCTGCTCAACATCTACAATGGAGCCCCCGAGGCGGCCGCCATCGCCGGCTTTCAATCCGCTATCACCAACAACACCAGCCTGGCCGGATTCGCATCCAAATACGACCTTCCCAGCTTTGCCGCGGCGCTCTACTCCCGCGTCCAGACTCCGGGAGGTCCGGCGGGCACGAACCCCGCAAACAGGTTCGGATCAACCCGCCTCTACCACGGAGGTCTCCCCCTGCTGAATGAGGTCTCGGTGAAATCAACGGTCACCAACGCCGGCGGAACCAGCTCGGGAAGCCTGACGACCGACCTCGAACTGATCGTGCTGTCGAGGTCGGGCCCGACAGGAAACCAGTATTCCTGGGCGACCTCCGTTGCCAATGCGGCCGCTTATACCGCGGAGATCTCCTTCTCTCCTGGCGCGATTTTCGGATTGCCGGTTTCCAGCCAGACCATCGCGCCGTCTTCAAATTCCTGGTATGCGACAAACGCGAACCCGGGGCCGACAAACAAGGATTTTACCGGAGCCATCCAGCGGATGTCTGCCACCAATCCCTTTCCGTCGACCCCGGCCGCTCCGTCCTGGCAATTTCCGACCAACGTCACGGTTGTGCTGAAGTATCACGGCAAGGGCTACCAGACCAACAGCATCCCTATTTCCACAAATGCTCCGTTCGGGCTGCTGGCCAATCAAACCAACACCTTCCATCTCGTCGTGCAGCCCGCCGGGGACGGTGGCTACCGGGGGGACCCGCGCTTCGGGGCGTTCAAGAACTGGGTCGAAATCCTGGCCAATACGAACGCTTCCAGCCTGAATCCCAGCATCGGCAGGCTCAATACCAACTCCGTGAACGCGGTGGACCCTCCCGGCTGGAGGGTGGATGACTACGGATCGGCCGCCAACACGCCCGACCTCGTCGAGAGCGCATTATTCTTCGGCCCGGATCGCGGAATCCCGCAATATACGGCCGACAGGGACCAGGGATTCGGGGCGGGACTGGCCGGGTTGGGCTGGATTGGCGAGGTCCCGGTCACAACGGTGTCGTCCCCTTTTCTTGCGTGGTCGACCCCCAGGCTTTGGGGGGATGGCCGCTCCCTGATCAACGGGGTGGAATATCCGCCCGACTGGCTCTTGCTGGACGCTTTTCACATGGCAGCTTACCCCGCAGAGCCCGCAACCGCGCCAATCGGCCAGCGGACGTTCAGTTCCTACGGAAGGGTCAACATCAATGCGGCAAAGCCATTTTTCCAGGTGGCTCGCAACTCCAAAACCCAGTCCGACACAATCATCGATTCCGTGACGGTCAAAGCGCAGACCATAGATTTTCGCGACTATAACCCGATTGCCGCATTGAATGTTCCCTTCCGGAATATTCCCTTTGGGAACGACCTGACAAACGCCACCAGCCACCGCGGCCTTTTCCTCTCGCGTTTCCAGCAGATGGCCTCGGACCGCAACTCTGCCGATATTCCCTATACCACGCCCTTTGAATTTCTTGCCGACCTTGCCGCCACGAATCTTCCGGGCAATCCGGATTGGTGGGTGGGCCCGGGCACCAACAGCATCTACACCGCCACAAACACGACCGACCGGCGGGTTGAGGGGATCGTGAGGAGCCTGAACCAGAAGCTGACCACGCGCGGGAACCAGTTCTCCATCTTCAGCCTGGCGCAGGTCCTGCAGGTGACGTCGGCCGGGCAGACGAATGTGGTGGGGGAGTCCTATCTGCAGGCGGTTTACGAGCGCGCTCCGGAGTATGATGAGGCCACGGGGGCGATCACGAACTCGCCGACGGGAGCCCCGCCGATGCGGCAGCTTTACCTCCGGGAGTTGCGTTATTAGGAAGAGGTCTGATGATGCCACGGAATCCCTGCCCGTACCTCACCTCTGCCGCCTTCCCGGCGGGCAGCCACAGCTTGCACCCGTAACCGTTTTAGACTTTCCAGCCAACATGTATCCATCCAACCCGTTTCTCCAGCTTGTGCCCGCCCGCGTTTCCACTGCGATTGCGAGGGTGCGGGAGAGGGTCTGGTCGCGGGCCGAGGGGGCGGTAGAAATCTTCGCGGCGCCGTCCACCGAAAAGCACGTCGGGCTTCGCGAGGCGATGCGGCTGCCCCGCGAGAGGGTCACATCGTTTCCGCATCATTACGGGAAGCTCTGGGACCAGCGGTGGTTTTTGGTCCGCTTTCCGAAAGGCCGCGGCCGCCGGTATTTTCGGTGGGAGGACCAGTCGGAGGCGACGATTTTTGTCGGGGGCGATGCGTTCTACGGTCTGGATGTCGCCCACCGTCACGCGCCGCTTCCCGCGGGGGTAAGCGAGGTTTGGGTTGAGTCTGTGGTTTGCCAGACCGCCATCTGGCACCCGGAAGCCTCCGGCCTGGACCCGGCCGGCAGCCGGCTGGACGGAGCCGGGCTGTGGAGGCGGGACGACCTCGCTTGGGAGGTGCTGCACGATTTTCTGGTGCTGGAGGATCTGATGCGGGAGGAGTTGCAGGCCGCGTTTCCCGGGCGCCCTACCGAATTCTATGGCGTGGGGACCAAGCCCCTGCTTGGCGCGATGCCCCCCCTTCTCAGGCGCCTTTTAAGAGCTTTGGACGGGGCGATCGACGGGCTGGATGCGGAGGGGTTACCCGCCGCAAAGCTGGCGCTGGACCGCGCGTTTCGGGAGTTCCGCGGCGGGGGCGCGGTGCCTTCGGCCGTGCTCACCGGCCATGCGCACATCGACCTGGTGTGGATGTGGCCTGAGCACGTCGGGGAGTTTAAAGCCGTGCACACCTTTGCGACCGCGAACCGCCTGATGGACATTTATCCCGAATTCCAATTTGCCTACTCGCAGCCGGCCAGCTACGAGGCGGTCAAGGAGCGCTGCCCGGGGATCTGGCAGGAATCGCAGCGCCGGATGAAGGAGGGCCGGTGGGAGGCCGAAGGCGTCACCTACGTGGAGAGCGATACGCTGCTCGCCTGCGGGGAGGCGCTGGCGCGCAGCTTCCTCGTCGGTCAGGAGGCTTTCCAGGCCCTTCATGGAAGGAAGTCCTCGATCCTCTGGCTGCCGGATGTCTTTGGCTATGCGGGGTGTCTTCCCCAGCTGATCCGGGAGGCGGGCGCAGACTCGTTCTTCACAACCAAGCTGGCCTGGAACACGGTTACCCCGTTTCCGCATTCCAGCTTTGTCTGGGCCGGGAGCGACGGAACCGAGGTTGTATCCCACCTTTGCCACAGCGCAGGATACAATCAGGCCGTGACGGCGGCCGACCTGCGGGGAGGGGCTGCGGGGCATCGTCAGTGCGATGTGCATCCGGAGTTTCTGGCGCCCTCCGGCTACGGGGATGGCGGCGGCGGAGTCACGGAGGAGATGTGCGAGAGGGCCCGCCGCATGGGGGATCTGGCCGGGATTCCGCGGTCCTTGTGGGGACGCCTCGACGGATTTTTTCATCGCCTCGGAAAGTTGCGGAGCCGCCTTCCCGTTTATCGCGGGGAGCTCTATCTCGAGTGCCATCGGGGAACCTATACCACCCACGGCGCAATCAAGTCGGCCATGCGCACTGCAGAGCGCAGCCTTCAGGCTCACGAGGCCGTCCGCTGCGTCACCTCCGGACTTCCGCTGCCGGCGCCGACCTGGAAACGCCTGATCTTTGCGCAATTTCATGACTACATCCCGGGAAGCTCGATCCACGAGGTCTATTCGGAGGCCTCCCGCGAACTGGCCGCCCTCAGCGAGGGGGCTCATCGGTCCGCCCTGCGAGAGCTCGGGGCGAAGGGCGGACGGCGCTCGCTCTTCAATCCTCTCCCGATAGCAAGGATCCATCACATCCGGGGCAAAGCGTTTCTGCTGCCTCCCCTCTCAGGAACTCCCCTGGAAGCCCTCGCCGCATTGGAGGAGGATCCGGTCCGGGCGACTTCAAGGGAGCTGTCCAACGGGCGGTGCCGGGCAGCGTTTGATTCGCTGGGCCGCATCTCGGCGATGAGCGTGGACGGCAGGCCGCTTCCACTGCGCGGTCCCGCGAACGCCCTCCTCCTGTTTCCCGACCAGCCTCAGCAATTTGAGGCCTGGGACATTGACCGCCAGGCCCTCTCAGCGGGGGTGGAGGACAAACAAAAGGCGGTTTGCCGGGTGGAGCTATCGGAGGCTTGGCGCGGCACAGTGGCCTTCGAAAAGCCGCTGGGAAAGAGGAGCCGGGTCACCATCCGATACAGCCTCGACGCCCACGAAGCGGTTTTGCGGATTGCGTATGATCTGGAGTGGAACGAGGAGAACAAGCTGCTCAAAGCGGTTTTTCCCACGGAGTTTATGGGCCGGGACGCGCGGTTCGGAGCGCCCTTTGGAAGTGTGCGGCGCCCGCAGCTGGGGGGATCCCCTCAGGCGGAGGCGATGTGGGAAGTTCCCGGCAGCCGCTGGGCTGCTGTCACGGATGACCCGGAGTCGGAGGGACTGTTTGTCGTCACCGAATCCAAATATGGATTTTCCTGCCGGGACGGGTCGCTTGGGGTCAGCCTGGTCCGGAGCGCAAAAATCACAGCAGAGGAAAGGGGGGCGAAGGCTGGCAGCCACCCGGAGCCCCTCCGCCGCACCCTCGCGCCGCATGTCCTAAGCGATCTGGGACCACATCGGATCCTTCTGGCCGTGGGTCGGTTCGACCCGGCAGCACGGCGCGAGGAGCACCCCTGCGCCCAGGCGGAATGCCTCTTCACTCCGCCGTGGGAATATCGTGGCGAACCCAGGACCGGCGGGTTTCTCGGGATGTCCGGAGGAGATTCCCTCCAGCCGGTGTGGGCGGCCCCGTCAGGTGCCGGGCGATGGACTTTGCGGCTGCACGAAACTCTGGGTCGCTCGGGCGAGGCACAGATCCTTCTGGCACCAGGCTGGAGGGCAAAGAGGGTGACGCTCTCGGGTGAAGACGCACGCCCGGCGATGCGTGGCCACCGCGTCCGGTTCTCCGCCTACCAGGTGCTGAGCCTCGAAATCGCTTCACCATGAGCCTGCGCCGAGGCGCGCCGCGACCGAGCCTGCGGGCGGACTTTAATTTTTAAGGCGGACCGCCTCGATCGAATGGATGGTGAAGGACGTCTCGGCCGAGGCTTGGCGGAACGGGGAGACCAGGGCGAGCGCGACCACCTCTCCGGCCCGGAGCGGTTCCTGCCCCTGGTGTCGCTGGCGGAGTCCGCCCGAGCCATAGGCGCAGACAAAATCCCCGAAGGGAATCACCAGCGTCACCAGCTCCCCGTTGGGCACGGCCCGGCGGGCGTGGTAGAACCCCCAGGATTGACCTTTGGTGCGCGAGGGCGACAGGCAGAAGTCAAAGCCCCTGGGCTCACCCTTCGACGTCTCGCCCCAAGGAGCGGATCCATCCGGCGAAACCAAGGCAAGAAAGTCCACCACTAGGCGCTCCAGGCGGCCGGGGTGGGAGGCCTGGAGCCTGACCTGGAAGGCATCCGTCCCCGGGGGGCAGGCGATCGGGATTCCGATAAACGACATCTCTTCGAGCCCCCGCTGCCTTGCCTCCAGCGGCCCGCCGCAGCTATCCGGCAGGTTAAGGATCGCCGGCTTCCGCAGCGCCTCCCGTCCGGGCGTCCGGGCCAGGTCGAACTCCTTATCATCGGTTGAGAACGTGAACGCCCGGCGCAGGTCCGCTGCCGCCAGCGCATCGGCCGCT
>JBGTAT010000497.1:0-2137 GCA_041749755.1 Terrimicrobiaceae bacterium | reverse complement strand
GCCCGTAATCCACCACGCCGACCCGGGCGGAGCTCACAGCGAGCCCTTGGTGCTCGGCACCCCCTCCACGCGGGGATCCAGCTGAGTCGCCTGATCGAGCGCGCGCGCGAGCGCCTTAAAGACGCCTTCCGCCATGTGGTGGGCGTCCCGGCCGGCCAAAATGTCGACATGGAGGTTCATTCCCCCGTGGACGGAGAGCGCGCGCAAAAATTCCTCGACGAGCTGGAACGAGAATGTTCCACCGATCGGCTCGACGTCCGCCGGCGCGTTGTAAGCGAGAAACGGACGTCCGCTCAAATCCAGGACCACGCGGACCAGTGCCTCGTCCATCGGGACATAGGAAAACCCGTACCTCCGGATGCCGGCCTTGTTGGCAAGCGCCTTCGTGAGCGCCTGCCCGAGGGTGATCCCGGTATCTTCGACGGTGTGGTGAAAATCAACTTCGAGGTCGCCCTTCGCTTCGAGATCGAGGTCAAAAAGCCCGTGCCTCGCAAAGAGGGTCAGCATGTGATCAAAAAAGGCGATCCCCGTGGAGAGCGTCGATTTTCCTGAGCCGTCCACGACCAAGCCAAGCCGGATCGCGGTCTCCGAGGTCGTCCTTTCAACTGTCGCCTTACGTTCCATCCCGCCGATCCAATCAGAACCGGCCGGAAATGCAAATCTTCGCGAGCAGGCGATCAACCTGCCAGTTCGACGGCCCGGTCAATCACCGCGACCTGGGCGGCGACCCGGGCCGCGATATCGAACTCGGACGGCGTCTCGATCGTGAACGTTCGCCGGGCGTAGGAGAAGTGGAGGGCAAATGCTTCCGGCCAATCGGGCATCAGGTCGGGGGTGATTTTCCGCCGCACGATCCCGCCGCGCGCCGGCCGACCCTCGATCGTCCGCCGGGGATCGGGAGGAAGATGGGGTGCCGCGGCAGCCAGCAGGTGCTCCGCCCAAAACGGTTTCCGGGATGCCACCTCATAGATGTAGATCCCTTGCCCGTCGTAATCCTCATGCAGGGTGAGCGCGACATCAAACGACGTCTTCCCGATGGCCCGGATCTGATGGCCGATCTGCGGAGCCCGGCGCTTGCCGAACCTCCGGTTGAGGTCCCGGCCGGCCGCATCGAGCCGGCAGTTGTTTGCCAGGCCCCAGGGGTTCAGACAGGGAAAAATCAGAGCGCGCATCCGGCGGAGGGCTTCAGAATTTTCCTCCGCCCACGTCACGAGCCCCTCGGTGGCCGCCGCCTCGTCGCCATGGATCCCCGCAGAAAAATAGATCGAGGGGGCGGACGGATCGGGGCGGACGGAGGCGAGCCGGTAGATCGGGAACCCTCCGCTCTCTGAGTAAGGCTGCATGTCGAGCCGGCAGCGTGCGGCCACGCGCTTCCAGCGCCGGATCAGGTGCTCGTAGTCGTGGGCCCGGCCGTGGTCAGATCTCATCCGTTGCCGGTCTTCACCTCGATGATGTCGTGCGGGGCACTCTCCCGCATGCCGGCTGCGGTCAGCCGGGTGTATCGGGCATTCCGGCGAAGGTCGCCCAGCGTGGGGGCCCCGAGGTATCCCATCCCGCTTTGCAGACCGCCCGCCAGCTGGGCCAGCACGCTATCCGCGCCGGCGGACACCTCCTTGAGCGCCTCGACCCCTTCTGCTGCGGTCTTCTGTGCGGCATCCTTCGAGTGCCCGTAGCGGGCCGCGCTGCCGGCCTTCATCGCCGCATGGCTTCCCATCCCGCGGTATTGCTTATAAAATTTTCCGTTGATCTCCATGATCTGGCCCGGCGCTTCCGGGCATCCCGCGAGGAGGCTCCCGCAGATCACCGCATCCGCAAGGGTCAGCGCCTTCACGATGTCGCCGGATTTTGTGATCCCGCCGTCTGCCAAAATTTTGACCCCGCAAAGTTCAGCTGCCTTCGAGCAGACGTAGAGGGCGGTGAGCTGGGGGATTCCGACGCCCGCCACGACCCTTGTCGTGCAGATCGAACCCGGCCCCTGGCCGACCTTCACCGTGTTTGCGCCGCACGATGCCAGGAACTCGACACCGGCTGCGCTCGTCACATTTCCCGCGATGATCGGCAGCCCGGCGAATGCGTCGCGGATCGCGCGGACCGCATCCCCGACCCCCCGCGTATGCCCGTGCGCGGTCGAGACCGC
>JBGTAT010000496.1:0-10657 GCA_041749755.1 Terrimicrobiaceae bacterium | reverse complement strand
GCCAGGCCGGTGCCGTCGCCGACGGTGAGGTTTCCCCCGTAGGCGGCGCCAGAAGTTTTGTTGAGCACGAGGGTGCCATCCGCGACCGAGAGCCCACCGGTGAAGGTGTTGGCCGAGTTGCCGCTAAATGTCATTGTTCCGCTGCCTGCCTTGGTGAACGAGCTGCCGGCCACGCTTTCCCCGATCGCGCCTCCGAAGACGACGGCTGCGGAGTTGGTAAACAGGAAATCTTTGAACATGACCGTGGAGTTCCCCTGCGTGATGTTGCCGCCGGTGAGGGTGGCCGGGCCGGAAAATGTGAAGCCATTTGACCCGCTAAACGTGGTGTTCCCGGCGACCGCAATCGCATTTGCCAAGGTCCGATTGCCCCCCGCGGCCTGGACGATCGCGTCAGCTGATCCCGCCGTTCCGAAGGTGAGCGTGCCAGTGCCCGCAGCTTGGTCATTGCCAAGAACCAATGTGCCCGCCTTGTGGGCCACGCCGCCGGTGAAGGTATTGTTCCCGCCCAGCGTGAGGGTGCCAGTTCCTGTTTTGACAACCGAGCCGCCGGCGCCCGTGCCGTTGCCGTCGGAGATGATCCCGCTGACCGTCGAATTTTGGGTTCCTGAGAAGGTGAGCGTGTTCGGGGTCGCGGAATTTTTCAGGGCGATGGCTCCGCCAAATGCCAGGTCTCCGAAGGCGGCCGTGACCGTGCTGTTCGAGCCGAGGGTGAGGTTGCTGTTGATCGTCTGCGTTTTATTAGACGAGTTCACGACGTCCCCGGTGAGGGTGATCGTGTTGTTCGCGATGGTAAAGTTCCCGGCGGCGTAGTTGAAGGCGATTCCTGCCACGCTCCGGTTGCCGCCGGTATCGACCGTCACCGTCTGGGTGTGGTTGCCGACAAACTGGACCGAGGCGTTTCCACCAGGCACGGCACTGCCCACCCAATTTGTAGCGGTCCCCCACTGCCCGTCCGTTCCATTCCCGCTCCAGATCCCCGTCGGGAGCGCCGAGGTGCCGTCGGGGTTGATCGTCAGGAGAACCTGGGTGTCGGCGGTCAGAGGGTTTGCTGTGTTATAATAGAGCAGGTTGTTGCCGAGGCGGTCCTGCAGCGGAAACCCGTAGCCGGTGGTGAGCGGGTTCGGCCCCCCGGTGAGACTCGCGGCGTAGCCGTTGTAAAAAAGAGGGTTGCTCTGGACGTCGGAAAAATAGATTTTGTGTCCGGCCGGAGTATTGGCGAAGAGGATCTGTTCTCCTTCGGGGGTTCCGTTGGCGATCGTAGTTCCGTTGACATTCGACTCCCCGCTCGCCCACCATTGCGAGCTGGCCAGGCTGCCGATCGTGCTGTTTCCAAAGAGGGCAATGCTGCCGACGTATCCGAAGCTCAGCCCGGCGTAGAGGTCGCCGACCACCTGGCCCCAGACGTCGTTGCTGATCCCGACCTGGTCGGTGGAATACCCCGGGGAGGTAATCGTGTAGTTGCCATTGTTCCCGTAGATGCCGTCCTGCGAGTTCAGCGAGGCGTACGGGATGTAGATCGTGGCGTTGTTCCCGACCCCTGAAGCGGTCGAGTTGCCCAACCACGATACGCCGGCATTTCCGGAGAGCGGCTGCGCGGTCAACGTGATGCCCCCTGTGGTCAGGTTTCCAGAAAAGTTCCCGGTGAAATCGTAGGTCTGTCCCTGGGTTGAAATGTTCCCCGTCGGCTGGGTGCCGGTTCCCACAAAGGTGCCCGCCAGCCGTACGGCCGTGTTGTTGGCGGTCAGGCTCGTCAGGTAGGCGGTAAAATCGTGGTACACTCCCTCCGCGCTGAACTGCGGGCTGATCACCCGGGCAAACTCGGTGTTCGGAAGGTTCGGGGAGGCTCCGCCCGGGATGATCGCCGCCGGGTTTGCGGTGGGATTAGGGATCGTGGGGGCCGGAGGGATCGCCGGGGCAACCGTGTTCGTTCCCGACTGGGCATAGGCAGCGTTCACCAGGAGCTGAGTGTTCGCCGAAATCTGATTCGGATTTTGCACGTTGGTATTCACCGTTCCATTGGCGGTATATTGCGCCTGCATGGAGAGCGAAATAGCCGTAAAGTCGATGTACGAAAGGTCGGTATACACGGCGGTGCCCGCACCTTGAGCAACGATCGTCTGCTCGAAATACTGGTAGCGCGTGGAATAGTTCGGATCGGTCGATGTCTGGGCGGCGGGCGTGTAGCCCGGCCCCATCCCCTGAAGCCCGTAGGGCCCGAAGTTTACAAAAATTCTTCCCCCGCTGAAATCGGACACGTTCACCCGCGCGATCCCGTTCACGTCCGTAATCTGGTCGAGCGAATAGGCGGTGTTCGCCTGAAGTGCCTGGTTCTCGCCAAAAACGTTGCTGTACGTCCCGGTCACCGTCGATGTCGCATTCAAAAATTGGATGAAGACCTGGCTCGAGCTCAGCCCGGTATCGTTTTTGAAGACGTACGGCACCGCATCGGCTGCGAAAAGGTTGGCCGGAATGCCCGTGCACACCATCAGCATGGCGCAGGCTCGCCGCCAATCTCGTTTGAGCCCTCTGCGGGCGAAAGTTCTCCAAGCCCCGGGGAAGTGAAGGTTTTTCCCGACATTCCCCGCGACGAGTGGAGCGTTCATCCGGTAAAATTGACCCAAATCAAACATCGCGTCAAGAAATGGAATCTCAACGCGTCCCCCTGCGCAGGTCGTTGAGTATTGGTTTTACCGTCTCAGACCCAGCCGAGCCCGAAGAAGGTCACTGAAGTCCCTCCTCGCGACGGCTTGATCGAAGAGGACTCGATTTCCGGTTCCGTGAGGCTTGCTACGAGGGCGGCGGATTCTGCGGCGAAGTCGGCCTCGAGCTGGGCTTGGGCAGCGGCGAGGGCGCCGGCAGATTCTTTGGCTGCCGAGACATCTGAGCCTTCGCGCATGGCCCGGCTGACCCCGCGGGCGGCTGTGGACGCCTTGCTGATCGTCGTCGCGCTAAATGCCTTCCGCCCGAAGAGGGCGCCGAGGATCGTGGAGCCGACCGAGATCGCGGTCTGGACGGTCGCATGCTGAGCCTGTTCCTTTTGCTTCTGGACGGCTGCCTCGGCCCGCGCCATCCGGGCTTCGAGCGCCGCCAGTTTTGGGGCAAACTTTTTGCGGAGCGCCTCGACCTTGGCATCGCGGAGTTCGCGCTGCGTCAGCGCCGCCCGCGATCGGAAATCCGCCTCCCGCTCGCCCGGTTTGGAGGAGAGTCCCAAAGCCGCGCAGCGCAGCAGCGCGAGGTGCTCGTTATCCGCGACCCAGCGGGTGAACACCTTCCCCCATGCCGCGTAATTTTTTGCGGCAGCGGCCGAGGCCGGCAGAGCGGAAAAGCAGGAGTCCGGGGGAGGGGATGTCAGAAAATCCTCCGGGCTGGCATCCACCGGCTCCGTCCAGCGCGGCTCCTCGATCCCAGCGGGAAACTCGGCAGCGAGAACGATTTCGCGGGTTTCGTCGATTCCCAATTTGGCGTCCGAGAACCGGACCTTTGCGGAGCCCACAAGCCGGGGTTGGAGGGTTCCCTCTGAGGGCAGGAAAAACTGGTGGATCCCCGGGGGGAGCGGGGGCAACTTGCCGCTATCGGTCGCAGGCGCCAGCGTGCTGGCGACCTGGCTGGCGGCGGGGATTTTCCTTCCGGACATGAGGATCTTGATCTGATCTTTGGTGAGGGGGCCCCGGAGGTAGCTCATCACCCAGCGCGATTCAAAAACCACCGGGGCATCCTCGTGAACGTTGTTCATGAGAAACTTCCGGCTCCCCAGGCCAGCGAGCACATTTTCCAGGTCGGATTTGGTGAGTTTGGACGAGGTCCCGAGGAGGCCTTCGATGACGCGGGCCTTGTCGCGGTCCGTCTGCAGGCGTCCGATGAACCAAGTCCCGGTATTTGCGAGCGCCTTGTAGTCGAGATCCACCGGGTTTTGGGTTGCGAGCACGACGCCCACGCCGAAGGCGCGGGCCTGCTTGAGAAGCGTGAGCATCGGAAGCTTCGATGGCGGGTTCGCGACCGGGGGAAGGTATCCGAAAATCTCGTCCATGTAGACGATCGCCCGCAGGCTGGTCGTCCCGCTCTGCCGGCGCATCCACGCGACGACCTCGTTCAGAAGCAGGGTGACAAAAAACATCCGCTGCGCGTCGTCGAGGTGGGCGATCGAGAAGATCGCGTGGCGCGGGCGCCCGTCCGGGGCAGCGAGGAATTTTGCGATATCGAGCGGTTCGCCCGAGCTCCACGCGGCAAAGCCAGGGGAGGCGAGGAGGGTGTTGAGTGCCACGACCAGCTCGAACCGGTCCTTGACAGGAAAAAATGCCTCGAGGTCGAGCACGCCGACCTTTTCAAATGGTGGCTGCTGGATTTTTGTTATGATCGACCCCAGGTCGAGGTCTTGCCCGGAGCTCCACGCATGGTGGAAGATGGCCGCCAGGAACGCCCCCTCGCGGCTCTTGGACGGATCGGACGCCATCCCGAGCAATCCCAGGAGACCGGCCACGGCCGTCTGCACCCGCTCGCCGAGCGCCTCGGGATCGGACGCGTCGGCGGGAGCCCGAAAGGCAGCAAACAGGTTCACGGGGATCCCCGCCTCGCTGCCCGGAGTGTAGATCGCAAAGTCGGCCTTCTGCTTCAGCTCGCGGATCCGCTCTCCGCTCTGGCCCCAGGAGGCGAGCCCCTCGGACCACGTTTGCGCCTGCCGAGAGGCCCAGGCGTCCGGCTCGACACCCTTCCGCCGGGCGTCATCCTCAACGATCCACGGACGGAAATCCTCCCCGCGAAGCTCGGGAAATGTCAGCAGCAGGTTTCCCAGGTCCCCCTTCGGATCGATGATGATCGCCGGCACGCCATCCATCGCCGCCTCCTCGAGGAGGGCCAGGCACAGGCCGGTCTTGCCGCTTCCTGTCATCCCGACACAGACCGCATGGGTCACCAGGTCCCGGGAGTCGTAGAGAAGCGGGGCCGTGCCATCAACGGGACGCCCAAGATAAAACGCGCCAAGCTTCTCGTAGTCGGAGGGTGACAGTGACATGCCGGGATCGTTGACAAATTTTCCTGCCCGACGCCAGCCGAATGTGCTTGAACTTCTGCCCGCAGCGCCAATCTTGATCCCCATGTTGCGCGCCATCCTGATCGTTTTTCTCGCCGGCACCCTGTCCGCCATGGCCCAGGTGCAAAAGGAATACATCCTGCTCAGCGGGGGGCCGTCCCTCATCGAGTGGGAAAAGTACAAAGCCGCCCCGCACGACCGCTGGTGGGGGAACTTTATCCGGGCCGCCCGCGTCCGGATCGAGCAGCTTCGCAAGGAGCAGGGCCCGGGTGCCCAGATCACCTGGCTCGTCCACCGGCCCAGCTACGCCCGACGCGGCTCACGCCAGGACAACGCCGACCTCATCAGCAATATCCTGTCGGTCCGCGATAAATATAACGTGAACCTCGTCTGGATCGACTCCGGAACCGACGTCATCAACTACCTCAACGCCGGCCGCCCGCGCAGCCAGGTTAAAATCGCCAACTTCGAGTTCTTCGGACACTCGAACCGGGCGTGCTGGATGTTCGACTACAGCAACGAAGTCGACAGCGGCTCGAAAAGCTGGCTCCACGAAACGGAGCTTTCCAAGCTCCACCGCGGGCTCTTCACAAAGGACGCCTTCGTCAAAAGCTGGGGATGCCATACCGGTGAGAGCATGAGCAAATACTTCCGGCAGGCCACCGGAAAGCGGATGATCGGAGCGATCGGAAAGACCGACTACGCGGACGGCCACCTGCGCGGCTGGACCCCCGCCCTCAGCTCCGGCGCGCGCTGGGGCGGGTAAGCGCTCCCGCCCCTAGCGGACTGTTGGGGCAAGTGAGCATGTGTTCGGGAGGAGATGGATTGAAGAATGATGATTTTGGATCTATAAGGGCAACCTCAGGTGCCTCGGGGCGCCCCCAAGGATCTTCGCGTCTCCATCGAAAATCAACTTTCGGCAATCGTCCATATGTGCCCGCCTCGCCAGAGGGGGAATTCTCCTAAAATCAATGCTGTTCACTTTGCAGGACACCGTGGCATGGGCATCCTGCCGATGTGCCGAAAAATAATCGCATCGGCAAGATGCCGGTGCCACTTAAGTGAACAGCGTTGATCCTAAAATGCCTGCCTGTGCCCGATCTATTTAATGAGACACTGTCTCAATAAAGGAAAATAATCCCTTGCGCTGGCGGGATCCCTCCCTAGGTTCCCCGGCTCAATGAAGAAAATTCTCTCCTCCATGGTGCTGCTGCTGATTGCGATGGGTGCGGCGGAAGCATCCAAGCCGACCGCGCAAATGGGCCAGCGGATCGAGGCCGTGCGAACGACGGCCTACACGTACGGCGCCGAGTGCAACGGCGACCATCCGGCCTCGAATGCGCTCGGGCAGCCTCTCAAGAGCGGGCGCGTGCGGAGCGCCGCTGCCGACTGGTCCCTCTACCCGGTCGGCACCCGGTTTCGGGTGATCGAGAGCGGGCAGGAATACATCGTGGACGACTATGGCAGCGCGATGGTCGGGAACGGCACGATCGACCTGTTCAAACCGTCCGCCCGCGAAATGAACCGCTGGGGCGTCCGCCAAGTGACGATTGAAATTCTCGAGTGGGGCTCGCCCGAGCGAAGCTTAAAAATTCTCAGCGAGCGGAGGGGGATGCGCCACATCCGCGAGATGGTTTCCCGCCTGCAGGTTCAGCAGGCGATCTGACCGGCGGGTGCCGGCGGCAAAGTGCGGGTCGGGACTTGCAGGAGCCGGGCAGTTGGTAGACTCTCTTGGCGATGGCAAAAGAACTTACACTTGGCTGCAAAGCGCCTGACTTCTCAGCCGTGGCGGTCGGCGGGGAATTTGGCGATGGCAAAACTCTCCGCCTCTCCGACCTGGCAGGAAAGACGGTTGTTTTATACTTCTATCCCAAAGACGACACTCCCGGCTGCACCAAGCAGGCGTGCTCGATCCGCGACCGGTACCCCGACCTGCTCAAAACGGAGGCGGTCATCCTCGGCGTCAGCGTCGATTCCCCGGCCAGCCATAAAAAGTTCATCGAAAAATTCGGGCTTCCGTTCCCGATCCTCAGCGACGAGTCGCATGAGATCGTCGAGGCGTACGGGGTCTGGGTGGAAAAAAGCATGTACGGGAAAAAATATATGGGCACCGAACGCACGACGTTCGTGATTCGACCGGACGGCACGATCCAATCAATCTTCCGAAAGGTGAAGCCCGAGGAACACACGGAGACGGTCCTGAACGACCTGGCCCACTTTGAACCGTGACTCCCTGCTGACGGTTTTTGACCGCCTGGGAGGGCTCATTGAAAAGCTTCCCGGCGGCCTGCAGAAGCCGATCCTGCGCGAACTGACCCCGATCCGGCAGCTCTTTTTGGAGCAGCGTCCCGCCAGGCTCCTCCTTGTCGGGCCGGAGGGCCAGCCGGCCCAGGAATTTCTGGCGTCGCTCGGTACGCTGGACCTCACCGCCGGCGGGATCGACCAGGGGTGGCGATCCTTTGTTGTGCCTGGGCGCGGCGAAATCCAGATCTTGGATGGCCGGACCCCTGCGGCTGACGCCTTCGTCGCGGCCGGGCTCGAGCGCCATCAGCCGGACATCGTGATTTTTCTGGGCGGCGACGAATGCTCCGAGGAGGAATGGCGCCAAGCCGTCGGGCGTGCCGAGCTTTCCACGGCTTCGGTGATCGGGCTGGCTGACCAAGCCACGTTCCGGCTCCAGGCCCGGCTTTCCTCGGAACACACCCTGGCAAACAGGGTCCCCCGGGTGCTGGCAAAGGGCGACCCGCTCTGCGATGAGGCCATCTGCACCGCCCTCCCGCTTCCCGCCCAGCTCGAGTTCGCCCGTGCCACGAATGCCCGCCACGCGCAGGCCCACATCGCCGGATCCCTCCTCAAATCCTTCAGCGCCGTCTGCGGGGTCATCGGCGTCCAGCCGATCCCCCTCGCCGACATGCCGATCCTGACGACCTTGCAAACCCTCATGGTCGGAATGATCATCCACACCACCGGACGCCCGTTCAGCGCGCGACTGGTCGCCGAATTTCTTGGCGCCCTCGGGTTCAATATCGGCGCCGGACTCGTGCTCCGCGAAGGCGCCCGCGCGGTCGTGCGCTTCGTCCCCTTCTGGGGAAATGCCATCTCGGGATTTGTCGCCGGTGCCGGAACCTACGCGATCGGCAAGGCCGCCATCGCCTACTTCATCGAGGACCGCCCGATCCAGGAAACTCGGAAAATCTTCCGATCCCTCCTGCCGAAATGGGGCAGAAAAAAACCGCCCGCCCTGCCTCCGGATTGAAAAATCTTTGGGGTTGATGTTTCGCCGCGGATCGATGAGGATTCAGGTCCTGAGCGGGCCGTTGGCCCGCCCCTCAGACGCACCCGTAGCTCAATTGGATAGAGTGCCGGCCTCCGAAGCCGTAGGTTGTGGGTTCGACCCCCGCCGGGTGCAGAGTCTTTCAGACCTTGATTTTGGGGCTCTCTTTTCGCGGACCCGGAGCGGCAGGGCTGCCACCACCAGATCATATGAATGCCGGACCAACTCAGCCACGAGCGGACCGCGCAGGCTGCCGTCAAGGTCGAGGGTGTTCCAGTGGCGCTTGTTCATGTGCCATCCGGGCCTGATCGCATCGTGGACATCCCGCAGATCGAGGGCCCGGTCGGGATCGCACTTGAGGTTCATCGTCGGCGGCACCGAGTCGTAGTCCACCAAGGCGAACATCTTTCCCATGACTTTGTAAACGACGACCTCCGGGCCGAACGGTTCCTCCTCGGTCACGCCGGGGAAGCCGAGCAGAAGCTCGCGAAGTTGCTCCATGTGCATGCCTGGGATCTGACCTCATGCTTGGCCCTCAGGTCAAGCGCGGCGCCGCCAGGACGATTTGGGGATGACCCACGCTTGTGACACACGTAAAGTGGAGCGGAGGGTTCGTCGCAATTCCGCATCTGGGCAGGACCGTGGCTTTCCGAGGAAATCCGAGACGGGGTTCCGGGCTTCCCGGAGGCTTCACGAGGGGGATTGGGAGACAGCGCCACAAAAATGGGTGAGGTGAGAATATCTGATCTGAATTCTAGGTAACGGATCCCTCGGCCGAAGGCTGAGACCAAGCGGAACCTCCCCGGTGGGGGGCATCAAGGTCATCGGTCAAACTTGGTGTTGATAAGGAAACCGATTCCCCTACAACGGGAATAACATTTCGCACCATGAAATTCCGAAGCCTCCAGGTCCTTTCTTCGCTATTCCTTCTCTTCACCCTCATCTCCCACGCGGACGAATCCGCTGCAAAAACCACAGCCAGGGTTTTGACCATTGGCAACAGCTTCGCCGAAAACTCCATCCGTTTTCTTCCGGATCTTGCAAGGGCAGGTGGAAAAGAATTGATTCTCTTCCGCGCCAACCTTGGGGGGCACTCGCTTCAGCAGCATGTCAGTTACCTGGAGGCATTCGAAGCCGATCCCCTCAATCCCACAGGAAGCCCCTACAAGGTGCCGACGACGACTGGGGAGATGGAAAGGAAGATCAGTCTGCGCGAAGCGTTGCAGAGCGAGACCTGGGATGTGGTGACCATTCAGCAGGTGAGCCATCAGAGCCCCCAGTACGAAACCTTCCAGCCGCATGCCGAAAAATTGATCGATTACATCAAAAAATATGCCCCCCGGGCCCGCATCCTCCTTCATCAGACCTGGGCGTATCCGTCCGACTGCCCCCGTTACCAGGACCCCAAGAACCCCCACCTGAAAGATCCCGAGACGATGTATCAAAACTTGAAGGCGGCCTACGCTCACCTTTCCGCAGAAACCGGGCAAGGGATGATCCGCGTGGGCGACGCTTTCCATTCGGTGATGACCAGCCCCGACCCGATTCGCCTCCATGGCATCAACGAAAAGGGAGAGGGGGATTTTCATGCAAATGCCAATGGCCAGTTCCTTGGTGCGGCGATGTTCTATGAGGCGGCATTCAACGACAGCGTCCTGAACAATCCGTTTGTGCCCCGCGGGGTAACACCAGAGGATGCCAAGCGCCTGCGTCAGGTCGCACACGAGACGCCAATCCAGCAGGGCGAGATCAGCAACATCATCCACGTCAACTTCTCCGAAAAACCCGAGCCTGCAGCGAAGGCGGTTGGGGAATAGTGATTTTGCTCTGGACAAGACCGCTTTACTCCGGGTTCCACCAGCATTGCAAAAACTCGTCCACGCGCAGGCAGGGGAGTTCTGGTGCGCGGCCGGATTCCGCACCACAGGAGCTGAACTTCCCGCGCGGACGCAACTGCAGGGGTTCGTTGAAACCGGTGGTGTCGCCTAGTTTCGCCCGCCTTAAAGACGGCAAATTATGCGAGCAATTTTCGATTGATTATTGTTGAATTTTGAATGTTGCCGCTGGACCCATTGCTCGTCGAATGAGACGAGTTGATCCGCATTTTCGTCACCAGCCCCCATCCCGCACCCCATTCAAACTTCGATGTTGAATGTTCGATGTTCCTTCCGGTGTTATGGCGCACTAGCGCTGTGAGTCAGCTGCGTGGAGGAGGAGGATCCGGCGGATTTCCTGGATCGACTCCGGGTGCACGTGGGCCCCGTGGTCGGCCGGCACGATGAGTTCCGACTCGGCCTCCGGCAGGTGCGAGCTCTGGAACGGCACGATGCCGTCCGAGCTGTTCGGTCCGTCGCCGC
>JBGTAT010000495.1:0-2091 GCA_041749755.1 Terrimicrobiaceae bacterium | reverse complement strand
GCGGTCGTTCAGGTTCTTTCCGTTGCTCTCCACCTCGCCTCACGGCGACGCGGTTACTTCAAGTTCTCACCAGCCCAACGGCGGCCGATGGTCGGGGTCTTCCACCCCGAAGGAGTGCGCAGCTTCGCAGCGCACTGGCATTGGCATCCTGCCCTGCCAGTGCCAACGACTGAAGTCGCCTTCAAAGGTGGCGAGCTCGTTCCCGAGTGGAGGGCGATGCTCCGTCAGCGCCGACTTTTTGGTTTTTATCTCCCTAAAGTCGGACGCCACGGAGGGCGTCCCTCCAAAGCGTGCACAAGCCGAGCGCGATCACCGCTGGATCTACCAGACCAGGTCTTTACTCTTGCCCGACGTGACGGCCCCGTCGTCGACCCGGTTATTCATGGATTTTTTCCGGTGCAGGACAAATGATCGTCCGTCCGTCCACATACCCGCTGGCGCGGATGCGGGCAAGGTCGCACTCTATCCGCACCGCGCCGGAGACGTCTTGGCGGAAGAGCTCAATGCCGCGCGAGGCGACCCGATCGCACCAGTCGGGGTCGGGGATCTGGCTGGCGGGAAATTCGGCGCCGGTGATGATGACGAGGCCCGGCCGCACGGCGTCCAGGAACTCGTCGGACATCGGGATGCCGGAGCTCGGGATCCCGGCCACGAGGACGTCCGCCTCGAGGCGGCCGGGTGAGGACTCCAGAAGACGCGCTTGCGTGGGCATTCCGGCATCAGCGAGAAAGAGGATCCTGGTCGGTCCCGCGTGGAGGCGGACGACGAGCACTTTGTCATCCGCCTCGGTCCCGGGCTGGCCGGGCGACGGATGGAGGATATCGAGTGAGGTCTGGCCAAAAAGCGGAACGTGATCGCCGTCGCGCAGGAGGGATTTTGGAGTTCCCTGCGCCGCGAGGGCGGCGTGAAATCGTCCGCGCACGGGCGAGCGGTCGTCGACCATCGACTCGAGGATTTTTGGGGGCGACGATGAATCGAGAAACCCGATCGCCCCTCCCATGTGGCCCGCATCGCCGTGGCTGACGAGCAGGACGTCCGGCGCCTCGCGCCCGCGCGATCGCAGCCACGGGCGCAGAACGGATTCGAGATGACGCTGCGGGCCGCAGTCGAGCAACGCGATTTTTCGGTCCGACTCGACCGCAGCCCCTCCCCCGCTACCAAAATCGAAGACCGTCACGACGAGCGGAGCGGACGCCGGCATGCCGACATAAAAATGCGAGCCGGGCACGCTGGCCGCGGCCTGAACCATCACGAGGAGGAGCTTGGTAAAAACCCAGTTGGCGTTGTTGAAGACCGCGGCCAGCCAGAGCGAGACGAGCCCGCCAGCAAGCGCCGCACACGCGGTCGCCATGATCAAAAATGCCAGCGGGACGATCACGAAGTTTGCGGGAAGCGCGGAGAGAGAAACGAGGTGGAAATAGATCAGCGTGAGCGGAAGCGAGCCCGCCCACGCGGCGAGCGAAACCGCGGCAAGCCCGCCGAAATACTCTGCGGACGACGCGGTCATTTTTTCGCGCGCCGTCCAGATCTGGCGGGGAACAAATGCGTCCGGGTGCAGGTGGCGGCGCAGCAGGTCGTGCAGCGGGCTGGCCAGGAAGAGGATCGCCGCCACGACGAGGAAGGAGAGCTGAAACCCCGGATTGAAGAGCTCGGCCGTCCACTGGACGAGGATGAAAAACCCCGCCGCGCAGAGCGAGTTGAACGCCATCGGCTGGCGCGACGACGTGACACCGATCAAAAAGATCGAGGCCATCACGGCCGCGCGGATGCTCGACGGCTTCCAGCCGGTGACGAGGGTATAGAAAAACAGGGCGGGAATGATGACGGCGACCGCGCGGCTGCGGCGCAGCCCCGCAAGCTTGAGGCCCTGCCACAGGATGAGCCCGATCATCCCGACATGGAGTCCGCTCACAGAAAAAAGGTGGAACGTCCCGGTGTTTCGGAATTCCTCCTGAAGCTGCTCCGGCAGCGAGGACGTCACGCCGAGCGCCATCCCCACGATGAGGTTGGAGACAACCGGATCACTCGAGATTCCGGCTTTCAATGTTTCCTCCATCCAGGTGCGGGACCGCGAGGCGAGGCTCGGCAGGG